>DATAMF010000125.1:0-22529 GCA_036260665.1 Aggregatilineaceae bacterium | reverse complement strand
GGCTGAACGGCTAATCGCCCTCGGCCCTATGCGGATTTTTCAGGATGCCGGTTATCAGGCATTGGTTGCCAACCTGGATAGCACCATCCTGCACCAGACTGCCGATCATGCTCGCGAAGCTTATGAACAAGGGCTGCCTGCGATTAAGGAAAAGTACCAGTGGTCTAATACGGTGATGGGCGGCTATACACTGTGCAACTGGGTACTTGGTTTTTTGAAATATCCACAACGTTTGCCGGATTTGATTGAACGGCATGGACGATTGGTGAAAAGCGATATGCGCAGCGCACTGCCGGAAATCGTGGCGCTACTGGCGGATTTACCAGAAGGGTGTGCCGAATGGCAACAGGCGCTGGTACTCTTTTCGTTACCGCTCATTCTTGACGCGTAAGCAATGTCACCGGGGCGTATGGCGATACGCCCCAACACAATACCAGCATCACCGGATATTTTGTAAATTGCCCTTTCACTTCGGGTTTGTATTCTCTTTGATTTCACGCCAAAATTTAAGCAACTTTCAGCACAAATCAGGTTATGACTGCTTATGCGAACATTATTAGCGACTCTACTCGATCATGATCCTGGACTGGTGGAAATTATTGCTCGCCGCTGGGATGTGGATATTGCAGGATTGGATAAACATGACGCGGCTGAAAAGCTGACTTATACCATGCTGGACACCGAACGGGCGGCACATGAATGGGAACGATTAAACGAGACTGAGCGCGGCGTTCTTCAAACCCTGCTGGGATCGGCAGGGCATAAAATGACCGAAGCGCAGTTTAGCCGCTTGTTTGGAGAAATTCGACAGATGGGACCAGGACGGCGCGAACGTGAAAAGCCCCATCTCAGCCCCGCCAGCACCGCTGAGGCGTTGTATTATCGGGGACTGATTGCAACGGCTTTTGATCAAGCCAAAACCGGCGTACAAAATTTTATTTATGTACCATCCGATCTGGCCGAGGTGCTGCCCACGCACAAAACCGGCTTTGACTTGAGCGCGCCGGAAATGATTCCAGAAGAAAACAGCCAACCCGATCAAACACGGGCGGCAACCACTACCCTGGTAGATGATCTCACCACTTTGCTGGCGTATCTGCAAATTGCCTCTGTGTCCACTGAAAAAGATGAAGTGCGACAGCAGGTGAGTGAAGCTTTGGAACAATTCTGGCTGGGGGAAGCTAACCCGGCACGGCTGGCGCTGATGATCAGCCTGGTGAGCGGGCTGGGATTGGTGACCAACGAAGGCGGACATTTTAAGGTGGTGCCGACTAATGCACGCCCCTGGTTGGAGCAATCACGTCCGCGACAGGTGCGGGCGCTGGCGGAAGTATGGCGGGATACAACGCTGTTCAATGATTTGTGGCACACGCCTGGAATAGAACCGGAAGATACAGGATGGCGCAACGATCCGCTGCTGCCGAGACAAACCATTTTGTCATTTTTAGAAGTTGTGCCCGATGACGATTGGTGGCCGCTGGATGAACTGATTGAGATGGTCAAAACGGAAGAACCGGATTTTCAGCGCCCGGCGGGGGACTATGAGAGCTGGTATATCCGCGATCCTAAAAGCGGACAATATCTACAAGGGTTCGAGAGTTGGGATCAGGTTGATGGCGCGGTGCTGCGATTCGTCCTCACCGGGCCAATGCACTGGTTAGGGTTGGTGGATTTGGGGGATAACGGTACACTTTGCCGGTTAACCGTCTATGGACGGGCATTCGGCGGCGAAGGTGAATGGCCGGACCCGGCTGAGGAACGGGAACATCTGGGTATCCAAGCAGATGGAACCCTGCTGGCTCCGCGTAATATGAGCCGCTACGAGCGGTTCCAAGTGGCGCGAATCAGCGAGTGGGTATCGGCGGGCGATCCATTTGGATACCGACTGTCGGCGGGGGGACTGCGGCGCGCATCGCAACAAGGGATTCAGGTTGATGCGATCCAGGCCTTTTTGCGGAGAACAAGTGGGGTTACGACATTCCCCGTCAGCGTCGTGCAACTGCTGGAGCAATGGCAAAAAGCAGGACATGCCGATGTCTGGATGACGCGGGCGGTGGTGCTGCAAGCCAGTACGCCTGAAGCGATGCGCGTCATTCTCGAGACACCGGATTTGCGGCGGTATCTGGGCGTGACACTTGGCCCAGCCGCAGTGATGGTTCGTCCTGGACAGGAAAATGAGTTGGCTGACGCTTTGCGCCAGCATGGTATTCTGGCGGAATTTGAAAGTTAGCAAGATTCATGACAGCTCCTCGACCTTTGTTGCAAGCTTTTAGTCGTGCCTACCCTGGACATTCGCCGGATGTCATTGTGCAGGCTCCGGGGCAAGTGAATTTGCTCGGTGGGCACGTGGATATGCACGATGGTTACGTAATCACTACAGCGATCAACCGGGTGATATGGCTGGCGGCGGCATTTGGTTCGGCTGACTATGTACGGCTACACGCGGCAGATATGGATCAAGCGGCAACCGTATCCTTAAAGCGGCTGGAAAACCATGCTGATATTGTTGGAAATGGGCTTCCGCACTGGGCGCAATACCCGGCTGGGGTGGCGTGGGCACTGCAACAGCGAGGATTAAAAGTCAATGGGATGGACGCGGCGTTTTTAGGCGATGTGCCGATGGGCGCTGGCCTGAGTTCGTCGGCGGCGGTGGAAATGGCTTTTGCGGTAGCGTGGCAAGCCTTTGAAAGCTGGCGGATTGAACTCAAGGAATTGGCACAAGCAGGGCGCGAAGCCGAGCGGGGCTATTTGCGGCTGGAGGCAGGAATACAAGGCCAGTTTACCTGCTTACATGCGCGGGAAGGGCAGGCTTTATGGCTGGACTGCCGGACATTGGAGTATAAACATCTGCCGTTTCCCTACCAAGCGCGCGTGGTCGTCTGCGATACGAATTCACGGCGAGAACTGGCCGTCGGATCGACTTACAATAATCGGGCAGAAGATTGTCATTCAACGGCACACACTATCAGTCTGGTGGATCGCCACGTGCAGCGGCTGCGCGATGTGTCGCTGGAACGGCTGCTGGATTTTGAGTCGGTGCTAACCGAAGACCAATTCCGGCGGTCGCACCACGTGATCACCGAAATGGCGCGGGTTCAGAAAGGAGCCGAGGCGCTGCAAAATGGCGATGCCGCTGCATTCGGGCAACTGATGAATGAATCATATCGGAGCGCCAAAGACGATTATGGAAGCAGTTCGCCCGCACTGGATACGATGTGGCAGGCTGCGACTCGGCATCCCGGATGTTATGGCGCACGATACAGCGGCAGCGGGGGCGGTGGTGCCATTATCGCACTGGTAGAAGCGGCAGCAGTGGATGACTTTGTTAAACAGACCGGAACCTGTTACGAGCGAATGACCGCAAAAACCGGACTATTCTTCCCCGTGGAACCGGCACCAAGCGCCGGTGTTGTGATCTGACATGAGTGAATACCAGTCGAAGTGGGAACAGTTTGCTCGCCTGAACCAAACGATTGATTCACTGGCGCGGGAGCAAAAAGGATGGGGACGGTGGTTCCAAATGCCATACCTGACCTTCCTGATCCCATTCGACGATCCGCACGTGGTCGAACAACTGGTGGAATGGCAGCAGGTATTTGAATCGCGGCTGCATTACGATCCGCTGCCGCCTGAACATCTGCATCTTACGCTGCACCAAGTTGGATTTTTGCGGCTGAGGCCCTGGTTCTGGCTGCCGAATTTGTGGCGGCGAGCGGCACTACCTAAGCTGGTGCAGCGGGTGAGGCCGGTGATTGAGGATTTTGAACCGTTTGAGATTCGAGTTGGGCCACTAAATGCATTTCCTAATGTGCTGATCGCGGAAGTGCAAGATGACAACCGATGCTTACATGTGCTGCGGGCGCGGATTCGGCGGGCGCTACCGCTGCGGGCGCGGCCTTCAGCACGGTGGATGTATATTCCCCATGTTACATTAGGATATTGGGGAACACAGGATATTTCGCCGCTGGTAGATGCGATTCAACCGTATCGTCAAGTAGAACCCCTCACTGTCCGTGTTCGTCGGGTCACATTTACCATCTACTCGCGCCAGCATCTTTCCTTATCACGGGATGTGCTGCGCGCCGCGAACGAGGAAGTGATCGCGGAATTTGCGCTGAAATAAGTGAGGTAAGGTGCCTATGCAAAGGACTGTTTCTGCTCCTACCGTGCAGCATTCGCGCGCACGAGCCTGGGGGAAACGATTGGGACTGGTCATCTTCTGGCTGTTCCTGGCATGGCTGTTGATTGAAGTGCTGCTGCGGATCTTCTTCTTCTCGCTGCCACCACGCTTGCAACTTGTTTTGCAGCCGGTGCATGTAACTCCATTTGGAGATCGGAAATTGATGCCGGAACCGATCTGGCAACCGGATCGCAAATACCAAACAATCACACGCCCCGTGCAGAACCTGGAACAATATGGAACCGCCGAGGTCGGCTTTCGGGTAAACACCACGAGCTTTAGCTGGGCAGATAAGCGTGTTGCATTCCGGTTGGAGCCAGAACAAACAAACCGCTATGTGGCTGGGGTTGCAGTGGGCGATTCATTCACGTTCTGTTTCAGCGAAGAAGCGGAATGCTGGGTGCAACGGTTAAGCGAGAGCAGCGGGCGGAACATTCTGAATTTGGGAATTACCAGCACTGGATCGGTAAGCCATCTGCGGGTGCTGCAAGACTTTGGGAAGCCGTTTAAACCACGCGTGGTATTCTGGCAGTGGTATGGTAACGATGCGAACGAAGATTATGGACTGGCGCAGCTTGATCCAAGCATCCAACCGGAAGGAAATCCGGCTCCGGAATCGAGCAATCCACCACCAGCGGCTGATCAAACGAACTGGCTCGATGAAAATTCGGCGTTTTACGTGGTAGTGAAGATGCTGCTGGGACAGGATGATCATTATGAAGCGTCGCTGCAATTTCTGGACCGGGAAACGGCAGAAGAAGGCAATTTGCGGCTGATGTTCGGACGTCCGTATTTGTGGGGGGCGTTCGATACCTCGCTGCCTCAGAATCAATATGGGTGGGAACTGACTAAACGGGCAATTCTGGCGGCGGAAAACGATCTCAGCTATGACGACGGCACCGAAGGTGAACTCGTGGTGCTGTTGATGCCGACAAAAGAACAGGTTTATTGGGAACTGGCGGAACCCCTGATCGGCGCGGATAAAATGGCCGTGCTGAATGCCAACTACGATGTCATGTTGAACTTTTGTCAACAGGAAAAACTGACATGTATTGATCTGCTGCCCGTGTTTAAGCCTTACGCGGAGCAAGGCGAGCAACTATACTACACTACCGATATTCATTTGAATCCGCGCGGCAACGACGTGTTGGCGGCATATTTGAATCAATGGCTCACAGAACATCCTGAATTGTTCGAGGGTGCGCCGGAAAGCTAGGAAATTTAGGCAAACCTTAGATCAAACTTAGGCATCCCTTTAGGGTTATTCTTTCGCTCAGATTGAAAGAAGTTCGACAAATTGAGGGTTTTGTGAGGGAAGAAGCAGTACCCTCCCCCCCCCTTTGTTGAGGCTCTGAGGGAGAAAAGTGTGTCATTACGGTGACGTATGTTCGTTTTTAAAGTGCATACATGACTTTACGATCACAGTATAGCACCAATGTTCTAGGGTGTCACTAGCGCCAATGGTGAACTTCGATGGTGAACTTGAATGGTAAACTTTGATGACATATCCCACCCTTAGCATCGTAACACCCTCATATAACCAGGGGCAATTTTTAGAAGAAACGATCCAATCGGTGCTGAGGCAGAACTATCCGAACCTGGAATATATGATTATGGATGGGGGCAGCACGGATCAGAGTGTAAACATTATCGAAAAGTATGAAGGGCAACTGGCATACTGGGTCAGCGAGAAGGATCGGGGACAGAGTCACGCGATCAATAAAGGGTTGGCGCGGGCGACGGGGGAATGGCTGGGGTGGCTGAACAGCGATGATTGGTACCAGCCCGGCGCGCTGAATGCTTTGATCGAAACGGCAGTTGAACAGGATGCGGCGTTTGTGGTGGGGGCAAGTTTGCGTATGGTGGAGGGAAAACCGGGGCAAACAACGCGGATGCAGCCGCTATCGCAAGCCGTTGAACCGCACACCGTACTGTTAGGGCACTGGTTTGACCAACCCGCATGTCTTTTTAAACGGCAACTGTTTGAGGAATATGGGCCGTTTGACGAAACGCTGCATTATACGTTCGATTGGGCATTTTTTCGGAAGGCACTGCAAACTGCACGAGCCGCGATTAGCGAACAAACGATTGCTGTCTACCGGCTGCATGAGGCTCACAAGACCGGCACAGGTGGTTTAAAACGGGACCAGGAACTGATCCGAATTTATAGAGAAAACCTGCCGGATGCTGATCTGAACGCATTAAAACGAGCGGAAGCATATTTGCCGCTGGTATGGAAAATACGATTGCTGCGGCGGAAGTATGGGCATCACCGCGCGGCAGAACGGCTCTTTCAGGTGGCGCTGTCGATGCTGCGGCGAGCGGCGGTGGATCGGAAGCCGCGACTGCATCCGTATATGGCATTTATGTTGGGATTACCGCACCGCCCGGTGGAAATGCCGTTCAAGGTCAGCAGGGAATAAAATGCCGGGGGTTCCGGCATTTGCATTTAGTCAGTTGAGGATTTAGAGCTTTTTTTGCGGCTGTCTGTGACGTAAAAGCCCGATCCTTTAAACACGATCCCCACAGGACCGATCAACCGATGGACTTCGCCTTTACATTCAGGGCATTCGACAACAGGGGCATCGGTGAAATGCTGCATGCGCTCAAAACGCACACCACAGTCGGCACATTCATATTGATAACGAGGCATAGGATACTCCTCTTATAGTACATTTGCTTCCAAAAAGTATTGTAGATCAAATTTCATTAGATTGGTGTAAAAAATTCATGAATTGCGTAAAAAGGCCGGATACGGTAGGATTCCGCGCCGGATGGGGGGAATAACGGAGAAGTTGGAGCAATACGATGATAGAAGAACCCGAGATCACCCCGGACGATACCAGCCCACGCAAAGCGATCAGCGTGGATGAAAAACTGCGCGCTGAGGAACCACCGATCAGCGCAGATGATACCAGTCCTCGCAAAGTTCGCACGCTGGATGAACGGATTGCTGCCGAAGAGCCTCCCGTCAGCGTGGACGATACTAGCCCATCCGCTATTTCTCGCCCCCCCCGCAAAACATCGAGGAGGGCGCAGCGCGTGATTGGATTTGTGCTGCTGCTGGGATCGCTGGCTTTGACGCTGCTGGCGGCGTTTATCTGGATGAATGAGGAAGACGAGAAAACACCGCGCCCAGTTGAAGAAATGACCCCCACCGCCGCAGCAGTGCTCAGCACAGCAACGGTTATGCTCACACCAACTGATAAACCGACGGAAATGCCGACTGTTATGGCCGAAATGCCGAGTACGTTACCGACGGCGCAGTTTGCTTTTCCGACGGCAGCGGCGGATGAAATCGCGGCGGCGCTGCTGACGCCT
Organism: Aggregatilineaceae bacterium; assembly: GCA_036260665.1. Taxonomy (GTDB): domain Bacteria; phylum Chloroflexota; class Anaerolineae; order Aggregatilineales; family Aggregatilineaceae; genus DATAMF01. Next base: position 15,028 of record DATAMF010000125.1, on the reverse strand, counting down.
GTGGCCGGAAAACCGGTCGCTGGCGCGGTGGGACGGCACAGCGAACCGTTCACGATCCGCTCGGCAGAGTCGCGGGCGAGCGTAACGCTGTATACGGTCCAAGAGGGTGACACACTGGAGTCGGTGGCCGGAAAATTTGGCCTGAATGATTACTGGACGCTGATCTGGTCGAACAGCCGGAATAAGGTCAGCCCGCTGCGCCCCGGCGCACAGATCAATATCATGCCGGAAGACGGGGTTTATTACGAGGTCACGGATAATATTACCATCACGCAGTTGGCGGAAAAGTATCAAGTCACGCCGTATGACATCATTGATTCGGAATATAACCCTGACTTATTTGGGGCGACACCGGAAACGCTGCTGATCGCAGGGATGTGGGTTGTGATCCCTGGCGGTAAGGGAGAACAGATTAATCTGCTGGCAGCGAACCCGAATTCGGGTTCGGGCGGCAGTGGCGGCGGCGGCGCGGTGAGCGGCCCGTATAATTTGTGGGGATGTTCTTCCAATATTACCGGCGGGACGAATCCGGTGCAGCGGCCTTTGCAATATTATACCTGGATGCGAGGGTTGATTCCGGGCGCACATGACGGGGTGGACTTATCCGCTGACGAGGGCGATCCCGTGTATGCAGCGGGATCGGGTACGGTGGCATTCGCCGGATGGAATGATTATGGATTTGGGAATGTGGTTGTAATCGCACATGGATCGGTGTTCAGCATTTATGGACACCTGCACGATTATGCAGTGCGGTGCGGTGGTTATGTCGATGCGGGACAGGTGATCGGCAGTGTGGGGAATACGGGGAACAGCACGGGGGCGCACCTGCACTTTGAACTACGCGATGCTAACTGGAATCTCGTAAACCCGCAGTCGTATGTGGGGTTCTAAAGAACCTCACCCCCTCGGTCCCTCTCTCCAGCCAAGCTAGAGAGGGGGTGATTACTCTCCCCTACGAGGTCCGGTTAGAGGACGGGGTGTATGGTTGTGAAGCGGAATTGGCCGGTTATCGGGCATGAATGGGCGGTTGAGCAGTTGGCACGCGCGATCCAACACGGACGGACACGACATGCTTATTTGTTCACCGGGCCGGACCGAATTGGGAAGACGACGCTGGCACGCGCACTGGCGGCGACGATTAACTGTACGGCTGAATCCGCGCCTTGTGGCGAATGCCGAAACTGCAAGTTATTCATCAAGGGGGCACATCCTGATCTAACCGTGTTGGAAGGCGAAAACGGCACGATCAAAATTGATCAGGTGCGGGCGATCCAGCAGACGGTGGCGCTGCGGCCCTACGAAGCACGGTACCGGGTGGCGATCCTGCGGCGGTTTCACGAGGCGACGCCACAAGCCCAAGATGCGCTGCTGAAAACGCTTGAGGAGCCGCCGCCGAATGTGGTGCTGATCGTGACCGCTAATGCCGCCGATGCGCTGCTGCCGACGATTTTATCGCGGTGCCAACCGCTCCATCTGCGGCCACTGCCGATCCAACAACTGCAAGAGGCGTTAAAACAGGGATGGAATGTGGCGGAGGATGAAGCGCAACTGCTGGCGCAAATTTCGGGCGGGCGGATCGGATGGGCGATCAAGGCGCTTGAAGACCCGGCAGAACGGGAGTGGCGAACGCAGGTGCTGGACGCGCTCGAAATGGCACTGAAGGGCAATCGACGCGAACGGTTCGCATTGGTTGAACATCTGGCGTTGGAAAAAAGCGTGCTGCTGCCGATGCTGGATGTGTGGCAGGGGTACTGGCGGGATGCGCTGCTGATGGCGAGTGGAAGCCGCGCGCCGATCACTAATTATGACCGGCGTGGAACGATTCGGGATATGGCGATTGGGCGCGAGGCGGCACAACAGGCACTCGAAGCCACACGCCGCACGATTGATCAGGTGGATCGGAATGCAAACGCCCGGTTGGCGCTCGAAGTGCTGATGCTGGACTACCCGCAACCCAAAGCGCCTTAATCGACTTCGGGTTCGACCCCATCGCCGGGGCGCGTCATGGTTTCTTTGAGCGAGACCAGCGGCCAGGTGGGGCGGATGTCCATATTGAGAGCGTCGCGGTAGCCCTGGCTGTAACGGAAATAACCCGCCGCCGCGATCATGGCGGCATTGTCGGCGCACAGTTTGAGCGGTGGATAACGCACAGGAAGCGGGCTGCGGCGCTGCATCTCTTTCCGCAAGAGGCCATTGGCGCTTACCCCACCTGCCATGAGGATCATGGTGGCGTGGTATTCGGTGGCGGCTTTGATCGTTTTTTCCACTAACACATCCACGACAGCGGATTGAAAACTCGCGGCGACATCAGCGACGTTTATATCCGCGCGGCGCTGGTCCGGCGAAAGGCGTTCGCCTTTGGGGGCGCGATCCCCGTGATGGGGCGGTTGAACGGCGCGCAGTACAGCGGTTTTAAGGCCGGAAAAGCTGAAATTGTAGCCTTCCTGAAGGGCGCGCGGGAAATGGTAGGCGGTGGGGTTGCCGTCACGGGAGACGCGATCAATGGCAGGGCCGCCGGGATAGGGCAGGCCCAGGACGCGGGCGACTTTATCGAAAGCTTCCCCGGCGGCGTCGTCGATGGTGGTGCCGAGCAGCGTATATTCGCCGTGCCCGGTGATGAGCACAATTTCGCTGTGACCGCCAGAGACGATCAGGCAGACAACAGGAAAACGGATCGGTTCCTCGCTTTCGACCAGCCAGACCGAATAGACATGGCCTTCCAGATGATTCACGCCGACCAGCGGGAGATTGCGTCCGAGGGCGAGGGCTTTCGCAAAATTTACGCCTACGAGCAGCGATCCGGCCAGCCCAGGACCGCGCGTGACGGCGATGGCGTCGATGTCATCCAGCGCAACGTGGGCTTCTTCGAGCGCCTGATTAAAAACGGCGCTGATGGCTTCGATGTGGGCGCGCGAGGCGACTTCGGGGAAGACGCCGCCGTACTGGGCGTGCAGGTCGATCTGCGAAGAGATGATATTGGAAAAGATGCGCTCGCCGTCTTCGACTACGGCTACGCTGGTTTCGTCACAGGATGATTCAACGCCAAGAATGAGAGTCATAGAAGTTACCCCTATCCCCCGAATGCAGATGGGGGAAATGATCTTATGAATTGCTGTCTTTGAGTTCGATGACGAGATCGTATGGGATGTCGGTTAACACTTCGATTTCACCCTGCTCGTTCAGATAAACCGTGTCTTCGATGCGGACGCCGAAGCCTTTTTCGGGATAGTAGAGACCGGGTTCCAGCGTAAAAACGTTGCCAACCTGCATCGTATGGGTGTCGGTGAAGGTCGGGAAATAGGGCGCTTCATGCACATTCAGGCCGAGGCCATGCGCGAGACTATGCACATAGCCCTCCTGGGTGCCGGGCGAATTCAGAACCGTTTTGTAACCGAGCGACTCAAAATATTCGCAAACCATCACCTGCGCGGCGCGGGTCGAGAGGCCGGGTTTGCACATGGCGGCAGAACGGCGATAGGCTTCCATGACGGCATCATAGGCGGCCTGGGCTTCGGGCGTGGCATAACCAATGGCCCAGGTGCGCGTGGTGTCGTGAAAATAACTACCCTGCAAGCGCGGGTAGAGGTCGAAGACGATAGTCTGACCGAGACGCAGCGGATCGCTGTTTGCGCCCGTGCTGTGGGGCATACCTGAATCGCGACCCTGGGCGAAGATCATACCTTTGGGGTCTTCGAGGCCAAGTTCAAACAGGCGGACACGAACATATTTTTTCACGTCGCCAATGGTCAGCGGGGAACCGTCCTCCTGGACGACGATCCCATCCTGGGCACGATGTGAGGCAATCCAGTCGCGGGCGGCGCGCATGGCCGCGCTGGTGCCTTTCGCAGCCTCACGCAGCCAGCGGATTTCCTGTTCGTCTTTGGTTTCGTAAGCCTGATCAAAGATGCTGTTGCGGACTTCGGCGGGTACAAATTCGACTATATCCGTCAGCCCTTCAGAGAGATTCAGGATGGTACGAAAGGCGGCATTCACATCGCCAACCCCATACACGGTGACTTTGCCGTTGATGCCTAATTTTTCAAAAATTCGGCGGAAAAAAGCGCGCTGGATTAAGTCCTGTTCGCGGCCATATTCGCGCATCAGATCTGAGAGGCCGAAATCTTCGTTGTTGTAAACCTTCAGGCCACTTTTGGCAGCCTCATCCATTTCCATGCCGTTGGCGATCAAAACGGGCGCGTCACCCCGCTTTTTGATGGTGAGGCCCGAAAATTCGGCTCCATTGGCGAGATAGGCGCGGTAGGGATCAGGATTTTCGGCGGCAAGAAGCACTATGGCATCGATACCCTGGGATTCCATTAAACGATCTAAATCGGCTTTCATCCAACTATCCTTTATTCGGAGAGCACAGCGGCTCGTTCACGGATACGCAAAAAGACCTCGATTACCACGAGGCTGAGGGCCAGAAAAAACGCAATCACTGGATTGAGGACACGCGGAATTTGGAGCCAGGCACAGGCCACCACGAACAAACCTACCCAGACACTTTCGCGCAGCAATACACCGCCGGTCGGCAAAAAGGCATCCTCACGAGTGAAGCGGAGATGGAGAAAACGCACAAACGGCAGCACGGTCCCACTGACGGCGAGATAGAGCATTACAAAAAATAACCAGCGCTCAAAAGCCATGGGGATTGTGCTAGTCAGCAGATACCAGAGGCCAATCCAGCCAACCACCGCAACAACGACAGAAGCCAGAATCACGCCGGTATGATCGGGAGGAGATGGAGTAGTTTTGTTTGCGTCCATAGGCTCTATTATAACAAATGAGCGGCTACTCGCCGGTACAGTGGATCGGACGGGCGGGCCGCGTTTTGATGTTCACATTCAAACCGAGATAGGGCGAAGGGTCGAGCGTGTTACTGACCTCGCTCTCATTTTTGAACGAACCATCCAGTTCGCTTTTTACGATGCTAAAATGGACATGTAGTCCAATGGGGGCAAAACTACTGCCCGCATATTCGCCCTGATAGCCCAGCAATGTGCCCTGTGTCACCCATTGTTCCTGCGTGCCGGGTGGAAAAGCGGCGGCGATATAACCCGTTTTGCCATCTTCGGAGGCCATGTGGGTGTAGTAGGTCCAGATGGTCTGGCCGGGATGCAGCGGATCGTCGTGGCGAATGATGACGGTGGAAACCCAATCGGAGCGGCGGGTCAAATAGCCGTCGTAAGCGGCATAAACAGGCACTGTGCCGGGTGCTCCATCTCCGAAAATATCAAGACCACTATGGCGATGGAAAAGATTGTAGGGAGCAGCCGGATCATTCCACAGGAGGCCAATCAGCCCATCGGATGGCAGGATAAATGATGCACCGGGACATGGATCGCGGCGGATAGTGGTGAGATCGGGCCGCGAAGACGGATCATCGAACCAACGATGAATATATTGAGGGCTGTTGCTCTGGGTTTGGCTGTAGAGGATCAGCGCGAGATAACCGCCGCCGAACGTACCAGCCAAGCCCACGATCAGCGTTAAACCTTGGCCCCACCAAGGCAAGCGTCGAAAGCGCGGGACCAGTCGTTTCACTATTGCATAAAACCGTGTTTACGAAGCCATTTTTCGAACTGCCATTCGCCCGGCTCGGTGATCATGCTGCCGCGATCTACACCTTTGGGGCTTTCGCTATCGGAAAGGGGAGATGGCGGCTCAAAAGGCAGGTCTTCGCCGGGAAGAGCCAGAATGATGGTGGGAACAGATTGGAAGCCAGTCCAATCGAGGACACGCTGCTTGGCAACCGGATCCTGGTCGATATAAATTTCACGGTAGGGGATATTTTCGCGATCAAGGACACGTTTGGCAGAGCGGATATAAGGACAAGGCGACGTTCGACTATACATTACAAGTTCGTATTCCACCGTGACTACTCCTCTAAGTAGGCAAACCGCCCAATCATCACAACCTACTGGGCCGAACTCTCCGGCGTACCGTAACGTTCGGGCTGAAGGTAACACAAGATGCCATTGGTAAGGCCGTCTGCGAGCAAATCCTGCTGTTGAGTTAGTTTCTCGCGGTCATTGCGCAAAAAGCCCAATTCGATGATCGCCATCGGTGTATCGGGCGAAACTTCATCGAAAGAATGGTATTCTGTCATATCATCGGTGAGGCCCAGGTGACGCGGCAACGCAGTGATCATGCCATAGTACTGCACAATACAGTCGCGCAGACGGTCATCGGCTCCTGCCGTGGTGTTGCGCGCCGATGCTGAAGCTACATTATACCCGGTTGCTTCGGGGCCATAGTCCTGACAGTCATTACTATGGATGGAGATCAGCACATTTGCTTCGTAGTTCTCCAATTTGGGATCAAACTCTTCGAGCAGTTCAACAGTGTAATCGGCAGCACGCAATTTTTGGATCACTTTTTGGGCGACGGCGGTATTGATACTCAATTCAGTCAGGCCATCGTCACACACTGAACCAGGATCCTCGTCAAATTCAGGATTGAGCGGGGAACCACTGTGGCCCGCGATGATCCCAATACGGACTTCGCGCTGGAGAGTGGGAAGCGGCGTCGGTGGGACGGTATAACCCAGATGCTGGGTGGCTTTGACCTGATTCAACTGGGCTTGAAATTCTTCGCTGAGCGGGGTCCACAAGGAAAAGATGGTGGAAACCAGCAGCGCAGCGGCATTGATGACAAAAAGAGAACTGATCGTGGTCAGCCAAACGCGATTTTTGGGGCGTTTGGGGCGCTGCATCGAACGTCGCGACGGCAAGACCGGCGAAACGGTACGTGGCGCAATGGACAATTTGCCGGATGGTTCGGGCGAGATGGTGACAGCAACGAAATCTTCTTCGACAAATTCTGGCGATTCAACTTCCTCTTCGACGGGCTGTTCTGCTTCGAGGGCTTCTTCCAGCGCGGTATCGTCCACTTCGGAAGTAGGATCCGGCGTGGGTAGTTTGGATACCGGATTGGAAGAAAGCATGTCTTGCAGTGAGCTGGCATCCAGCGCACCGGTATCAATGGTGTGAACCTGAAACTCATCGGGAAGGGAAAAGGACTGCGGCCTCGATTTGGCAGACGGGATTTTGGCGGATGGCGAAAAGGTGAAGTAGTCGGTGGAAGACTCTTCACGCGAACGCACCGCCTGGGCAAACGCCTGGGCAAACGCGGTAATAGTCGGAAAACGCTCCTCTGGATATTTGGCGAGAGCCATCTCAACAACGCGGCTGGCGGATTCGGGAATGTGGGGACGGATGGTGTGGGCCAGTGGGGCGATGTCGTGCAGATGTTTGTTCATGAGGCCATAAGGCGTTGTAGCCTCGAAAGGCAGCTTCCCGGTCAAGAGGCTGTAGATGGTTACGGCGAGAGAATACTGATCTGCTGCATCGGCCAATTCTTCCGAGCGCCACTGTTCTGGAGGTATATAGGATGGTGTGCCCATAAACGAGCCAGCGGTGGTGAAGGAGCTTTTGGAGCGGATTAGCTTGGCGATTCCGAAGTCCACCAGATAGGCACTGCCCTGGTGATCAAACATGATGTTGCTGGGTTTGATGTCACGGTGGATGACACCCTGACTGTGGGCATAATCCAGCGCGCTGGCTACCTGGGTCAGGAGTTCGGCAATTTCGCTGAGAGAAGGGAGCGGGCGGGTGGTTTTGGCGCGGCTGGTAATCCGTTCAGCCAGTGTGCCACCCGTTAAAAGGCGCATAATGACATAACTGATGTCGCCCTGCGCACCGTAGTCATAGACAGGAATGATGTGCCGATGTTCGAGCGCCGCGGCAATTTTAGCCTCATGATAAAAACGCTCGATATATCCCGGCTCAGTTGCCAGAGTGGGCGATAGGACTTTGATAGCCACGAGGCGTTCGAGGTTAAACTGATAACCTCGATAAACTGCCCCCATACCTCCCACGCCAAGCAGGTCGCGGAGTTCGTACTGGCCGAAGACGTGACCAGCTAAGTTTTGAATACCCATAGATTATCAGCACTAAACAAGTCGATTGGGTGGGTAGTATGTCGCATTCCGGCGGGAAGCGCAATCGGAAAGGGGCGGATCGAATCGATATTTGCACTTGCACATTCGTTCGGAATGTTTTATACTTAATCAAGTACGTAATTGCGCAAACGTGCAATAAAAATTGAATTTTAGGTTCATGTTAAAAATCTTAAGGTTTCATATTGACTCTTCTAAGGGGTTACAGTATCTTTTTAATAACCCGGTAAAAAGACACGGAGAGGAAAACTCATGAACCTGGGTCGTCTACAAAATATCTACAAGGAGTACCCCAGCCAGTTCTGGCTCCTGATTGGCGCATCCTTCATTGATATGGTGGGCAATGCGTTGATCTTCCCGTTTTTTGCGATGTTTTTAACCGATAAATATGATGTGAGCCTGACTCGTGTGGGAGTCATCTTTGCCATTTTTTCGATTTCCGGAATCGTGGGCAGCACGATTGGCGGCGCGCTGACCGATCGGTTTGGGCGCAAGCGGATCGCGTTGAGCGGATTGGTGCTGAGCGCACTGGGAAACATGGCGATTGTTCTGAATGATAATTTCACCGTGCTCTATTTGATTGCAGGCACATTGGGTGTGGTGGGAAGCATCGGCGGACCCGCATGGCAAGCGATGATGGCAGATTTGCTGCCAGAAGAAAAACGCACGGAAGGATTTGGAATGATCCGGATCGCGTTTAACGTGGCCGTGATGTTCGGGCCGATGATCGGCGGGCTGCTGGCTGGGGTATCCTATCTGCTCCTGTTTAGCGTCGATGTGGCGACGAGTATGATCACGGCTACGATCCTGATTATTTTTCTGCGGGAAACTCGACCAGAGAAAAAAGCCGGTGACGCCCCTGAAGAGACGCTCGTACAGACCTTCCGAGGATATGGGCAGGTACTACGGGATCGGGTGTTCCTCTCGTTCGCGGTGCTGGGTGCTGTAGTCTGGCTGGTGTACTTCCAGATGAATACCACACTGGCGGTGTATCTACGGGATCAGCATGGAATTGAACCAACCGGATTTGGTGCCCTGCTCAGTTTGAACGCGGTGATTGTGGTGGTGTTCCAGCTCTGGGTGACACGCAAAGTGCGGGCGTATCCGGCAATGTTTATCCTGACAGTCGGCACGCTGTTTTATGCGATTGGGTTCAGCATGTTCGGTTACACGGGCGGCTATACGCTGTTTGTAACCGCTATGGTGATCATTACTATCGGTGAAATGCTAGTCGTGCCGACCGGACAGGCGATTGCTGCACGCCTCGCACCGGAACATATGCGCGGGCGGTATATGGCGGTGTTTGGGTTTGGATTTGCAATTGCATCGGGCAGCGGCACATGGCTCGCCGGACAGATCAACACGCACCTGGGATTTGAGTGGGTGTGGTATCTGGCAGGAATCGTGGCAACAACCGCCGCACTGGGGTACCTGGCGATGCATTACCTGATCGAACTGCCGAAGGCGGAACCCGAATTCGACGGTGAAGCGGCGGCGGCACGATAACGATAACAAAAGCATAACGGCGAATGGGGCAATTCGTGAATTGCCCCTACGAACCTCCCCTCTTCTACACATGGAGAAGCATATGATTGGGCAACTCAAAAAAGAACTTTTAGATGTCTTGGATGAGACTTTTGAGCATGTGAACGGCATCTATCTGGATCGAGGAACTTCTTTATTCGAAACACTAAATACCATTTCGGCAGAGGTGGCCTCGCGCCCTGTTGGTTGGAACTGTGCATCCATTGCCGCGCAAGTCGAGCATGTTCGGTTTTATCTGGATGTGCTGGAGCGCAGTATGCTGAACCAGGAGATTGGCAAGGTAGACTGGGGCGAAATCTGGCGGACGGTGCATGAAGTGACACCAGAAGAATGGGAAGCCAGCAAAAAACGGGTATGGGAAAGCTACCAGCGGGTGCGAAGGGTGATAACGGGGTTCGAGACATGGGAGGGCAAGAACGACATTGCAGGCACGCTGGCAATTCTGGTCCATACGGCCTATCATCTGGGTGAAATCCGGCAGGCGCTGTGTACGGTGCGGCAACAACAATAAATCGTCGGGGGCATGAATAGATGCCCCCAAGCGAAATCTTGCAGGGTTATTTGGGTTTCAGTTTGTCGAGCACTGCTTTGTTTTTCACGTTGGCCGTTTCGCCTTTGAGGAGGAATTTGATCATTTCCTCGGCGGCCTGCGTCCCCACAGCTTCTTGCGCTTCAGCCGTGCTCGCGCCCAGATGGGGCGTGTAGATCACGTTTTCCAGGCCCAGAATTGGGTTGTCTGCGGCGGGAGGTTCCACATCGTAGACATCAATGGCGGCACCGCCGACTTTGCCACTCTTCAGGGCGGCGGCGAGGTCGGCATTGTTGATAAGCTGACCACGCGCGGCATTGACGATCATGACCCCATCTTTCATCTTGGCGATGTTGGCGGCATTCACGACTTCGCGTGTTTGGTCTGTCACAATGGCGTGCAGTGAGATGAAATCGGCACGCGCAAAAAGTTCATCGAGATTCGCGACCAGCGGTGCGCCGAGGTGAAGTGCGACATCGGCAGGTACAAAGGGATCGTAGGCTACTACCGTCATCCCAAAGGCATGGGCACGATCTGAAACCGCACGCCCGACGCGGCCTAAACCAACAATACCCAACGTTTTACCGCGCAATTCGGTCCCCATGTACTTTTTGCGATCCCACTTCCCGCCGCGCATCGACGCGTCAGCCTGGGGAATGTGGCGGGCAAGGGACAGTATAAGCCCAAAGGCATGCTCGGCGGTGGAAACGGTATTGGCGTCGGGGGCATTCATCACCACAATGCCGCGTTCCGTACACGCATTCAAATCGATGTTATCGACACCGACACCCGCGCGAACAATGCACTTTAAATTGGCGGCGGCAGCCAGCAATTCGGGATCGGCTTTGGTATCGCTGCGGACGATCAGACCATCAGCGCGCGAGATGATCTCCATAGTTTGCTCACGAGTCATTTTGCCCGGCGCGTGGAGTTCAATACCTTCGGTCGCGCGCAGTAGATCCAAGCCGGACTTTTCGAGGTTATCGGGAACTACAACCAGATGAATCATGGACGCCTACGCTTTCTTGAGGAATTCGTTCATCGCGGTAAAGAGCGCATCGAGATCGCTGGGCTGGAGATCACCCATATGGGCAATACGGAAGGTCTGACCTTTGAGCTTGCCGTAGCCGTTGGAGATCATCATGCCACAACTCTTGAGGTAGGTATTCATGTCATCAATGCTGATGTTGCGATTGTTGGCGACGGTAGAAACGGTGGGCGAGTGGTAGCCTTCTTCGCTGAACATCACAAAACCGGCGTCCTTGACCCATTGGCGAGTCATTTCGGCCATCTTCTGATGCCGGGCGAACCGATTGTCTAAGCCTTCAGCCAGCATGTCGTCCAACTGCTTATCCGCCGCATACATAAGCGAGACAGGTGGAGTGGCCGGGGTGTTGTTCTTCTGGTGGTGTTTGTCGATCTCGATCACGTCAAAGTAGTAACCGCGATTCTTGACTTGCTTGGCCCGTTCCAACACAGCCGGGGAAATGGCACCGAGCGCCATTCCTGGCGGCAGCGCGAAGGCCTTTTGAGTGCTGGTCAAACAGACATCGATACCCAAGGCATCGACCTCGATTTTCGCGCCGGCCCAAATGCTGACCGCATCGACGAGGAAGAGAGTTTCGGGATAGTTTTCCAGGATGGCGGCGTAGGCTTCGATAGGATTGCGCACACCGGTGCTGGTTTCGTTCATCACAACGGCAACTGCGTCGTATGTCTGCTTTTTCAGCGCGGCTGCAAGGTCTTCGGGTTTGTTAGCCTTGCCCCATTCGGCGGAAATGACATCTACCTCTTTGCCATTCAACTGGCTGACCTCAGCCCATCGTTCACTGAAGGAACCACATGTCAGATGCAGTATCCGGGCACCCTCACGAACCGTACAGCGCGAGGCCGATTCCCAGATTCCGGTACCGGAAGAGGTATACATATAGACCGGATTCTTGGTGTAGAACACCTGCTGGAGCTTGGGCTGAATCCGACCATACAGCTCGGCAAAATTTTTGGAACGATGTCCAATCATCCACTGACCCTGAGCATCCAAAATTTCAGGGCGTACTTCGATAGGGCCGGGAATAAACAGCTTGACGTGTTCGGGCTTTCGAACTGACATACTGGTGTCCTCCACAAAATAAAAGGGTCGATACATTTAATTAACACGCGGGTAGGTGTTTGGCCTGCCCGCGTGAAAAAACCTTAGTCTGCCTGCTCTGTAAGGAGCAATTCCTTGATCTGGTTGATGGGGGCGATTTCAGTGGGGTCAGCCCCGTAACCGAGCGCGGCATAGACCGACATGTAATCCCCAAACTGGATGGTATGGAGCATCTGGGCCAAGGCGCTGGTTCCGCGCGGGGAAAACTTATCGGCCATGATCGCGTTTTCCAGACACATACGATAGGTGAGCTTTTGGCGCACGCGCACGCGGGGATGGTCGAATTGGCGCGACGTGATGAACAAAGCGGCCATGTTAACCGTCATCTTTTCGGGGAAACCAATGCCGACGATGGTGTTGTGATTGGCTTCGGGCAACACTTCGTACTGTGACCAGACTTTGGCGTTTTCGTTAAACTGGCATTTCCAGCGCTGCGCCACAGGCTCGAACAAACCCGCCCCGTAAATCACCGGAAGGCGACCCATCAACTGGCCTGCACCACGTTTAGCAGGGTTATTGGACAGCGGGCTGACCTCGGAGTAGTGAGATTTCTCCTCACGCAACAGCGCGATCCCTTCCTGGAGGTCCTGCTCGATGGTAGGCGCTAACTTGAGGCGATGAGCAAGACCGAGCAACAGGCCAAAGCTCCAACCGAGAGCCGCACGCGGCGGGCTTTTGTAGTCGAACTGCCAGACGGGATAACCGTGCGTTTCCGCATGCTGTTTGAGTTGGCCGCCTGTGGTCACGGCAAGCATCTGAACACCACGCAAGCGCGCTTGATCCGCTGCGGCAAGGGTTTCTTCGGTGTTGCCGGAATGACTGCTGGCAACAAGCAACGTGCCAGAGCCACACACATAAGCGGGGAGTTCGTAGCCACGCACGACTTGCACAGGTAGCGGTGAAGTGGATGCCACCAGCGCCGCTAACAGACTGCCGCCAATGGCGGAGCCGCCCATCCCGGAGATGACGATTTGCGAAATGGTGGTGTCGGGAAGTGGGAGCGTCTGTGAAAGCTTCCAGGCATCCTGGAATTGATCGGGCAGCGCATCCACAAAGGCCAGCATGTTACCCTTGTCGATAGAGTGAAGATAGTCAAGATCGTCAAGATTCATGGTTTCCGCCTGCGGTGAAATTGAAATACGGACCCGTCGAGCCATTATAACGCGGGTCGATTATCAGTATTGGAACCAATAGTACCGCAATCGCTGGCCCATATCCACTTGCTATAGCGTAGTCGATTTATACGATGGGTTCAATCGGTCATTGTGAACAAGGGTTGTGTGGAAAGTGATATTACGCCGCAGAACAGCTTGCCTTTATCGCGGTCTATTTGGTTGTGTTGTATAAACTCGTACAACACCGGCATAAATTGACCGACAGGGGTGGGGCAAGCCCCACCCTGGGAGTGCCTCGTCCCTACAAAAGCAGAGGCTTATTTCTGCCTCGGTGTACTAGTCTGGCTGCCAGAAGTCGGGATGCTCGTGATTGGTGAAGCGAGACATGTCCACGGTTGCATTCCAAAATGTGCCATCGGGGAGCAAGGTATCTTCACTGAGCTGGGGCCACTTAAACTCGGCACCCAGGAGATTCGCGCCAGTGAGGTCCGCGCCCTGCAAATTGCTCAACCAGAGGCGCGATCCTTGCAAGGCGGTTTCACGTAAGGAGGCATTTTGAAAATTAGTGCGAGAGAGATTGGCCTCTTGCATCCGCGCGCGTAGTAAATTTGCGCCGAAAAGATTGGCGCGGGAGAGGTTGGCACGCCAAAGATCAGCCACACCCAAACGCGCTTCCTGGAGATTGGCGTCTTCGAGATCAGCCTGCCGCAGATTCGCGCCAGCCAGAGTCGCACCGCTGAGATTTGCGCCGACCAAACGCGCTCGGTGCAAATTAGCATTGCCCAGATACACTTCAAGGAGGCGGGCATTATTGAGGGTGGCTTCCTGAAGCCGCGCGCCCATCAGATGCGCGCCTTGCATGTTCGCGCCGGACAAGTCGGCCCCCTGTAAATCAGTTTGGGACATGCGGGACATGCGTAAGTTGGCGTCACGCAAATCGGTGCCCTGCATATTGGCTTCACCCAAATCGGCTTCCTGAAGATCGGCTTCGGTTAAACGCGCGCCGACAAGATTGGCTTTGAGGAACGACGCCTTTTGCAAATTGGCCTCGACTAAATTGGCCCGCTGTAAACTGGTGACATGCAAAAGTGCATCCGACAGATTCGCCTTGCGTAAAGCGGCTTCCTGCAAATTCGCGCCCGATAGATCAGCTTCCGCTAGATGGGCCTCTGAAAGGCGCGCACCCTGTAAGTTGGCACCGATCAGCTTGACCTTACGCAGAGTTCCATCGGTTAACCAACCAAGGCGACGAAGTTCTTCAACAGCGGCCAGCGCATCGTTATTGATCTGGCTGGACAATTTGAGGAGGAGATCGTTTTTTTGTTGGATGTTCTGTTCTCGTTCGCCGTCCGCTGCCCGTCTATTTATCAACCATGACATAACAATGCCTCGACTATACTATCCAGAGGGCGATTCGGTAGCATCACAAAATTTTTCACAGCATAACATAAAAGCGCTAATAAAACCAGAGAGTTAAAAGTACCCTAGAAAGACAAAAGCGTTATACAGAATTAACGTCTCGAACCCAGGCAAGAATGAGGAGACTGATTAATGCCACCAGCGCGCGCCAGATGACCACCTGCCATGTATCGTTGGGGCCGAGCAGCACGGCGGTGATCTCTACCAGGGAATGGAAAAAGATGGCGAGGAACAGCCAGTAGATCTGGCCGCGCAAAAAAACCTGAAGAACAAGCCAACTGAGCGCCATATGCATCGCAATGGGCAGCAGC
>DATAMF010000121.1:0-4275 GCA_036260665.1 Aggregatilineaceae bacterium | reverse complement strand
CTTCGCTTTCGAAAGGAATCGCAACAAGCTCTTGCCACTGCTCTGTATCCCAAACAGAAACACCTGTATACGATGGATAAATTAACCTATCGTCAGACGGGTGCCAGTCTAACGATACAGGCGAACCACCTATCAAGGTCTGGCGTATTTCCTGCCCCGTACCGGCATCCCACAGCGCTAGCCAACCATCCCATTCATTGGCAATGGCGGACCATTCGTAGATCCCTGCCAGTCGATCACCATCTGAACTCCAGGTGATCGCTTTCATGGTTGGTAGTGACTCGGAAATGTCCAAGAGCGTCTGTCCGGTGGACGTATCAATGACCAGTATAGCGCCGCCCTCAGCATAAAAACATGCTGCCAATCTTTCCCCGCTCGGCGAAAAGGCGAGCTGTTGTATGGAAAACACATCCCCCTGACCATTCGGGCGCAAATCCGGTGCCTGAATCGTATGTAGTAGAGTGTTCGTGGCCGCATCCCAAATCCGTATCTTCCAATCGTAATGGCCTGTAGCGTACATTCCCGCTGCGGCGCTGTAATCAAATGCATAGATGGTGTCATTATTCACCTGTCCGGTCGCTTGCTGGTTTTTCGGCATCAGGCTGGACCCGAAAACCATAAAAACGAACAGCACTATGAATATTTGGTATTTCATTTTCCGACCCTCTCCATATGTAGTACGGCGCTGCCCGCGAATCCGTCGCAGCGAAACCACGCCTGCGGTTTGGCACACCACCCCCAATTGGTTTAATGTCATACCGTACGCTGATCAAAGGAGATCTTCAATGCTGCCCACTCACCAGTTCTCTCCGCGTAACCAGCACGCCCAAGCCGCAATGCGACCCTTCTTCCGCTTTTTCGAGTTTTACAATGAACACGCCCCGACCCCCGGCATCAGCAATTTCGCGCTCGGCAACCCCCACGACATGCCGCTGTCCGGTGTGGTCGATGCACTCCAACGCTGGAGTGTACCACAAAACAAGGATTGGTTTGGCTACCAGTTCAACGAGCCACAATCGCAAGCCATCATCGCTGAATCGTTGTATACCTGGCGCGGCATCCCGTTCGAGCCAGACGATATTCACCTGACCACGGGCGCATTCTCCGCGCTTGCCATCACCCTGAATACTATCGTCAGCGAGGGCGACGAGATCATCTACAACACACCGCCCTGGTTTTTCTATGAGCCGCAGATTCTAGCGGCGGGCGGAGTCCCGGTGTCCGTCAAGGTTGATCCAGCCACCTTTGACCTTGATCTGAATGCGATCACAACCGCCCTCACCCCGCGCACCCGCGCCATTATCGTCAATTCACCGAACAATCCCACCGGGAAAATCTACCCGCCCGCAACGCTCCGTGCGCTGGCGGACCTCCTGACGCAGCAAAGCCAGCAGTTTGGACACCCGATCTACCTGATTTCGGACGAAGCCTACAGCCGGATCGTGTACACCGGGCAGGCGTATCACAGCGCGACGGAATATTATCCCAACACCTTTCTCATCTATACCTACGGCAAAACGCTGCTGACTCCCGGCCAGCGTATCGGTTATATTGCGCTGCCGCCCACCATGCCCGACCGCGAATCGATGCGGCAGGCGTTGATCGGTGCCCAGGTCATGACCGGCTACGCCTTCCCCAATGCCCTGCTTCAGCATGCGCTGGCCGACCTGGATAAGCTCTCCATCGATCTGGAACATTTGCAGGCGAAGCGTGACGGGTTGGTCACCGAACTGCGCAGCATGGGCTATGACGTGCATGTACCCGAAGGCACCTTCTACCTGCTGCCGAAATCCCCGCTGGCCGACGACTGGCAGTTTATCGAGCTTCTCGCACAGCATAACATCTTGTGCCTGCCGGGCGCAGTCGTCGAACTGCCGGGTTATTTCCGTATCTCCCTGACCGCCAACGACGAAATGATCCGCGCCGCCCTGCCAAACTTCGCCGCAGCATTAGAGCGCGCCTACTAACAGAGTAGGGGTGGCCCGGTGATGTGGGCCACCTTCCATGATTTTGCCCGGTTACGGTCAACGGCGTACACTCTCTACCCATGAGCGATCAACCCCTTAGTCGAGCGGAGAAAGTAATGCGAAATGTCGTGATGCCCTTTGTATTCCTGTTTTTCCCACCTTTCCCCCGACGCCTCACCCGGAAATACAGGAAATTGGGCTATTCACCCGAAAATCTGGTGAACTACATTGAAGAACTCAAAACCCATCCCCAATTTGAAACGTGGGGCGGTCCGCCGACGCTTTCCCCTGCCTACGATTTGCTGCAAGGATCTGTTTGGGACTATCAGGCCGACGAACTGCGTTTTACCACCGATCCGGATGAAGTGTACTTGCTGCACCAGCATGAACTGGCGATCCTGGGATCCGAGATGTACACCCACCAGGCGCTGCAAAACGGCTATGAGTCGTCCCTCAGCCAAATAGAAAAGTACTTGGGCTGGTGTCGTCAGGAAATGCCCCGCATCATCCAATATAATCCGGTCCTCAAGCACTGGGTGACCATTATCAAAGACACGCCGGAAGAACTCATCGTGGTAATCGGTAAAAATCCGTCTTTGTGATGACTGCTTATAACACCCACATTACAACTTCATCAAACGTTGATCAAAATTAATCAAAAAACTAATGATAAAATTCACACTAATGTGGTAAAATATCCACTGGCATGTCCATTGTGAAAGCGGCCTGGTGTGGAAGCCGCTGAAGGAGAATTGCACGTGGAAAGTACCGGTTACAAGAACCGCTGGATCGGGCTGTTGTTTATCTGCATTTCACTGCTCATCATCAGCCTGGACAACACTGTACTCAATGTGGCCCTGCCTGCCATCTCGCGGGATCTGGGGGCCAGCGCCAGCGATCTGCAATGGATCATCGACGCCTATATTCTGGTCTTCGCCGCGATGCTGCTCACGATGGGGGCGGTTGGAGATCGTTACGGACGCAAACGCGCGTTGCAGTTTGGGGTGGCGTGGTTCGGCGTCTTTTCGCTGATGGCCGCGCTCTCAACGGGGACCGATATGCTCATTCTGTCGCGTGCCCTTCTGGGCCTCGGTGGGGCGACCATTATGCCCGCGACGTTATCCCTGCTCACCGCCACCTTCCGCGATCCCAAAGAGCGCGCCCAGGCGATTGGCCTGTGGGCAGCGGTTTTCGGGTTAGGTGCGGGCCTTGGCCCCCTGATCGGCGGTTATCTGCTGGAGCATTTCCACTGGAGCGCCGTCTTTTTCATCAACCTGCCCGTCATTGTGGTGTCGCTCGTCGGTGGATACTTCTTCCTGGAAGAATCGCGGGATGAAGACGTTCCCCCGCCCGACATTCCCGGTGTGCTGCTGTCGATTGCTGGCCTGTTCGCCCTGGTCTACGGCATCATCGAAGCGGGCCAGGATGGGTGGACAGCCGGGCACGTGTTGGTTTCCTTCGGTATAACCGCGCTGCTGCTGACCGCTTTCGCCTGGTGGGAAGGCCATACCCGGCACCCTATGCTGCCGCTCTACCTGTTCCGCAATATGTCTTTCACAGGCGCGAATCTGGCGATCACGCTGACGATGTTCGGCATGTTCGGCTCGCTGTTCTTCTTCAGCCAGTATTTCCAATCCGTCCAGGGTTATACCGCCCTTGAAACCGGCTGGCGGCTGCTGCCGATGGCCCTCGTGATCATGGTCGCAGCGGGATCGTCGGCGCGGGTATCGCAGCGTTTGGGCATCAAACGCACCGTCGGCATCGGCTTTTTGATCGCGTCCAGCGGCATGTTGTTCATGTCACAGACCATCGATGTCGATACCTCCTATGGGGTGATCCTATTGGGTCTGAGCATCATGGCGGCGGGTATGGGCACCGCGATGAGTCCCGCCACCAATTCGATTATGGGGTCCGTCCCGGTTAACAAGGCGGGCGTTGGCTCGGCCATGAATGACACCACGCGTGAAGTGGGCGCGGCGCTGGGCGTCGCCGTCCTCGGCACCGTCATGAACAATATCTATCTGGATAAGATCGTGAATCTGCCCGCGCTGCCCGGTCAGGCGCTTGAGGCCATCCGCAGCAGCATCCAGGGTGCTCACATCGTCGCCGCGCAGCTTCCGGCCCCCGTGTCCGGCCAGATCATGGACCTCGCGGATCGCGCCTTTGTATCGGGCATGACCTCAGCTATGGTCATTTCAGCCGGGGTGATGCTCTGCGCCTCGCTGATCTCGTTCCTGATCCTGCCCGCCGAAGTCCGCTGCATCGAGCCGGAGTGCGAAGAGGAAGAAGAAGCCCGCCGTCTGGGTGA
>DATAMF010000114.1:0-3660 GCA_036260665.1 Aggregatilineaceae bacterium | reverse complement strand
GTGCAAATTACAAAATTTACGTCTGATCGATGGGGCTAAAAGTCGGGCTTTTTGTCCATTTGGTGTTGAATACAATCGAGAGATAATTAGCGGGTTCGGAGTTGTTAAGGATAGATGCTATGCCCGTCTACGAATATCGATGTACTGATTGTCTCACTGTTTTTGAAGTAAGGCGTTCGATGAGCGCGCCCGAACAAGCAGAAGCGTGCCCACACTGCCAGGGGATGCAAAACATGCGGGTTTATTCCGCGCCGAACCTGGGCGGCGTCAGTCACAGCAGCAGCGGCGAAAGTTATGGTCACGAACACAGCCATGGTGGAGGCTGCGCGGGCTGCGGATCGGGGAACTGCGGATCGTGCCATCACTAGGAGCGGTACCCCCTCGCTAATCGAATTGGCAAGGGGGTGCGCGGCGTTTATGGGGTAAGGCGGTGCATATCGCGCGGGAAAAGCGTGGTTTCGCGGATGTTCTCCACACCTGCCATCTGCCCGATCCAACGTTCTAGTCCAATCGCACAGCCGCCATGCGGAGGCATACCGTACTTGAACGCCTGGAGATAACTTTCAAAGGGTTCAACCGGCAGTTTTTGCCGTTCGAGGGCGGCAAGATAGTCCTCATAACGATGCAGGCGCTGCCCCCCGGTGACTAATTCCATCCCCCGAAAGAGTAAGTCGAAACTGTTGGAGTATTCCGGGCGGCTGGGATCCCCGTGCGTATAAAATGGACGTTTGGACATGGGATAACCCACGACGAACAGAAAATCGGAATTAAATTCCCGGCGCGCCCAATCGCCTAACCAACGTTCATGAGCGGGGGCCAGGTCGGGTTCGCCGCGCGGGTCTTCGTCAGTATGTTTGGCGATCAGTTCCTGAGCTTCGGAAAAATGGATCGATGGGATGGTATCAGGGATGGCGGGCAGTGCTAACTTGAGCAGCCGGATCGCCTCGGATGCCTGAACTGTCATCGCGTCGAGCATGCCGCGCAGGACACAGGTCAGCATGTGCATAATGGTGGTGTGGTCCTGAATGAACCCCATTTCCAGGTCCATGGAGACGTATTCATTAAGATGGCGCGTGGTCGAATGGGGTTCGGCGCGGAAGACCGGGCCAACCTCAAAAACGCGCTCAAAAACGCCCACCATGATCTGCTTGTAGAACTGCGGACTCTGGGCGAGATAGGCGGTCTGGCCGAAGTATTTGATGGCAAACACATTCGCGCCGCTCTCGGTCATCGAGGCGACGATTTTGGGTGTCTGAATTTCGGTGAATCCGTGCTGGCGCAAGGTCGAACGAAAGCCGTCCATCGCAGCGGCGGAAAGCTGAAACAAGGCGCGCTGACGCGGGTGGCGCAGCGCTACCGGAGCATAGTCAAGCAGCGTAGGCAACTGAGCCTTCAGATTGGGACGGTACAGATCAACGGGTGGCTCGTCGCTGGACGGGTTGAGGACGGTGATCACCGGATCGTGAAGCTCGTAACCGCCAGGGGCCTGGGGTTCGGCTACGATAAGCCCTTCGACTTCGATCACCGATTCATGATTAAAAGCGGCCAGTGCGCCGTTTTCGATGACGACCTGAGCCAGGCCTTTGCCATCACGCAGGATGAGAAAGCCGACGTTACTCAGTTCGCGGATATGGTGCAGCCAGCCCGCCAGCCGCACCCGTTGGCCGACATGATCAGCGAGTTCTGTCGTCCAGATACGATCTAACATGTGACACCTCTCTGTATAAAGACAACCGCCTCTCCGTATGCAGACGAAGAGGCGGGTTCGTGGTGCCACTGCAAGTTTGCCACCCCATAAGGATGGCCTCATAACCCGCTAACGGGGGCAAACCGGCGGGGCTTAGTGGCGCATTCCGGGCACGTTGTTCCCCGCGCTCAGGAGGGTTCTTCACGGGGGAGAAGGCCGCTTTTCCAGCTACCAGCAGCTCTCTGGACTCCTCGGAATTCCGTTACTAGGTCTCCATCAACGCTTTGATTGAACGAGTATAAAACAGAATGAGGGGGCGTGACAAGATGGCAAAATGACTAAATTCCCCAGCCTTATCCTTAAATTGTCGGGGCAGCCCCGACGGACTCCCGTATAGATTAGGCTGCGCCAATATTTTCTTTACCCCATCCCCCTTGTTTCTTGGATCAGCCTTAACCAAGCGCTTTGCGCTGGGCGAGTTCGCGCTCCATCTCGCGGATGCGGCGGCGGATACGCCAGCGGTTCCAGGTGCCGACAATGCCATTGGGCAGCACCATCACGACGATCACAAAAACGGTGCCCAGGAACAACTGCCAGATATCGGAGATCAGATAAGATTTTGAGTTCATATCCCAGGCGGTGCCGAGTTCGCCCGCGATCAGGAAACCCAGTACCAGAGACAAGGCAATCACGGCGGCAAGGTAAGCCCGTTTGAAAGTCGATTCATTCTGTGTCAGCGACGGGGCGCGAGTCGAGAAGAACCGGAGCGCCCGATCTGCCGAGCGCGCGATCTGCTTGCGGATAAACCACAGGACGCCAGCCAGAAGCAGCAGGAAAAGCCACTGCCAGATCGTGCCGATGGCGGGCTTCGTGCTGAAGGGATAAAGCACACCCGCCAGCAGGCCAAACAGCGCGGCGGGGCCGATCATTACCAGGGCGGAGAGGCCAAGCTGGGCGGTACGTCCGGTGGCGGTGCGAGTGATCCAGGCGCGCACACGGGACCAAAACAGCCATAAGATGAGTAGGGCGAACACCACCCACAACCACTGCCAGATGGTGCCGATACCAAATTCAGTTTGAAGCGGCAAGCGGATATTCTGGCCGAGGCGGATCGTGTCGTTGAAAAAGTAATCTTCGCCCAGTTCCAGCCCTAAGGATGCCAAGACCGGGCCGGTCAACGTGCCTGCGCCGCCGATCAGCGAATAGAGCAGCGGGGTGACGGTGTAGCTGAGACTCATGTAGTCCGGCGTAACCTGTTTATCGACGCCCCACAGGATGTAGAGAATCCCGCTCAGACTGGCGATGATCCCGGCAAACATCATAGTTATCAGCTTGTAATAAAACGCGTTGTACCCAATCGTGCGGGCGCGCTGCTCGTTTTCGCGGATGGCCTGCATGACGCGGCCTGTCGGAGAATTCAGATAGCGGCGGATGGCAAGGAACACGAATACAAAATAGGCGACGGTCAACTGGTACATGTGCAAGCGGTTGGTCAGGGGCAAACCGTCCTGGGGACGCGGCAGCGAAACCAGATCGGCGGGGATGCGGTTGTCCTGGAAGAGATCGCGCAGGGGCAGACCATCGCCGCCGCCCGTGATGTCGATCCAGGTGCTGCTGCGGGCCAGCACGACAAAAACTTCGGCCAGGGCCAACGTGAACATGGCAAAGTAGACGCCGCGCAGCCGCAGAGTCACAACACCAGAAAACAGGCTGAGGAAAATGCTGCCGAGGATGGCAATGCCAACCGCCTGATAAAATTTGAGGCCGCCCTCGTCGGGAAGCAGCAGAAAAACAGCCAGCAGCGCCGTGATGAGCAGCACAAAGAGATTGCGCACCGGAATATCGGTAAAAAGGGCCAGACATAACATGACGAACAACACGATCACCAGCGCTTTGAACTGAAAAGCGCTGTCGTACTCGAACATCATGATAAAGGTCAGATAGGCTCCTGCGCCGAAAAACAGTGCATGACC
>DATAMF010000112.1:0-6440 GCA_036260665.1 Aggregatilineaceae bacterium | reverse complement strand
CCTGCTGGCGCGCCAGGGGGAAACGCTGCCGTTTGATGTACAGGGGCACCGCGTGCTGCTGTATGACAAAATTTATCGCATGAAGGAAATGCTGAAAGTGGAACTCGAACGGCTGGCCGGGGGATAGGGGAAGCAGATATGGACGGGAATGTACATCTTGGATTTGTTGTTGAAGTGGTACAAGGTAACGTACTGGATTTTCAGGCCGATGTCCTGGCTGTAAAAGATGCCGCTTTTGCTGGGGGATTAGATGCTCAGATCCGGCACCGTCTTAAGAAAACTGGATTTCGACAGCCGTTAGATCAAGTATCTGAAGGAGAATATCACTTAGTAAAAGGCGAAGGAATCGCACGGTCTAGCTTCGTGTTGGTGGTCGGTACTACATCAATCTACGATCTCGACTACACTCAGTTAAGGGCTTTAGGACAGCGCTTTTTAGAAGCATTATGGGACTTAAATACAGTGGTGAAACACATGGCAACCACTGTTCATGGCGTCAGAACGGGGCGTGGACTGGATGAAGTCGAAGCCTTTCGTTCCCTGTTATTGGGCATGTCCGACGCTTACGTGGCCCAACATTATCCACCGATGCTTGAAAGGATCACGTTTGTTGAAAAAGATGAGAAGCGCGCGCACTTACTAAAAGATGCTTTACAGCGCTTTTTCCCGAATGAATTGTTGGCGGATTTTCAGTTGTCTCCATCCGCGCAGCACGTTTTTGATGAAACGACGAGCGCATTGGCTGCCGTGATGTCCGGGCCGGAGTCCTTCGAGCCGGAGTTTCGCCAGCCGGAAGCCGACAAAAACACGCCGCATATTTTTGTGGCGATGCCCTTCAAAGAAGACTATGATGATCAGTTTTATCTGGCGATTCAGCCCTCGGTGAAAGAGGCCGGCTTTTTGTGCGAACGGATGGACCTGGACACCTTCACCGGGGATATTATGGAGCGCATGTTTGAGCGGATTCGCTCGGCGAAACTGATGATCGCGCTGCTGGATGGATCGAATCCGAATGTATACCTGGAAGTGGGCTATGCGTGGTGCGCCGGGACGCCCACCGTACTGATCGCACATAAAGAAACGCCGCTGCCCTTCGATGTGCGCAGCCAGCGCGTATTAATTTATGATCGCATTCATAAACTCAAGGATATGTTGGCGGCAGAATTGAGGCCGTTAGTTTCGTAAAAAGGAAACTATTGTATGGAAGAAAAGTTGACTCAAAACGCTCGCATGGTGGCCGTATTTGGCAGCGCGGGCGTCACGCCGGAAACGGACGACTGGAAGATCGCGTATACGCTGGGGCAGCAGCTCGCCCAGGCGGGGTATGTGGTCCTGTCGGGCGGCTACAGCGGGGTGATGGAAGCATGCAGCCAGGGCGCATGCGAGATCGGCGGGCATGTCGTCGGCACGTCTGTCGCGCTGTTCGAATCGCGCGGGCTGCGCGTGAATGGCTTTGTACGTGAGGAAGTCGCGTTTGAAACGCTGCGTGACCGGCTGTTTTTTCTGGTGCAAAAACCGGACGCTTTTGTGGTGCTGCGCGGTGGGGTGGGCACTCTCAGTGAGATTTCGCTGGTATGGAGTCTACTGCAAGTCGGGGAACTGGCGGCGCGTCCATTTGTGCTGGTCGGCCCGATGTGGCGCAGTGTGGTGGATGTGTTCGCGCAGCACGCCGCGATCAGCCCGAACGATCTGCGCTGGCTGACGCTGGTCGATACGGTGGATCAGGTGGTCCCGGCCTTGGGAACGTGGTGGGCCGCGCCGCCGGATGTCCCGCTGCGCCTGGGAGATGTGACGCCTTCTTAGTGGCCTCTTTGGAACATTATGCATAAACTTAAGGAGTGAATGATTAGAACGGGGCGCATAAGGGGAAGACAGCATGTGTGTGTATTGTAAGGCGGCCAGCGCCATCCTTGATTCGCTGTGGACTGATCAGGAATTTCGCTCCTTTTTCCATACGCTCGGTTACGATTTAGGTGATTTAGGGTCGATCACGCATGATATTTTTGTCCCGGCCTATCTTCAGGTCAAGCGGACGCTCAAAGGCGGTACGCTGGAAATGTTAGAAGCGCAGGTGACGGACGATGTGCTCGGCCCGCTGTATGATCGCCCGTCGTTCCGTGAGGCGTGGGATGCGTGGGATATTGCCACGCGGGATGCGTTTTTGCGCGAACAATCGGAAATGCAGGTGGGGCTGTCGTTTTTGCCCGCGTATGCCCCGCAGCTTGCCGAGGCTTATCAGGCGGCGTTCCGGGCCTATCTCCAAAAATAAGCCGGGGCACCATGCCCCCGGCAAATTTTCTGTTTCGTGTTAGATGGCCTTATTCTGCGGTGAGTATATCCGCGCTCGCCAAAATCGGATCGAGGAGGGCGGTCCACACCCGGCCCATCTCACCCGAATCACTGTTGGTCAGCAGGATCACGCCGATGCCCAGTGTCCGGTTGATCATGATATTGGTTGCCACCCCCTCATCACCGCCGCTGTGCCCGGCGATCCCCGGTTCATCACCGAGCGCCCAGAAAAAGCCCTGGTTGGGATCCGCATTCGGAAACTGCGTTTGCAGCATGATGTTGATGGTTTCCGGCTGCAAAATGCGCACGCCTTCAAATTCGCCGTTGTTCAGATACGCGGCTAAAAAGCGCCCCAGGTCGTTGGCGCTGGACCGCAGTTGACCATCCGGCCAGGTCGGATAACCGTAGTGTTCCAGGGCGGTACCGTCCGCTGAGTAGGGCACGGCGATCAGGCTGGTGTCGGGGAAATCGGCCAGGTGCCAATGCGTGTTGGTCATGCCCAGCGGCCCGAACAGGTGCGCATCGGCATAATCATCCAGCGGTGTGCCGGTGAACATTTCACACAGATAACCCGCCAGCGCCGCGCCGACGTTGCTGTACTGCATAACTTCACCGGGCATCCAATCGCCAAAGTTTTTGTCCGCGTCGTACCATTCGCCGCCCGGCGTGAGATAGCCCTGCAAAAAGTCACCGAGTGCAATCGGGGAATCACCAGGGGTATACACAGCCAGATAATAGTCCCAATTGTCGAGCAGGCCGGAGGTATGCGTGGCGAGGTTGCGCAGCGTGATCACTTCGCCTTCCGTTTTGGGATTATCCACCGGGAAGGGCAGCCAGTCGTTCACCGCCGCATCGAGCGCGATGCTCTTTTCTTCCCTCGCCATCATCAGCACGGTGCCCGTAAAAACTTTGGTGACAGAAGCCAGCATAAATGGGGTGTCGGGGGTAACCGGGAGTTCTTGTTCGACATTGGCATACCCATAACCGCCGCTCCAGATGACGCCCTGCGGCCCGACAACGGCCACCGCCATACCGGGCAGGGTGGTCTGGGCGAAGATTTCGCCAGCGAGAGTATCCAGATCCGCCACCGAGGTAATCGTCTCGACTGAGGTTGTAAAGGCACCCAACGCGCAGGCTTCTTCCAGCGTTTCGACGTATTCCGCCTCAGCGAATACACTGTCGCCTTGCCACAAGGTCAGAACTTCGCCATCCAGTTCCAGCGTATAGGCTGCCACGCCGTTTTCCAGAATGTTATTTCCATCGAGTTCTAGTTCCATTTCGGTGCTGCATCCAGCCTGTCCGGGGACGAGGACTTCGACGGAAGTACCGTTTATGTGCAGCACCATGAAAAAATCTTCCATGAACCAGACTCCGTCGTACTCCGATTCATCCTGCGCCTGGGTGAATCCCAGCGGCGGCAGGCTGAGCGCGACGATCAGCAGACATGCGGCACCATAGGCTAAATATTTCACTGCGGTTCCTCCTCAGATACGCTAACGCAGGGCTTACGCTTTACTTTACGCAGATGGAGGAGGGCGGGTTGCAGCGGGTTAGTCCAGATCGGGGAGGGCAAAGAGAGTCACGGGGCTGATTTCCAGGCCGGGAAACAGATTTTTGACATCGATCAGATCATCGTCCGTGTAAATCTGGACCTGATTTTTGGTCCCGCGTCGGGTGTACTGGTGCAGGTCGCGCCGTTCGGGATACATCACCCACACCTGTTGGGTTCCGGCGTCAAGATAGCGATCCACCTTCGCCAAAATGTCGCTGGCGGCTTCCTGGGGTGAGATCACTTCCACCGCCAGATCGGGCGCACCGGGGAAGGGGCGCGAAAGATCGTAGTTTGGGAGAAGGCGCTCTTTGCGCACAAACGACACATCGGGCACCAGGGCGGATCGGATGCCCTGGTCGTCAGTCGCCAGCACATAAATCACGCCATCAGCCTGCACATACCCCAGCTTGTGTTTCAGCACAAACGGTTTGAGTACATCATACACATTCCCGGCAATCAACCCGTGCAAAAAGCCGACTGGCCCCATCTCGCGTTTGCCCCCTTCCGGCCACGTGATGATCAGCCGGCCATCAACGACTTCGGCCCAGACATCGGGGCCAAGCTGCATGAGATCGTCTTCGGTTAGCCGGGTGGTGATCATGGCTGCCTTCTCCTCATACATCGGATTCTAACATCAAATTTCTGCTCAGGCGATTGTTGCGGTACAATACCCGCTTCAAGTCATTTCATCCCGTATTCGTAAGGAGTCGTCTACTCGTGTCTCAGCAGGGTGTTACTCCCCAGAGCGAAGATTTTTCCCGGTGGTATACCGATGTGGTCCAAAAAGCCGATCTCGCGGACTATTCGCCCGTGCGCGGCTGTATGATTATCAAGCCCTACGGCTATGAACTGTGGGAAGGCGTCAAAAGCGGGCTGGATTACCGTTTTAAGGAAACCGGCCACCAGAACGCCTATTTCCCGCTGTTTATCCCCGAAAGTTTTTTGAAGAAAGAAGCCGAACACGTCGAAGGTTTTGCGCCTGAGCTGGCCGTTGTGACCATCGGCGGCGGCAAGGTGTTGGAAGAGCCGCTGGTGGTGCGCCCGACGTCCGAAACGATCATCGGCTGGGCCTTCCAAAAGTGGATTCAATCCCACCGCGATCTGCCGCTGTTGATCAACCAGTGGGCGAATGTTGTCCGCTGGGAACTGCGCACCCGCTTGTTCCTGCGCACGATGGAATTTCTGTGGCAGGAAGGCCACACCGCCCACGCCACGCATGCCGATTCGCTCGAAGAAACGATGCGGATGCTCGATGTGTACACCGATTTTGCGATGAACGACGCGGCGATCCCGGTGATTCCGGGGCGTAAGAGCAACCAGGAACGGTTCGCGGGCGCGCTGGCGAGTTACAGCATCGAAGCGATGATGCGCGACAAAAAAGCGCTCCAGGCGGGCACCAGCCACGACTTAGGCCAGAATTTCGCCAAAGCCTTTGACATCCAGTTCACCGATCTCAACAACGAATTACAGTACTGCTGGACCACCTCCTGGGGTGTCAGCACCCGCATGGTCGGCGCTATCGTCATGTCACACGGCGATGATATGGGCCTGCGTCTGCCGCCCCAACTTGCCCCGATCCAGGTGGTCATCGTGCCGATTTATCGCAACGACGACGAGCGCGGCCCCGTGCTGGAAACGGTGGAACGCCTGCACGCCCTGCTCAAGGATGCGGGCATCCGCGTGCATGTGGACAAGCGCGAAAATCTGTCGCCCGGTTTTAAATACAATGACTGGGAAATGCGCGGCGTCCCGCTGCGGATGGAGATCGGCCCGAAAGATGTAGCGAAAAACAGCGTGGCGTTGGCGCGCCGCGACAAACCCGGCAAAGAAGGCAAGGAATTTGTTTCGCAGGATGGCTTGATCCAGATCATCCGCGAACGCCTTGACGCGATCCAGGCCAATCTGTTGCAGCAGGCGACGGATTTCCGCAACGAGCATCTGCATGAGATCACCAGCACCTACGCCGACTTGATCAACACCATCGAGTCGGATGAATGGGCGCTGTCGTGGTTCTGCGGCGGCGCGGCCTGCGAAGCAAAAGTCAAAGAGGCGACCAGCGCCACCAGCCGGAACTTCCCGCTGCGACAGCCGTATCCTGGCAAGTCGGGCAAGTGCATCATCTGCGGCGGCGAGGCGCACGAAATGGCCTATTTTGCGAAAGCGTACTGAATGAAACCGCTTCCCGAAACCGAGCAGTCATTGGTTCTGCGGACCGATTTTTCCGATGATGCTGCGTGGCAGTCGTTGTGTGCTGCCATTGAAGCGCCGGTTGGCGATTTTCGGGCCTATGTGGAGTTTGTCAGCGATCCGGCTTTCGACGGGTTGACGCTCGATCAGGTGCTTGCCCTCCATCCGCAGGGTGCAGGGCGCACCTTCATGTTTATTGTGGATCAGCGGGCGATCTCCGACCCCGAACACCCGATCCGGGTCGTGGACCTGTACGAGGAGCCGGGCCGCACCTTCCGCGTGATTCCATCGGCCATGTGGAGTGTTGAGAACAATCTGTCGTTAGCCAACATGGACTTTTTCGAGTTCGCGGAAGTAGTCGATTCGGATGGCGTTTTTCGCGGATTTGGTATGTTCTGACACGGAGCGCGGC
>DATAMF010000100.1:0-2285 GCA_036260665.1 Aggregatilineaceae bacterium | reverse complement strand
TGTGGCATGAATATTTACAGCAGCACGGGACACTACCCGAATGGCCGTATCCGATTCGCTACGGGGAGGAACATATCCTGCGGGCGGATGTGCTGGTGCTGGGCGGTGGGATCGCGGGGTGTCACGCGGCGATCAATGCCCAGCGGCAGGGCGTCAAGGTGGTCGTGCTCGAAAAAGAAGCGACCAAGTGGAGCGGCAACGGCGGGGCGGGAGTGGATCACTGGCTGTCGGCGTGTACGAATCCGTGTTCGGAAGTGACGCCGGAAGCCTTCACCCAGCGGACTTTTGAGGACAGCGGCGGGTATGATTGCGGGATTTTGCGCTATATCAATGCCAAAGAGGGCTGGGATACGCTGCTCGACTGCGAACAGATGGGTGTGCAGATTCGGGATGTGCAAGGCGAATTCAAAGGCGCAGCTTTCCGGGACGATAAAACCGGGCTGCTGTTCGCTTACGACTATAAAAGCAAATACGATCTGCGCGTGTATGGGCACAACATGAAACCCCGGCTGCACCGCGAAATGAAGCGGCTGGGCGTCGAAATCGTGGATCGGGTGATGGTGACAGCGCTGCTCACCGCCGAGAGCGACCGGGGTAAAAAAGTCGTCGGGGCGATGGGACTGCATACGAGGACCGGGGAATTTTACATTGTGCAGGCACGGGCGGTTATCCTGGCGACAGGACTGCCGGGGCGCTTGTGGGTCCTTTCAACGGAACTGCGGCCCACCTTCCGCGATCCCAACCTGACCGGGGAGGGACTCGCGGCGGCGTGGAAGGCGGGGGTGGAATTCTCTCTGCTTGAGGAAACTTTTCCCGACAACGGCCCGCTGGCGTATATCGCGTATGCGGTAGGAAATGCGCACAATACATGGCACGGCTGCCCGATTGTAGATGCGCGGGGAAAAGAAGTTCCCTGGGTGGATCGAGATGGGAACGAACTCAGCGCCCTGGACGAACGATTCTATCCGTCGCCCAACCAGGAATTTATGGTGGGGCACGGGCTGCGCATTCCGCCGAGCTACGAAAACCATGTTAAACAACTCGCGCCCGACCTGCCGGAACGGATTCGCAAAGGGGAATTCGTACTGCCGCTGTACGCGGATTTGTCGCGGATGCCCGAAACGGAGCGGCGGGCGATCTTCGGGCTGATGGTTGGGAATGAAGGCAAAACGCGGATTCCGGTCTATGAGGCGCTGACCAAAGCCGGGTTTGATCCCGATCAGGATAGGCTGCAAGTGCCGGTGCTGCAACCGGATTTTTATGGGCACGCCAATTCCTGGGCAGGCATGCCGGTCCCGCACTGGCGGCAGTGGGGCAACGGCGGGGCGGTGGTGGACTGGAAACTCCAAACGAATCTGGAAGGACTATACGCGGCTGGTGGTGCGATCTACGGCGGCGGAGCACATTCCAGCGCAGCGACGAGTGGACGGTATGCCGGGCGACAGGCGGCATCCTATGCGAAAACGGCGGCAGATTCGGAAGCGGATCGCGGCCAGATCGAACAGGAAAAACAGCGGGTATACGCGCCGCTGCAAGCCCAACCGCACAGCATCGGCTGGAAAGAATTAAATGCGGGAATCTGCCGCGTGATGCAGGATTACTGCGGGGAATATAAAACTGAGGAAACCTTGAAGGAGGGACTCAGCCTGCTGCAAGAGATTCGGGAAGCGGAAGCGGCATCGGTTTATGCTGCGACTCCGCACGATCTGATGCA
This sequence comes from Aggregatilineaceae bacterium, assembly GCA_036260665.1. Classification (GTDB taxonomy): domain Bacteria; phylum Chloroflexota; class Anaerolineae; order Aggregatilineales; family Aggregatilineaceae; genus DATAMF01. The sequence goes on along the minus strand of DATAMF010000100.1, from coordinate 571 downwards.
TGCGGTGGAGTGCCAATCGATTATGACAGTGGGTGAAGCCGTGATGCATGCGTCGCTGGCGCGCAAAGCCAGCAGCCAACACCTGAACTTTACGCGGCTGGATTATCCTGAAAGTGAGGAGTGGATCGATCTGCTGCCGATTCGATGGGAGCAGGGGCAGGCGATCACAAACAGACTGTCCGTTGATTACCATCTGCGCGCGCCGTATGCACCGGACTACGAAAAAAACTACCAGACCTGGGAGAAGTGAAAAAATGGCTTACATGCTGCCCAACCCGCCGACTCCCAACCGGGCGATTGAATTTAACGAGGAAGTGTGTACGGGGTGCAATCAGTGTGTGGAAATCTGCCGTTCTGATGTGTTGATGCCGAACTCAGAGAAGAAAAAGCCGCCGATTGTGCTGTATCCCGATGAATGCTGGTACTGCGGGTGCTGCGTGCTGGAATGCAGCCGTCCCGGTGCGATTACGATGCATCATCCCATGAATCAGAGCGTGTCGGTGATCTGGAAACGGACGTCAACGGGCGAACGGTTCCGGTTGGGAATGCGCAACCCGCCGCCGCCGAATAC
>DATAMF010000181.1:0-1792 GCA_036260665.1 Aggregatilineaceae bacterium | reverse complement strand
CGCCGTCCCAAGGCCATATACAGATCGTCGGCCATCTCGTCCGCCGTCTGGTAACGATCAGCGGGTGTCTTTTGCAGCGCCCGCAGAATCACCGCCTCCACAGGCTGTGGAATCAGGGGGTTGTGTTCGCTGGGAGTCGGTGGGGCTTTTTCGAGCTGCTGGTAAATGGTGGATACCAGATCGGTGCCGGTGCCGCCGAAGGGCGGACGCCCGACCAGCATATAATACAGCACCACCCCCAGGCTGTAGATGTCGGATCGGTTATCCAGCGGATCACCGCGCAGTTGTTCCGGGGACATATAGGTCGGCGTGCCGACGATGTTGCCCGACTTGGTGAGTTCCAGCGGATCGCCCATCAGTTTGGCGAGGCCAAAGTCGGTCAGCAGCGCGTTCCCGGCGTCATCCAGCATAATGTTGCTGGGCTTCAGGTCGCGGTGAATCACCCCTTTACGGTGCGCATAGCCCAGCCCGCGCGCGATCTGCCGGAACAAGTCCGCTGCTTTGTCAACACTCAAGGGACCATCCCGGAGCAGTTCGCGCAGCGTGCCGCCGCGCAGCAGCCGCATGGCAATATACGCGACCTCATCGGTGATGCCGTAATCGAACACAGGCAGAATATGGATATGTTCCAGGGCGGCGATCACTTCCGCTTCTTTGGTGAAACGGCGCTGAAAGCTCGGATCATGCCAGCTTGAGTCGGTCAGTTCGATCACTTTGAGAGCCACATCCCGGTTGACCGAGGACTGATACGCGCGGTAAACAGTTGCCATTCCGCCGTGTCCGATCAATTCGCGGATCACAAAATGGCCTATTTCCTGACCGACTAAATTTTCTGTCATCATTAAGCTTTCTGATATGAGGTCCTGAACCAACGCTCCAATATTGATCATACACAATTTCAGGCAAACCGGAAATTATTTTTGCAGCGCTGTAAATAGAACCCTTGTTGATGCGGGGAGGATACTGAAGAAAGGCACTTTAAATCTGCCGCTGATAATCAATAGTGTACCGCAAGGATGCCCAAAAACCCAAATTCCGGTCATTTTTTTACCGCCCCGCCCGTCTAGATTCTCTGCGCGTTATCCATCTCCTGAGGAGGAGCCTGATGATCAGTTATACTGGGGGCAGTCCCTATTGTTATGCCAACAGTCTGCATATGTGTCTACAGGCGGCGGGAAGCGAACCCTGGGTGACTCCCGGCCTTATCGAAGCGCTGGGCGGTATGCCGTTTGGCGCTGGGTTTTTCCAGTTTGACGATCACCCCATGTTTTTGCCTTCGGTGCCCCTCACCGATCCGGATCATGCGGTGAGCCAGGCACTTTGGGCGCTGGGCTGGGCCTGCGATGAAACACGCAGCGCGTGTGCGGAAGAAGCGCTTCAACGCCTGCGCGCGGCAGTTCTCCCCGCGCAGGTCGGCCCGCTGAATAACGCCTGCCTGACCTATCACCCCTATCACGTCCATTTAGCCGGGGTGGACCACTACGTCACGGTGCTCAACGTGGCGGCTGATAGCGTCCAGGTCCATGATCCGGCGGACTATCCCTTTGCCACCTTACCGCTGGACGACTTCATGCGCGCGTGGCAGGCCGAGGGGATCAACTATGGCCCTCATGCGCGCCCGCTGGCCTATGTGCTGCGCGGTCATTTCCGCCAGGTTGCATCCCTGACCCACGATGAGGTTTTGCGCCGGGGTCTGGCCCGTTTGCGTGAAGCGCTTCCGGCTTCCCTCACCGGACCAGAGGCCTTCAGCGGACCGCTGGCTTTTCAACGTGCGGCAGCCGTCATTCGGGAC
>DATAMF010000180.1:0-18523 GCA_036260665.1 Aggregatilineaceae bacterium | reverse complement strand
CTGCGTCCAGCCGGATCACCATGTGATCGGAGGTGAGAATGTAAAGGTCGGCAGGTAGCGGGAAGACCGTTCCCTGCGCGCAGGTGGTCGAAAAGGACAGGAAGAAAAGGACCAGCAAAATCAGCGACAGCCGAAATTTTTTCATAGTGCTTCTCAACCATTCTATAAGTGACGCCATGCAGTATAGCAGGAAATGAGAACCGTTGCCTGCACGCCGGGAGTGTGTGGTAGACTTAGGGCGGTTTGGTCTGTAGAAAGCGTTAAGATGATGGATGCACATGCCCTGCAACTGCGGCCTGGCGCGGAACCGTTCTGGTTGGATGGCGGCGACGTGGGCTGTCTGTGTACACATGGATTCACGGCCTCGCCGGAAGAAATGCGCTGGCTGGGGGAATATCTGCACGCGCGCGGGCTGACGGTTTTCGCCCCGCGCCTGGCCGGACACGGCACCGATCCGGCTTTGATGCGCCGCCAACACTGGCTCGACTGGTACGAAGATGTGCTGGATGGGGTGGCGCTGCTGCGGGCACGCTGCCGCAAAGTGTTCGCGGTGGGCGTATCGATGGGCGGCCTGCTCAGTCTGCGGGTGGGATCGGCGGGGCTGGTGGATGGCGTGGTCGCGCTGGCGGCCCCGCTCGAATTAGATGCGCCGATGTTACGCTTCGCCCGTGTGATCCAGTATGTACGGCCTGTGATGACCAAAGCTCCGGGGGATTTGAATGATCGGGTCAAGGCGATTCAACGTTCGATGGGACGCCCTGATTATGGCCGGGCCGATTATCATGTGCGGCCTACCCATGCGGTGGTGCAGCTCAAGGCGCTGATGGCCGATGTTCGCCGCCATTTACCGCAGCTCACCGTGCCGCTGCTGCTGGTGTATTCCAAAGCCGATGGCACCGTGCCCTACCGGAATCTGGCGCTGGCGCAGAGTCTGGTCAAAAGCACTGATCTCGTTACCCATACGCTGGAAAACAGCGATCACTGTCTGACGCAGGATGTGGAGCGTGAGACGGTGTATGAGGTCGTGTGGAATTTCCTTTCCAGCCGCTTAGGATGAGTTAACGTGCGGAAACTGTGGCGAGCCATTGGGCATGATACGCGCTGGGTAATGTATTCCTATATGCTGTGGGGCGTGGGTGAGGGGCTGTGGATGTTCATCCAGCCGCTGTATGTGCGCTCGCTGGGTGCAACCCCCGAAGAAACCGGCTTCACGATTGGCATGTGGGGGCTGGCGCGGCTGCTGTTCATCCTCCCGGCGGGGTATCTGGCGGATCGCCTGCCTGCGCGCCGTTTGTTGATTCCCGGCTGGGGGCTGGGTTTGATCGGCGTGGTGATCATCGCGCTGGCTCCCGATTGGCGGTGGGCCGCGCCGGGATTTTTTGTGTACGGCCTGTCGTCGGCGGCGATTCCGATCACCAATCTGTATCTGACGCAAAGCCTGCGGCATGACCAGACGCGGCACCCGGAACTGCCGCTGCAAGCCTCGTTGACGCTGCTGTGGGCGGCCTATTCGGCGGGGTTGGTCGTGTCGCCCCTGATCGGCGGTGCGATTGGCGACGCGATCAATTTGCGGGCGGTATTTCTGGTCAGCGTGTTCTGGTTTGTGTTGAGCACGCTGGCGATTCTGCAAACGCATCCGTACCCGGCCACCGAACGCCCGCCCAACGGCCACGACTACCGCTCGCTGCTGCGCCGCCCGGTAATCGTGGCGTTTGGGCTGATGACACTGGGATTTATCGCGGTGCTGGTGGGACAGCCGCTCGTGTCGCAGTATTTAGAAGAGGAACATCATTTTTCGCGCACGGCGTTGGGCGCGTTTGGATCGGTGAACGCGCTGGGTACACTCGTGTTCAGTCTTGCGCTAGGTCGTCTGTCGGCATGGCACGGTTTTTTTGTTAGCCTCTTGTTAGTCATGTTGTCGTTTGTTATGATGATAATCAGCGGCGCATGGCTGGTTGTCATCCCGGCGAATTTTCTGCTCGGCGCGTATTATGCATCTCGACCCCTCGCTGTGAGCGTGATCAGCACGCGAGTACCGGATCATCAGCACGGGATCGCGTATGCGCTGGTCGATACGCTGGCCGGACTGGCGACGGTGATCGGGACGAACACGGCAGGCCTGTTGTATGGGCACGATCCGGTGTGGCCGTTTGCCGCTGGAATCATAGGGGTGATTGGTGTAGTGGTATTGGGAGCGAGCGTGAAGCGATGAAAACGAAACGAAACGACTCCAATCCAGATCTGTTAGCAAAGCTGGCGCATAATCTGGTGCTGGCCTTCCGCCTGCTGTTGGATCGCCGGGTGAGTGGCACCGTCAAACTCATTCCGCTGCTGACCGTGTTATATATCTTGTCGCCCCTTGATCTTCTGCCCGAAATAGCCTTTGGGCCGCTCGGCGTGGTGGATGATCTGGGGATTTTTCTGCTTGGTTTGCAATTGTTTATCTACAGCGCCCCGCGTGAAGTCCGGCGCGAGTATCGCGGGGAACTGCCGGATAAATCCAACGCTCCGAAAGTGATCGAGGGGCAGTACGAAGTGCGGGACGAATAGTATGGCCTTCCTTTATTTGATACGACATCCTAAAACACAGCCAGATTCCGCGCTGCCTGCCTCGCAGTGGCGGCTTTCGGATGACGGGCAGAAGCAGGTCCGCGATCTGGTGGCGGCAGCGTTTTGGGACGGAGTCGCCGCCGTGTATACCAGCCAGGAACACAAAACAACTGTGGTGGGCGAAGCGGTGTTGGCGGCACATGGTGTGACTCATATTGCCGTGCAGGAGTTGGGCGAGGCCAAGCGCGATCAGTGGGTGTCCGGCGATCAATTTTACGCGGCGCAGGCCTCGTTTTTTTCACGCCCGGATGTGGCTCCGATTCCCTCGTGGGAGTCGGCGGCGGAAGCGCGGGAACGATTTGTGCAGGCGATGGACTCCCTGCTGTCGCGCCACCCGCGCAACCAGTCGCTGGCGGTGGTGTCGCATGCCACAGTGCTGACGCTGTATGTGGCGCATTTGTTCCGTGAGGCACCGTCTTTTCAGCAGTGGCAAAAGTTGGGATTTGCGGAGGTGATGGCTGTGGATCGCGCGGCGCTGCATCCGATCACACCGTTTCTCGCCGCGCCGTATGATGGTTTACCGTACAGTCCATAGGGGGAAGTTTTGAAAGTAGGGATTCTTTCTGACACGCATAACAGCCAGACAAACACCCGCATCGCGCTCGACAAATTCCGCGATCTGCATATCACCCGCCTGATCCACTGCGGCGACATTACCACGCCGGAGATGCTGCTGTTGTTTATGGGCTGGGATGTGTCGTTTGTGCTGGGCAATATGGATGCGCACTGGAACGCGCTGGCGGATGCCGCGCGGCGAATTGGCGTGCCGATTCCCTTGTTGACGAAAGAACTGGAGATTGACGAGAAAAAGTTCGGTGTCACACACGGGGCGGATTCCAGCCTGTTATATGGGATGATGATGAGCGGCAAGTATGACTATGTATGTCACGGGCACACCCACCGCCGCCGGAATGAACTGCGCAGCGCCTATGGGGTGCGGCTGATCAATCCGGGCGCGTTGGGCGGCAGTCAACCGGAAGCCCGATCCGTGTGTGTGGTGGATACCACCAGCGGCGAGGTGGAATTTATCGAGTTCCCCGAACTGGTTTAAAACGCTGTCGAACACCTCGTGCTGGCTCGCACAACCCCAGCCTCACGTCTTTCGAAAATAAAAACGAGAGGGTCGTGATGAGCCAGTCTAACCCCAAAATACGTTATCACGGGCTGGATGCTCTGCGCGCCTTTGCGATGTTGTTGGGGATCGCGCTGCATGGCGGGATGGCCGTTCGATTCGTCATCGTCGGGTTTGATCCTGCTCCTCATTGCATGGATTCATGCCTGGCGGATGCAGACCTTTTTCCTGATGGCGGGCTTTTTCGCGCACCTGGTGATCCAGCGGCGCAGCATGCGAAGTTTCCTCAAAAACCGTTTTCAGCATATCTTCATTCCGTTTGTGCTGGGCATGATTATCGTCGTGCCGCTGACCATTGCGGTGATTCCCTACGGCGCGTGGCGAACGGGTACCCTGGACCAACTGGAAAATGATCCGTCGTCGGGCGGTGGACTGCCGCCGCTGCACCTCTGGTTTTTGTATTACCTGCTGGGGTTCTATCTGGTCACACTGGCGGTGTATCAGATCGCGGACCGGCTGCCGGAATTGGCGGCGCGTGTGCTGAGACGTATGGATCGGCTCGTTCGCGGGGTGATGGAATCGCGCGGGCGGGTGCTATGGCTGGCGCTGCCGACGATGCTGCTGCGGGCGCTTGTGAGCAGTGAAGATGTGATGCTTTTCGGTCCGAATATGATGTTTTTCATCTACCACAGCCTGTTTTTTGCCTTCGGATGGCTCATTTTCCGCCAGCCTGCGCTGCTCAAAACGCTCAGCGCGCGGCGAGTGTGGCTCAGTGATCTGCTGTTGGGCACGTTGATCATTATGCCGCTACGCCTCATTCTGGGCGGCGCGGTAGCCGAACAGAATCTGCTGTATACCGGCGTGTATTCGCTGGAAACATGGCTGATCATGTTCGGGCTGATCGGGATGTTTGACGCGCTCAATTCTCAGGCGCGGGGCTGGGTGCATTACCTGTCGGACGCGGCCTATTGGGTCTACCTGATGCTGTTGGCGACGTACCAATGGGGCGTGCGTTACACGTTGATTGGGCGGTTGCTGAATGGCCCCCGTCAGCGTGCGAAAACCACCGCAGCGGCGGGATAGCTACGCTTATCCCCGTGCATCGCCCCGTTCGCTGCACGAGTCGCCCCTATGGAATAATGCGAATTTATTGGCCGGAGATTAAATTTTCGAGCGGCGTGCCATTGATGGTCACGGCTACACCCGTCACCCCGAACTGCAAAATCGTCTGTTCAAGTTGCGCCTGAACGCGCGGACCATCACACACGCCGCCCAACACCAATTGGCCGGACAGATCGACAGTGGCGAAGCCGTTGGCATCGATGTTCACATTCTGCACGGTCAGATCGGATTGGTAGAGCGCGTTGTACAGCCCTGATTCGCCGTAAAACTGGTCATGCAGCGCCAAAAAGTCCGTCAGGGCATAGGCAACCTGGCGGAAGGTGACGGTAGGATACCATTCGCCATAGGGGACGGGGATCAGACTGTCACCGCAGCCCACCAGCATTCCGCTTGCGCCGTTATCTTCGAGCGCGACGAGAAAAATAGTGGTCTTGGCCGAGGCAAGCGGCGTCGGCGTCGAGATCGGCTGAGGCTCCGCTGTGGTATCGGAAGGGAAAAGCTGATTGATAAGGGTGCAGCCGAGGAGCGAAAAAAGCAGCAGCGCGAAAAGTGCTAATCGTGAGGGTTTCACCTGTCTCTCCTTCTATAACTCCTTTTCCATGACGAGTCCGGTTTCGCTGTCACGGTAGTAACCGGGTTTGCGCTGAATAATAGTATAGCCCGTGTGGCGATAGAGGGTGATGGCCGGTGTGTTGCTGGCGCGAACCGTCAGGCGGACGATAGGCTTATGCATCCGTTGTTCGGCGGTCAGCAGCAGCCAGCGGCCCAGACCCTTGTTCTGGTGGGCCGGATTCACGCCCAGTGTGATGATCCAGGCGGTAGAACTCCACAGCGTGCGCGACCCAGAGACGAACCCGGCGAACGATCCATCCGGTGCGGTGGCTTTGAGATTGAGCGTCCCCGGCCAGATAAACAGCAGCGCTAAATCCAGATAGGGATACGCATCAAGCGGAAAAATGACCTGTTCCAGGGCATGCACTGCGCGCAGATCGCGCAGGGTCACGCGCCGGATGCGGTAGCCCTGCGCGGCCAGTTCGGATGCATCCATACCCTTATTCGCTGTTGCTTGCCAGATAAGAATGGTAGCCCTGGACTTCATCAATCGCTGAAATGGTATCTTGCAGCGTGGTGATCTCCTCGTTGATGTTGGCTTGCAGTCGTTTGGCGCGGGCGCTGTCTACGTCCTTCGAGTCGATCAACTGGACCTGGGCATAGACCGTGCCTAATGCGGAGAGCGTGTGATCAAGCTGGATGTCAGCGCGTTTGATGAAATTTTCGAGCGTGCGCAGATTGGCGATTTGGGTTTCTTTGGTCTGGATGGCTTCCTGCAATTCGTCGCGGACTCCGGTATCATCCTCATTTTCCAGGCGGCGGCGCAGGCTCTTCAAGTCCTGGGGGGCCAGACGACGATCCCGGCTGATGATCTCGTTTTCCTCAAAGCCATCCATCCGGCGCGCCAGTTTGTAAATCTGCTCGATCCAGGCGTCCAGTTCGCTGGCAGTGGCTTCGATGCTGTGCCGCATAGCAGGGCTGTGCCGCGTGGCGGCTTCCGCGATCAGGCGGCGATATTCAAGAGCGCGTTTGAGCCGCTCGCGCGCAACGGGATTCTGGATGTCATCGGGATCGTACTGGTTGGTCAGCATCAAATCGACGGCGCGTTGAGCGGCTTGGGGATCGGTGACGGTCACTCCCAGGTACAGTGTTTCGGCGACGGCACCAAAAATCAGCCAGAACCACGACTGCCACCAGTCAAACGGCGCATAACCTAGGCCAAACAGCGTGATGGCGAGTGCAATAATAACGGCACTTTCGATACTAAAAAAGGCGGTGCTGACGATTGCTTTCAGCGCACGCCCGCGTACTTCTTGTCTTGGTTTTGCCATGATCCAATCCTGTTAATATCGAGGACTCGACTACTTCCATTGTACCCTTAATTGCGACACAAAAAAGGGCGTATAGTGAACAATACGCCCTGCCTTTGATTTGGGTTGCACCGGGTTAGCTGCTGCTGCCCCCACCCGACGCGCCGCCCAAGCCTAAACGCTGGCGGCGTTCTTCGAGCTGAAGTTCGATTTCGGTGGTGCCAATCGCTTCGTCGATCTGATCTTTCATGCTGCTGCTCGCCATTTCGAGCTTGGCTTCTTCGCGGTCCAGCCGCGCGCGAATTTGATCGCCCAGCCGCCGCACATCTTCGTCACCCACGCCTGCCAGATCGTCCAGACTCTTGACCGTGCGCGTCGTGAGTTCCTTGGCTTCGACCAGTTCCAACAGCGCCTTGAGGTGTTCGCGTTCCTGCTTGATCGTTGTCAGCTTGGCTTCCAGCTTGAGCTTGGCATCCAGCATACGGCGGTATTCCTGTTCCTGGGACTGCCACTGCTCGTAATATTCCTGGGCCATCTGCTGCTTCTGGTTGAGTTCGGCCTGGGCCGCGCTCGCCAGATCGGTTTTGCCGCGTGTCAGCAGGGTATCAATATCGCGGTCCAGCTTTTCGGCTGCCGCGGCGAACTCTTCGTATTTACGCTTGAGCGTTTTGACGGTTCCACCAATGGTTACGGCTGAATCTTCGACGGCATCCAGATTACGTTCGGCCTGACGGATGTATTCATCCATCACTTTAACTGAATTCGCCTCCAATGCGGAGTCGACCAGCGCGTGAATATTCGCGGAGATAAGCGTGTTAATTTTCTGAAGCAAAGAAGCCATCATTCCTCCTCTGAATCCAAATGTGCCTGTATCGTAGCATGATTAACCGAACGTCCGCTGACAGACGGCTGACAATTTTCTGACAGCTTATTCGGCGGCAACGGGCAGCCGGATCACAAATTCGCTACCTTGCCCTACTTCGCTTTGAATCAACACTTTGCCACCATGCAGCCGGGCTACTCCTTCCACAATCGCCAAGCCCGATCCCGCGCCCTGATCTTCATAACGTTCCCGCTCGATTTGATAGAAGCTCTGAAAGATCTGTTCTACTTCATGCTTGGGAATGCCGCGTCCCTGGTCACGGACGGCCAGATAGACATGATCATTTTCGGCATAGGCGCTCATGGTGATAGCCATATTAGGCTTGTCAGAGAACTTGATGGCATTGTCCACCAGACATTCCAGGGCTGCATTCATATATTCGGGGTCCATGAGGGTGGGGGGCAGATTGGGTTGGATGTCTATGCACAACTCGAGTTTTCGTTCGTGCGCTGCTTCCTCATATTTTTTGCGGATCGTCTCCAGGATGGCGTTATAGTTGGAGACAGGGTGGTTGCGCCAGGAAAACGTTTCTTTGGCTTCACCCGTATCGAGTTCCACCAGCAGAATAAAGTTTTCAACCAGGCGGCGTAGCCGGTTGGCCCCCGTGTTGATCCCGCGCAGAAAGGAGCGCATATCATCCACGCTGAGTTCGTCGGCGTCGCGGTGGAGCATATCCGCATACGCCACAACATACGTCAGCGGGGTGCGCAGTTCGTGGTTGAGGATCGTCAGAATATTTTGTTTGATCCCTGACACCTCGGTTTGCCAGACGGCATCCAGTTGGCGTTTGCGGTCCAGCTTGGCTGATACCGCGACCAGGAGATCATCGGCATCAAACGGTTTGACCACATAATCCTCGGCCCCCATCTTTTTGCCCCGGTGGATGTCATCGCGTTCACCTTTGGCCGTGAGGAAGATAAAGGGTGTAGCGACCCAGCTTTCCACCGCGCGCACGGCTTTGAAAAAGTCATAACCATCCATGCGCGGCATCATGATGTCCGACACGATCAGATCGGGGGGAACGCTCTGCTGGTTCAGCACTTCGAGAGCCGAGATTCCATTGGTTGCGGTGAGAACCGAGTAGCCATTAATCTCTAAAATGTCTCGGATGCCTTCCATCAAATGCATATCATCTTCAACGACAAGAATAGTTGCTTTACTCATACATTCTCTCCGACGCGCTCTTCACTTATGTTCAGCGCGGGTAATCTGAGGCAGAAAGTGCTGCCACGTCCTACTTCGCTCTCTACGTGGATGGAACCGCCATGCATTTCTACGATTTCTTTGATGATTGCTAAACCCAATCCCGTTCCAGGAGTGCTGACACTGACATTCGATCCACGGAAGAAACGATCAAAGATCATCGGTAATTCTTCAGTGGGAATGCCCACCCCTGTATCTATCACCTCAATAATAACCCATTCTGAATTAATTTGCTCTAAATTCTCCACCCGGCTGCGCACCAGGATTCGACCTCCTTCGGGCGTATAGTTGATGGCATTACCGATGAGATTGGTCAGGGCGCGGACGATCTGATCTTGGTCGCCCACAATCGGTGGAATAGGAGACGCCATTTTTTCGTAATGCAGCTCTTCCCGTTTACTCTCGGCTTGCGCCAGGTTATCCTGCACCACCGTCTGGATCAGGGTTTCGAGATCAATCGGGTTGCGGACATGCGCCCGCTCGTTTTGATGTTCACTTTGCAGCCGGGACAGCGTGAGCAGTTCATTGATCAAACGGGCCAGCCGCTCAACTTCGCGCTCCATCACTTCCTGGTAATTGGCACGCCGTTCGGGGCGGCCCTGCCGCAGCAGCGACAGGTAAAGCTTGAGGTTCGCCAGCGGGGTGCGCAGTTCGTGCGATACGGTGGCGACAAACGCATCTTTCATGCGATCCAGTTCTTTGAGACGCGAAATATCCCGCAGCACCACGACCGTCCCCAGCAGGTCTTGACCTTCAAAGACCTGGGCGGCTTTGGCCTGAAGCGCGACATTCCCCAACTCGATGACTTCGGCGGCCCTGGTTTCGGTTTCTTTCATGGTTTGATCTACCATGGCCTTGATGCGCGATCCCAGGTTCATATCGAGGTCATACTGGTCGAACAGTTGGCGGGCGACAGGATTGGTCAGAACCACCTGTCCCCCCAAATCAAAGACGATCACCGCATCGGCCACCGAACGCAGAATCGCTTCGATCCGTTCATGCTGCTGGCGAATCTCGGCGGTCCGTTCGCGGACTCGCCCTTCCAGGTCAATGGTTTGTTGGCGGATTTTTTCAAAGAGGCGCGCATTGGAAACCGAGATCGCAAGCTGAGCGGCCATCGGCTCCAGCACATCCAAATCTTCTTTGAGGATGTGTTCGGTGGCTTCGCGTTCGACCACCAGCACCCCGACTACTTCATCCGCGACGATGAGCGGAATCGCCAGCGCGGAGGGATGCAGCGTTTGGCCGTCCACCTCCCGGTTGATGCTTTGAATGATGGGATCACTGACCAGCGCTGCTTTTTCAACCAGCTTTTCAAGCTCGATTTGGTGGGGCGACGTTACATCCGGTTTGAGCTGGCCGGGTTTGAAAAACAGCGGCGAGAAAAGATGTTCTTCTTCCACCTGCCACAGCGCAATCATACTGTAGTGCAGCGTCTCAAAGAGTTTCTGCGAAACGCCTTCGATCAAATTTTGCAGGCTCAAAATGGCGGTGGCATAACGGCCTACTTCGTTCACCAACCGCAGTTGATCCAACCGGCGGCGAATTTCATCAAACAGCGTGGCATTCTGGATCGCGAGCGCCGCCTGGACGCCCATTAGACCGGCATGTTCAAGCTGCCACTCCGCGAATGCTTCCGGGTTTTCAGTCGAAATCAGCAGCAGGGTACCGATGGGCACATCGGCTTTCAGCAGCGGGATCGCCATCGCGGATTGGGCCTGGGTGAGCACTTGAAATTCAGCCGGGAGCGCGGTGGTTTGAGCCACCGAATTGATATAACAGGTATGCCACTCATGAAGCACCTGTACCGGCAGCAGATGGCGATCCGCCATATCCAGGACGTTTTTGCCGAACTGATCAGCAGCTTTTCCCGAAGCGGCGGTGCCTACCAGGTGTCCATTGTCCAGTAACCAGATATACGCCCCTTGCGTGTCAAAGACGTTTTGGCTTTCGTGGCAGATCAGCCGCATCACCGTATCGCAGTCAAGCTGCGCGCTGATCGTCAGGCTGAACCGTCCCAGAGCGGTTTGCAGCGCTTCGCGGCGCGTGGTGTTTTCAAAGAGAAGCGCATTTTCGAGCACAATACCCAACTGCTGCCCAATATTCATCAGCAGTTGGCGTACGTCGGGGCTGAAGGGCTGATCGGGCTGGTATAAGCTGAGCAGCCCCAGTTCTTTGGCGTGCGATACCAGCGGGACGCTAAAAAACTGGGGCAGATCATTCACCAGCGACGGCAGGTCCGATCCGGCAGGCAGGCGAGCCAGTTTCTCGCGCAGCGTATCCGTCACCTGCGACGCGGCCCGCAGCACCAGTTCGCCGGATTCCTCCTCGCGCAGGTGAAGAACTCCGCCGGAAACCCCCAGCGTCGTCACCACGCGTTCCAACAGGACCGACATCAGATTGTCGTGGGTCAGCGCTTCAGCGCTCGATGCTAACACGGTGTTCAGGGTTTGAAGCACGCGGTTCTGACTGCCTGCTTCTTCGAGCAAACGGAAATTTTCGACCGCTGCTGCAATCTGGTTGGCAAAAGTTTGCACCGTTTGAAACTGTTCGTTGGTAAAGCTGTGCGGCTGAAAACCGTCAATGTTCAGCACACCAATCACCCGGTTGCGCACAATCAGCGGCGCGCCGATCCAGGTTCGCACTTCCTGTGAGGTGGAGCGCAGTTTTTTCCAGTGTGGCTGCTCGCGGGTATCGGATACCAGCATGGCGCGTTTTTCCGCGCAGACTTGTTCGATCAGCGGGTATTTGCTCAGCGGCACCGCCTGGGATTTGGTGTCGGGGGGCGGCGCAGGGCGGCGCGCTCGAAAGACCCACATGCTGCTGGTTTCATCAATCAGGCCGATGTGTGCCCGGTCAAAAGCTAAAATCTGACTCAGCCAGTCGAGCGCGGCGGACAGTGCACGGTCCAGATCGGGGCTGGTCACGAGATCATACGATGCCTGCTGTAAAAATTCGGCATGCAGGCGGCGGTGCAGTTCATTTTCGAACAGCAGATGGTTCTCAACGGCAATCGCCACCTGATCGCCAAATGTGAGCGCGATTTGAATAGCTTCCGGCGTAAAACGGTTGGGCAGGGTGTGCCCCAGACTCAGGCATCCCAACACCTGATCGCGCATGACCAGGGGGATCGCTAACCAGGAACGCAGATCTTTTTCGCCTGTGACCCAGATCGGATCGATTGTCGTATCGGGAATATACTTAAATTTCCGCTCGGTGAACACTTCCTGAAGATAGGGAAGATCCTGGAGCACAATTCGCTTACGCTGGAAGTCGGCGGTTTCGGGATTACGCAGTCCTCGATGAGCGCAAACGCGTAACGTCCCCGGTTCGGCAGGCAGCAGCACGGTACCTCGTTCGTAATCCAACAAACGCCTTAACTGCGCCAGCATCCCGTGCAGCGCATCATCGAGGTTTTTGTTATTAAGAATGCTCGACACCTCACGCAGCGCTTCGGCGACACGGCGCTGCTGCCGTTCTTCTTGAAGCAGGCGCGCATTGTCGATGGCAATTGCGAGTTGGCGGCCTACACTTTCCAGCAGCACAACCTCAATCGATTCAAATTTATGCGGAACCTGACTGCCTACTTGCAGCACGCCGATCACCCGGTCCTGTGTGATTAACGGCACGGTGATTCCGGCGTGTAATCCCTGCGTTTTTAGGCGCTCACCGTGCAACGGCGTTTGATCGGCATCTTCAATATAAATAGTCTTCCCGGTCAGGAAAACATCACCCGCATCGGTATTGTTGGTTGATTTAGTTTCGGGCGCAAACCCTTGGGGCGACATCACTAAACTGCCACCGAGTTTGAGATTCTCTGGATCATTCGGATTGTGCAGGTAAACGAATGTGTCATTCAGTTTGGTAACGGCCAACACTTCCTGAAGCGCCCGGTTGATCACCTGATTCACATCCAGCAAGGACGAAATATCGGCGCTGATGCGGCTCAACGCCTGAATCTCGCGGCTCATCACATCCAGGTTGAGCCGCATCCGAGACGAGGTGACATTTCGAAAAATGAAAACTTCGGCGTTGGGCAGTTCGCGGATATCGGGAACCGGCTGGCGTTCAATTTGCAGTTGATAAGGCTCGTTATTCAGGCTAAATTCACATTCAGCGCTGGCGGCATGTGTGCTGAACATCGTCTTGACCGTCGCATACACGGGGGTATCGCGGAGCATTTGGAGAATGTGAATCGGGGCCACCACAGATGATGTTGTTGTACTGCTCTGCCACTGAAAGATAAGTTGGTTGTTCCAATGCACAACCCCCTGGGGATCGATCAAAATGATCCCATCATTCGGCGCAACCAAACGGGTGAGGACAGCGGGATTGAATGTTTTGCGGCGCGTTGCCTGTAGGACCAGCAGCGTAAACAGCAGCATCGCGGGCAAAAAACTCAGTACCGAAACGACACTTCTCCATTCCGATTCGATGGATGCGGCAGTGAGCTGAGCCGCGCCACTGAAAATCGATGTCGCTAAAAAGAGAAACACGGCTTGCCAGGGGCGGATGCGGCGCGCATAGAAAGTGATCCCCAATGCCAGCAGGAACGGCCACTGCGTCAAAAAAATAAACGCGATGCCGCGCGGAAGCGAGTTGCGCGCATTCGCAATTAAAAAATGTATCCTGAAATGCTCGCCTACCTGCTGCACCAGCGGATCACTGCTGTGGAGCATAGCGATGAGCAGAATGGTATTCACAATCAACATCGGAACAAGTCCAACTTTGAAGAGGGTGCGTGCATGGATTTGGAACCATGTTTCAAAATACAGGCTTAGCAGCAGCAGAGGCAAGGCCAGCAGGTAGACCCATTGGAAGGTGAAAACGACGATATAGGCCGCCGTTTCAGCATGGTTCTGTTGGGTTGTCGTTCCCAACATAAAATAAGCGAAAGTGATCAGCGAGAGGCATATCGCCATGAATGCCAAAGCCACGCTTGATATGCCATGAGGACGGCGTTCGACGGCGACGACGGCAAGCGCGACATAGAGACAAACCGGCAGGATCAACCAATAGATCATGACACCATCACACTAGTTTGTAGAGGTTATCTATACACTATAACACGATCCTAATACACTGTTATCACCCCTAACCACACTCTAACTTAAAAATTTAGGGGATATCCTCTTCCAAACTCTCATCCCCCGAACTGGGATTGTGTTTGAAGCTGTTCAGTTTGTAACCTCGCCCTCGTACCGTACTGATTAACTGCGGATGAGTGGGATCACTTTCCAGTTTGGATCGCAGGCGGCTAATGAGTTTTTCGATGCGGGCGTCGTCCACTTCACCCAGATATTCCTGCCCCCAGACGGCTTCGACGATCTGGTACTTATCACAGATTTTGTCGAGCCGCCCATAAAGCAGCAGCAGCAGCCGGTATTCGAGATCGGTAAGCGGCTCAACCATATCACTGCCGACCATCACGGTTCCAGCGTCAATATCGACCCATACCCCTGCCGGATTCGTCTGGCGGATCAGTCCCTGACGGCGTGCATAATCGGCCAATAAAGTGGCGAACAAGCGGATTTCGCCCCGTTCTTCCACCAGCAGTCCCCGCGACAGCAGGTCGCCTAGCATCATCTCATCCAGGGCGGCTGGCCCGCGTGTGGCAACGAGGATCAGTGCGTCTCGCTCGTCGGGGAGCAGTTGTTTCCACATTTTGCCGAGTTCAGAGCGAACCAGCCGGTGACGTTGCAGCACATCGCCCGCCACATTTAAAGCGCGTTCGGTATAGGTGGCAGGTGCGCCGGACTCGATTTCCAGCACGACATGCGCCACCGCTTGAATCAGGCCCGGATGTCCACCGGCCTGCCCCAAAATATAATCCCGTTCCGGCGGGTCTAACTGGTCATTCGCCAGGCGAAAAATTTCCGACGCAAAGTGGGTGGCATCGTCGGTACCGAGGGGTTGCAGCCAGTATTTTTGGGCCGCAAACAGCTCGACAAATTCAGACAAATCATCGCCGCCGCCCAAGGCGGTCAGCGGGCGGAGGGTCGCGGTCACATAATTGAGCTTCTCGCTATACTTATCTTTGATCGCCCGCAAGTTGAGAAAAACGCGTTCGTCCAACTCGGTCAGCACGGCATCGAATTCATCCAGCAGCAGTATCAAATCTTCCACATAATCGCTGTCCATCAGCGCGACAATCGCGTTGCTGAACGCGAGGGGAATCATGAAACCGCTTTGTGATTCGACCACCTTTTCATAGAACGTTTCAATATGCTGGTGGAGATCATGGACGTTAAGTTTGGCGAGCGCTTCCAGCACGGCGCGCAAAATGACCTCATAAAAGCCTTGCGCGCTCATTTGCAGCATCCGGTTACAGTCAATATAGACAAACAGACCCTTATGCCCGGTGCGCTGTTGGTATGCTTCAGCCACGTGTTCATCCATCATTTGACGGAGGAGGGTGGATTTACCGAAGTTACTCACGCCGACAACCGTCACTGGCTCACCCAGCGCCAGCACATCCAGGATTGCACGGACATCCGCAGATCGAGTGAAGATGGAGCGTTCGTTTTTCATAAGGCTTTCAGGAGGCAAAATGCATTGGTAGGGGCCATGCGCGCGCCCCTACCATTGGACGATTGGAGACTATTCTACCAGAAGACTACGCGGCTGTCCGCAGTTTGCGGGCGATAAATACAACTGCTACTAAACCGGCGGCGGCAATTGCCAACACCGTCAGGCCGCTGCTGCCATCCAAATTCATGCCATCAAAGCCGCCCGTATCCGCCAACTCTTCGTCGGTGGGGGTCAGCGTGACGATACCGCCCGGCGTTACTGTGGGGCCGCCTGCTGTCGGCGTAGGCGTGGGGGGGGGTGCGGGTTGCAATCGCCGTTTCCGTCAGGCTGATGTCTTCCGGGCTGAGTGTTGCTGGGGTTGTGGCTACCGGATTAAAGGTAATGGGTTCTCCGATGCCGGGAATAGTGACTTGCAAGACCACGGGTTCGCTGCCCGGTTCGAGGCCAAGCTGGTCCAACTGCGCCGGGGTGAGCGAACTGGGATCAATCACTAGGAAATAGATACCGTCGGGCACATTGTCAAAGTTGAAGGTGCCATCGGGATTGGTTGTAATGGTGCTGAACAGTTCGTCCGCGTTGCTGGGGGTGGGGCTTGGTGTTTCGCCGCCAGTTTGGGCGACCAATACGATCCCCGCTGTGTCAGCCTGATAACTCATCGGACCACTAGAGGTGCTTTCGCTTGACACCAGTTGCAGGTCCAGCGTGTAATCGCCTTCGCCTGCCGCGCTGATCAGCTCGATAGTGTGCTCCCCGGCTGTTGTGAGCATGGTGCCCACGGTAACATTGGTGGCCGGACCCTGCGACACGATTTCCGCGCCATCTGGACCCACCAGCCGCAGCGTCAATTGCAGTTCCACCACTGTGGTGGTGGCGGTAATGCTCACGCTGTCGTCCACGTTCCCCGTGAAAACCCAGGTCAGCCGCTCACCCGATGTAATCGTGCCCGAAACAGGTTGTCCGGGGTTGATCAGGGTTGGGGCGATACTTTCCTCAGCCGCTGGTTCCGTGGCCGATTCTTCGACGCCGGATTCAGAAGCCGGTTTTGTCGCTGGAGCGCCGCCGCCGGGAAGCACCACACTCGGTACTTCGGACGTGGCATCATCAGGGATCACCACTTCAGGAACCGGGGGCGGGGTGCCTGCCGGGGCCACAAAAACGCCATCCCCATTATCCGTATACAAGAAGATGGGAATACCGGCCTCGGCGGGCAGGTTTTCCTTGTTCACCAACTGTCCGGTGATCTGGTGCGTCAGGGCGTACTGCGTAGCCGTTGCGTTATCCAACGCTGCCTGAGCCGCCGCTGTTTGCGACACTTGAGCCGCTGCGGTCTGCGATGCAACAGCGTTCAGTGCGTCTTGGGTAGCCGTTTGCTGCCGCTGAATTGCCAGCGCGTCGGCGGTCCGTGTGTTCAGGGCGTCCATCGTTTGGATGGCGACCCCCGTCGCCTGCACGGCTTCAATCACTGCCGTGCTGGTATTGTTTGCGGCTACCTGAACCGCATCATTCGTTTGTTTGATGCTCGTCGCGGTCTGATCAAAACTGCTGATGTCGTCCTTGCCTTGCAGCAAGACAACTAACAGCACGCCAACCACCGCGATTACCGCGATCACCATAAATGCGCCGATAATCTTAAAGGTACGGCTGACGCCCCCCCCGCCACCGGGTTCCTCGAAGCCTGGTAATGTCAGGTCTTCTTCAAATGGGGGAATTTCATCCAGTTCGCTCAGATCATCCAGGTCTTCGAAAGCCATAAGTCTTTTCCTCCGCTGAATGGGCGGCGATCCTAACCCAGTAACTCAAGGTTGGCGAGAGGCACCATCACCGCCTGCCCGTTGGACAACATAATTTTGGCGCTGGGCAGTCGCAGCCCACTCCCCACGACCTGCGGTGCTGCCGGAAAATCGACAATCTCACCAATCAGGCCATCCCACGGGGCGCGGGTGATCCGCACCTGCGAACCCAAATCTAACGCTTTATCTAAAACCGGGGTGGGCGGCAGCACACCCCCCGATGGTAATGGGATCATGATTTCAGGCCGTTCCCACGACCATCGATCCGGCACTACCGCATCAAATGCGGCCTGACGCCCCATGTTACTCTGCAATAGAGTATAAATCAAACCAGTTGGACGGCGGCTGCCAAAACCTTCTGTCAGTAATACAGGGAATTTAAGCTGCATTACGAATTCGCGCAAGTTGGCTGGCATGCTCGGTGCCACGACGCCCGCCACTTCTTGCTGCTGCGCGACCAGCAGATCGCCCTTGTTGATCGGCTGGGGGGTTACAATAACCACATTTCGGAATTCCGAAATACGCACATCCAGCTTGCTTAGCCCGGCGAAACCTTCTTCGGGGAGCCAGCGATAGGCTTCGTAGCAGAAGCCGCCGTTCCCCCAGGCGCACTGGATCAGTGCCCCGTTGCCTGTCATTTTGACGACATGCGGTTCTGCCGAAATAATCTCGCCTTGAATGCGCGCCAGAATTTCGATGCTGCGCTCGGCCACCTGCATGATGATCCGGCTGCCTTCGATGCCCACGATCACGCCGTCCGCCGGGCTTTGCACCACTTTCGCCCGCCGTCCTTTGCCGCGCCGCGCCAATTCCTGGCCCACCTGCACGCGCCCCACCTGCGCCGTGATGACCGTCGAAGCGAATTCCGGATCGCGGATGTTGAGCAGTTTCGCCACGTCGAGAATTCTAAAATCCTTCAGCAAATCGCCTTCCAGCACGACATGGATCGGGTCCACTGGTGCGCCCTGGATGGTATGCGTTGGACGTGGTTCAGCCGTCGGGGGCAGCCGTCGTTCGCGCTGGATACGCGCTAATCCCTGGATAATGGTGGTTTCAGGATAATACGGCATCCGTTACATTCCTTCCATTTCGAGGTCCGGCATCGCCAGTTCATCCGGCGACGGCGGCGCAGGGGCTTCCGCGGCTCGCGCATCACGTCCCATCATGGCAAGCTGCCACTTGGCAAACCGTACGGCTCGATCTTTCGGACGCGGCAAAGCGAGTGGACGCCCACGCGCATCAAAGATAATGCCCGCCGCGCCCGCCGTGACTTTCATCCGCAGTTTGGATTTTCCATTAATCGACAGCCCGCGCCGCAGTTTGAGCCGCAATTCCACCGTCACACCCGGCAGCACCGGAGCCATCCAGATTTCGCCGCCTTGCACCGTGCGGTTCATCACCTGCCCATCTTCGGACCGAATCTGGATATACATCGCTTCCTGCCCATACC
>DATAMF010000092.1:0-6667 GCA_036260665.1 Aggregatilineaceae bacterium | reverse complement strand
TGGTTGCCCAGAATATCGATGCTTTCCGGCAGGGCCGGGCGAATGTCGAAACTAAGGCATCGGCAGGCTAAACCAGAACGTCGCGCCGCAGTCAGCGTTGTTGTAGACGCCGACTGCACCGCCGTGCAGTTCGATCATTTGCTTCGAGATCGCCAAGCCTAAGCCTGAGCTTTTTTCGCCGCCCGTCGGTTTGTTACTCAGGCGGGCATATTTCGTAAAGACTTTGGCGAGGTCTGCCTTGGTCAAGCCTGGCCCGGAATCGCAGACCTCGACCATTAGATGGTGGTCTTCGGTGTGCGTGCGAACGATTACACCAGCATCCGGGGGGCAGAATTTGAGCGCATTGCCGACAAAATTCTGCAAGACCTGCGCTATTCGGGTTTCGTCCACCTGGACAGGCGCGGCTGGCTCCAGATTCATCTCTAATGCGATATTTTTGGACTGCGCATACTCTGTATTGTCGTGGACCACCCGCTGCACGGTTTCATTGACATCGACCCAGTTCAGTTGAAGCTGAAATTTGCCGTCCTGAAGCGCTTCGAAATCCAGAAAATCGGTGATGATGCGCTGCATGGTTTCACACTGCGTTTTCATCAGGCCCAGAATCTCATAGTACTGATCCGAC
Organism: Aggregatilineaceae bacterium; assembly: GCA_036260665.1. Lineage (GTDB taxonomy): Bacteria > Chloroflexota > Anaerolineae > Aggregatilineales > Aggregatilineaceae > DATAMF01. The sequence goes on along the minus strand of DATAMF010000092.1, from coordinate 6,042 downwards.
ATCTTTTGTCCGGGCGGCAGATCGGCAAGCATGAGACAAATGGACATCAAGACATTATTCAGCGGATTTTTCAGATCGTGGCTGGCGATTTGAAGAAATTGATCTTTAAGCTCGGCGAGTTTCCGTAATTCCAGGTGAGTGTGAATGCGCGCCTGGAGCACCGAAAAATCAATGGGTTTAGTCACATAATCGTTGGCCCCCAGTTTGAAGCCCGTCACCATATCATCACTCGCATCCAGGGCGGTGACGATGATCACGGGGAGTTCACTCAGGGTGTGTTTCTGGCGGATGATTTCAAGCACCTCAAAGCCACTTAATCCCGGCATCGTCACATCCAGCAGGATGAGATCAAAATGCCGATCCTGGTTCATGGCGAGGGCCTGGTAACCATCCACAGCCAGTTCAACGTGATGCCCGGCGTGTTTGAGCCGCCGCGCTAACAAGTCGCGGTTCACCTGATTATCATCAACTACTAACAACGAAGCTTGCATACTTTGATTCGTCATCTCGTAACCTTTCCCAATCTCCTTAAATGATCGAGTAAGAATTAAATTTTGTCAATATATTGATGGTTTATTTATTGTTTGTAGGAATGGTAGACCTATCTGCGATGAGGAGATGTAGCTGGGTGAGGGACGCAGCTAGCGTAAAATCAGTCTTTTTGTGTACTGATGAACAGGGCGACTGCTGCCAGCGCCATCAGCGCGCCGAACAGAAATGGGGCACTGGCTCCGAAGCCGTCCCAACCAAAGGCACCCTGCCACAAGACGCCCGCGATAATGCTCGCCGGGAGGGCCATCAGGCCGACGGCTGCCGCGTATACGCCGTAGGCTGTGCCGCGCTGTTCCGGGGCTACGAGGTCCGCGACGAGCGCTTTAGCGGCTCCCTCGGTCACACCGTAGTAGATACCATACAGGGCATACAAGACCCAGATTTGCCACGCATCAGCGGCTAACGCAAATCCCAGGTACAAAACGCCATAGGCCGTCCATCCGCCTAAAATCATACGTCGGCGTCCGATTCGGTCTGACAACATCCCCGCAGGAGTCGAAATCAGCGCATAGACGAGGTTGAACGTGAGCAGCATGCCGAGAATCCCGGCGACGCTCAACCCCCGATCCTGCGCCCGCAAGATCAGAAAGGCGTCCGCCGAGTTGCCCAGTGTAAACAGGACGACTGTCAGTAGAAACCAGCGAAACTGTTGATCAAAACCGCGCAGGGTCAACCTGGGGGCGCTGCGTTTGCTCGTGACTTGAACATCCTGCGCGCCCCAGGCCAGGATAATCACTGCGAGAAAGGCAGGGGCAATGCTGATCAAAACGACAGTCTGAAAGGTTTCCCTGGTGAGTTGCAGATCGCCGGACTGCGTGGCGAGTACCACGATCAAGGCGATGAGAATGCCAAGCGCGGCCCCGGCAGTATCGCCTGCCCGGTGCAGACCGAAGGCTACTCCACGATGCTGATCATCGATGGTATCCGCGATGAGCGCATCACGCGGGGCGGTGCGGATGCCTTTGCCGATGCGATCAAAAACACGTACCGCCAGCACGCCCCACCAGGACGTGACGACATAGAGAAATGGCTTGGCAACCGATGAAAGTCCATAACCCGCCACAGTTAACCATTTGCGCTGGCCGAGTTTATCCGAGAGCCAGCCGGAAAATACCTTCAGCAGGCTGGCGGTGGATTCCGCAATGCCTTCGATCACGCCGATGATGTTCGTTTTGATGCCCAGGACATTGGCGAGAAACAACGACAGCAGGTTAAACACCATTTCGCTGCTGATGTCGGTGAGGAAACTGGTGATCGTGACGATCCAGACGTTGATGGGTAAAGAACGTAATCCGGTACGGGGTTGTGATTTGGGTGCGGACATAAGCCAGCTTTCCATAAAAAGACAAGGGGTTTAAGGCCCCTTGTCTCATGCGCTTCAAATTCGGCTTACCACTGCACGTGGACAGGGGTTCCGACCTCAGCCCAGCCAAAGAACCATTCGGCTTCGGGAGTCGGCATATTGACGCAGCCATGACTCATCGGGACGCCAAAATTACTGTGCCAATAGGTGCCATGCAGAGAATAACCCTGGTAGAAATACATCACATAGGGCACACCGGGCAGATAGTAGCCGGGGCCGGACATAGTTTGTGATGTGTATTTCACATACACACGGTAGTCACCCATGACAGTGGGGAAGTCGTAGGTGCCTGTGGACACGCGTGTCGAACGGAGCAGTTGGCCGTTTTCGTAGGCGTACGTCATTTGATCGCTCAAATCCACCACAACCTGCTTCCCGGTGGTGATGGTCGGGGCGGCAGCGCTGGCGGGCGTGTACGATGCGGGTTGGAGATAGCCACCCTGTCCATCGTCCACCGCCGGGATGATCAACGTTTGTCCAGCATAAATATGGTTGGGGTCATTGATGCCGTTGGCGCGGGCGATGGTCGGCCAGCTAATGCCATAGATACGTCCAATCGCGGCTAAGTTCTCGCCTGCCTGTACGACATGGGTCTGCTCTGTTCCGGTGCTGACTACGGGCGAAGGATTCGGATCAGGATTGGTCGTAACCGCAGGCGTAGTTTCAACGGGCGGCGCTACGGCAGGCGCACCGGGCGATGATGTGCCAGGAATCAGCAGTTGTTGGCCGTAGTAAATCGTATTGGCGTCGTAGATGCCATTGGCGGCTGCAATATCGGTCCAATTGACGCCATACAAGCGGGCAATGCTGGCTAACGTTTCGCCCACCTGAATAGTGTGGTAAACCGGCGCAGTGGTTATGGTCGTAGTGACCGTTGTGGTAGGGGCTGCGGCAACGGTGGTTGCTGATCCATCGGGAATGATCAAAACCTGTCCAGCATAAATGTGAGTTGGATCGGTGATGCCGTTGGCAGCAGCGAGGGCTTCAACTGTGGTATTATATCGGAGCGCGATCCGAAACAGATTTTCTCCGCTCTGGACCGTATGGGTTGTTCCGCCTGTCTGAGCAATGCTGGGGGTGGTCTGGAGCAGGGGAAGCAAAACCAGCAGCAGTGTGAGTGCGAGGATGATGGCCGGATGAAGCAGTTTCCGGTGTGATGTGGCCCTTATCATACGAATAACTCCCCTGGTAGGATGCACGATACTCTGAATTATAGCTTAAATCATGTAGGATGAAATGATCACAACGCATGCTGCACGACATCCCTATGCCGAGGTTGCAAAATCGTTTGGATCCGGGCGTCGTAGAGACGGCGTGTGCCGAGCGTCAGTTTCATGGATGGAAAATGAGGTATCTTTGAGTTAGCATAAATACCTGGGGATATTTATATATATAATAACATTTTTGTTGCCAAAATATAAACTGTTGTTAGAATATCCGAAAGTACTATTTAAGACAAATGATCGATTCGTTACGCTACAGTTAGAGAATGAAGGGGGTTTGTTGCACTACGATGTGGTAATGCTTGTATTGAATGACGTTGCGCATGATGGCCGTGTGCTGCGTGAAGCATCTGCACTCGCCGGTGCTGGTTGGCGTGTTCTCGTGGTAGGAACGCAGCGCGCCGACGGTTTGCTGCCCGACCGTGAACAGCGAGATGGTTTCGATCTGTGGCGGGTACGGTATGGCGGCTATGGGGCGAGTCTGCGGCGGCCCTGGCGGTGGATGCGGCATGGACTACAAGCATTTCAAATCTGGCGCACCTTACGGCCTGTGCGCGCTCAGGTCTACCATGCGCATGATCTCCCGGCGCTGATGCTCCTCGGTTTGGTGCGGCGGCGGTTGGTTTATGACGCCCACGAACTCTTTCTTTTCCTTCCTCCTTATCCCTCCAAATGGATGAGCCGCTGGCAATCGTTTCAGCGGCCCTGGCTGATGCTGATCGAACGGCGGTTGGTGCACCGGGCTGATGCGGTGTTGGGTTTGTGCGAGGCTCGAACGCGAGCGATGGCGCGCTGGTATCGCATCCCGCGCCCGACGGTGATTCATAATATTGTTGATCCGGTTGATGACCGTGTTCCGGCTCCGGTTGATTTGCGCGCGGTGGTTGGGCAGGATCGTTTCATCGTGGTTCATACCGGATATATCTCGGATCGGGGGCGCTGCCTGACGGAACTCGTCCAGGCGATGGCCTATCTGCCGGAACAGGTCGCTCTTGTTTTTATGGGGCAGAGCGGCGAATGGGATGGGCTGCACCAATTGGCGATCCGGCTCGGCGTGGAAGATCGTGTCACACGTATGCCCCCGGTTGCGCCTGATCAGGTTGCGGCGGCGATTCGCGAGGCGGATGTGGCGGCGGTTGTGCTGCGGCCTCATGCCTACAATACGCGCGCTTCAGTGCCGAATAAATTGTGGGAAGCGGTGGCGGCGGGGATTCCGCTGGTGGCCGGAGATACCTTTGGCGTGCGGCGGCTGGTCAAGCGTTATGAATTGGGTGTGTTATGCGACCCTACCGATCCGCGCGCGATTGCGGCGGCGATTGAACGGATGATGGACCCGGCGGTGCGGAAATATTATCGTGAAAAGGTAGGCGCGGCTCAGAACGTGCTGCGCTGGGACAACGAGGCCGAAAAGTTACGTACTCTATACCGGCTGCTGCTGGATGGAACGGGTTGATGGGTAAAGTAGCGATGCTGGTAACGAATGGATATGGCCCCGACTGGCGCGTTCAGAAGGAGGCCCATACCCTGGCCCTGGCCGGACACCGGGTGACGGTGATTGCCTGGGATCGCACTCAACTTTATGCTCCGCACCAGATTGAGCCTACACCTGATGTGTTGCGTGCAGCGATGGATGGCTGGCAGTGGGCGGCGAAATGTCCGCCTGAACCCGTCTCGATTGTGCGGATTGGCGTGTCGGCAGGGTATCGGACGGGAAGACCGCTGCTTCGGACGATGCCGCGTTTCTGGTTGCGGGCGCTGAATGAACTCCGCCGGATTCGGCCTGACATCGTGCATGCGCATGATCTGGATACCGTACCTGTGGCGTATTTATATGCGCAGCGGGCGGGTATTCCGGTCATCTACGATGCACATGAATATTATGCGGGGATGGTCCGCGACAATTTAGGTTCGGGTCTGGCTGCGCTGTTGGATCGGATGGACGGCTGGTACAGCCCGCGTGTGACAGCCATGCTCGCCATGAGCGAGCGGCTGGTGAAACGTCACCGGGATATGGGGGCGAAGGTCTGGTTGGTGTCGAACAGCCAGCCCCTGGTTGATCGGGCCGTACTGGTTGAAAAGGGCGCTGCACGGCGTCAGCAGTGGCATATTCCGAACGATGCGCTGCTGCTTGTCTATGTCGGGTATCTCAATCCTGATCGGCTGTTGAGCGTTATCTTGGAGGCGGTGCCGCGCCGGGATAACGTGTGGTTGGTGATCGGCGGCGATGGTCCCCAGCGCGCTCAAGTTGAGGCCGCTGCCTCAGCTTGTCCGCGTATAAAATACGTGGGATGGGTGCCTCAGCATGAGGTCGCGGAAACGGTGGCGGCGGGGGACGTGGTGTATTACGGGCTGAATGCCGCGATTGAGAATGTGAATTATTCGCTCTCGAATCTGGCGCTGTTTGCGCTTTCCACCGGGCGTCCAATTCTCACGACCCCCGTTGGGGAAGTGGCCGATGTCGTTGAGCGCGAAGATTGTGGGGTGGTGATGGCGGCTTCGTCCACTGATGCAGCCGAACACGCTTTGCAACAGTTCGAAGACGCGGCCTGCCGCGCCCGTTGGTCGGCCCGCGCGGTGTACCTGGGGGAAACCAAATATCACTGGCGGATGGCAGCGGATCAGTTGATGGCGGCTTATGCCAGCGCTATTGAAAAAAAACATGTACAATTTTGAACGGATTTTCACACCATTTTCATAGTGTCTTGAGGACAATCATGATACGCTGTAAGTTAGGGTTTTTACATTTTTTATCAATCGCACGTTGGGTCTTATCCCCTGGCGGGGCTTAATTAATAAACAGGAGTCCCCTATGCGCAGAAAAATCGTCTCGTGTTTTCGTGCATTATTCATTCTACTGCTTCTTCTCACCAGCCAGGCTCAGATGGTGCTTGCTGCCGACATCCC
>DATAMF010000082.1:0-7821 GCA_036260665.1 Aggregatilineaceae bacterium | reverse complement strand
GGTCATGACGAGGCCGTGCGGAGTCTGGTCCTCAGCGCCGACGGCACCCAAGCGCTGTCGGCAGCCGATGACACCCTGCTGATCTGGTGGCGGGTAGACTCGCTGGATGGAATGCTGGATTGGGTCTATTCGCGCTATGATAAAAGTCCGCGCGCAGGGTGATAATGACCCGCAGCCGCGAATCCGGGGCGGTAACCGCCATTTGCAGACTATCCAGGAAACGTGCCCGAACTTTGTCTTCGGTCAGGGTAAAGGCTTCTTCAAATTGGTCGATCAGCAGCAGCAGTTCGCTGCCATCATCGGGTAGAATCTCGTTGACAAGCCGCAGCAGTCCATCACTTGAATCCCGCAGTCTATCGCCCATATTATCAGGCGGTGCGACGGCGACACTCAAGAGTGCTGCTTCCAGTTCGCGCATGGCGTCTGTACTCGGCACCATCTCCGTGATGAAATACCGTTCCGAGCCAGGGATCGCCCCGTGCCGCAGTGCCGGGATCACACCCGCTTTTACGACACTCGATTTTCCACTTCCGCTGGGGCCTACCACAACCAGAAGACGATACACGCCCTCCGTGTTAGCCATGCGCTTGAGCAGTGTCTCGGTAAGCGCTTCTCGGCCAAAAAAGTCTTTTGAATCACTTTGCTGGAATGCGCGTAGTCCTTTATAGGGGTTGACCAGATCAACTTCGAGCGCTTCTAAAGCCAACACCTCACTGGTCAACACAAAAGGCGCAATATCGGGTGGAATGATAATGTATTCCTCAACCTTTTCGCTCCGCATGGCGCGCGAGGTTGTGCTGCTTTCCTGTCCTTGCAGTGTCGTTTTGACCTGGTTGCCAAACTCAACAACATCCGAATACCGGTTAGAAGCGTCTTTCGCCGTGGCAATTTTCAGCACATCATAAATTTTACGGGGCAAGGCAGGCACATAGGTGGTGGGATCCGGTATTTCTTCCGTCAAATGTTGGATGATCAGTGACGATGAGTTATTCGCGGCAAATGCTTTTTGTCCCGTTAGGAGTTCAAAAACCAGCAGCCCTAGGCTGTAAATATCGGTTCGCGGTGTAATCTCTTGATTGGTGATTTGTTCGGGGGCGATATAAGCCGGTGTCCCAACGATCCCTCCTTCATCCACCGCACCCACTTCCAGCTTTTTGGCAATCCCAAAGTCCGAAAGATAGGCATTCTGTTGGTTATCCAGCAGAATATTGGCAGGTTTGATGTCCCGGTGAATCACATTGCGTTGGTGGGCCACCGACAACGCCGAGGCAATCTGTTCCACCCAGCGAATCACTAAGTCTATCGGCTGCGGTTGGTAGTCGCTCAGAATAGTTTCCAGGCTGCCTCCGCGCAGCAGGCGCATCACCAGAAAAGCTCCGCTCGGATCGCGCCAGTAGTCATACAACGGCACGATATGAATATGCTCCAATTGAGCGATAAGTTGAGCTTCGGTTTCAAAGTTGCGGATAAAATCCGGTTGGCTGGCAAATTGGGGCAGAATCACCTTGATAGCCACTTCGCGTTTAACAAGCGGCTGATACGCACGATAAACCGCGCCAAAACCGCCTTCCCCAAGCACCTGCTGTACTTCGTAACCTTTGATGAGCGGTTGGGCTGGATTGTTAACTGCGCTGGTCATAAAGGACTCCCTGTTTATTTTTGAAAGGTCGCGTTGTGGACCTTTTTCAGTCCGCCATTCCATTCTGTAATCGGATGGTGCAAGTTATGGCCGGTCACTATCGTATCGGGGGGCACATCTTTCGTTACAATACTTGCGGCTGCCACATAGGAGCGTGTTCCAATCACAATACCGCCGATGATATTGGCATCGTAGCCGACGGTAACGTGTTCTTCTAAACGTGGAGCTGGATCACGACGTCCAATATCATATTGACTGTAGTTCTCAATATGCTCTGTTTCTCGCTTCACGCCATACTGCTGATAGGCATGCATCAGCGTTCCGAAGCAAGTAGAATAATCTTTAATGATCGAATCATTGCCACATGTACCACCTATGGTACAGTACTTACCAATCGTGATATAGGAACCGATCAAGGCACCCACGACCAGTTTTGTATACGACCCGACGACAGTATCCCACTTGACGGTAGTATGATCTTCACACAACACCTGTTCGCCCAGAATACAGCCGGAATAAATGAGCGTTCCCTGGTGAATCAGCGCTTCCTCACCGATAACTGTCGGCGTATCCACGATCTCATCATAATCGGCATAGGTGAGTGCTTGTGTTGCATTTTGCAGCCGGTTTTTGAGTTGCACAAGCTGCAATCGAGAGGGTTTACCAATAATGCAATGATCTTCGATGATGGAGCCGGTTTTGATATGGCACGGACCGAGAATCGATACATCTTGACCAAGATAAACGCCCGGCTCAACAACTGCCCTAGGGCTAATATAACCCATCACATCCCCCTTACGAACGAATGATTAAGAGCTTTCAGACCCACGAGCGCGCAACGTTTTTGCTTTTTCCGAAAGCCGCTGAAAATACTCCGATTCCGTGATCTCCTGAACCTTTTCCTGAATACGATGCTGATCTAAATCAATTTTCAAGGACTCAAGCTGCTGTTGTGCGGCTACCAGATCATCTTTTACCTTTTCAAACAAGCGTGCATTCGAGATCGCAATCGAAGCCTGATTCGCAAATGCCGTTAGCAATGGAATATCGTCTTTACTGAATACCCCTTGCTCAATCCGGTTATCCGCATACAAAACGCCAATTACTTTATCTTGCAGCACCAGCGGGACCACAATAATGGATCGCAAATCATGACTGAAGACACTTTTCATTCCCTGAAACCGCGCATCATCCTGAGCATTGGTGGTGACAATCGGTACGCGGCTGTCAATTGCGGCGTTCAAAATGCCAGAGCTAAAGGTAATGTTTTCTTGTGTCAGCGTTTCGTGTTCCCAGTTACGCGCCGCCTGGATACGGAGTTCGCCGGTTTCCCCATGCCGCAGCATCAGATAGGCGCGTTCCGCACTTGTCAACTGAATAACAGTATCCATGACGCCTTCCAGCACCTGGTTCAGATCAAGGGACGACGTGATAAGCGCCGAGGTATGGGCAAGCTCCTGGAACTGCATAAGCTGGCGCACGGTGTGCTGTGTCTCTTTTTGGGCAGCATCCATACTCTGGCGAATATTTTTAGTCATGCTTCCGTAATCGATCAGAACCTGGATACCTCTTTTATTAAGAACCTGGATGGTTCGTTCAATAGTGGTTTGCAGATTTTCTATTTCATCTACAGAGGCATTAAAGTGTTGTTGAACGATAGATGCGGAGCTTTCGTTCTCTGTCATATGTCCCTCGATCACTTATCCAGGCGCTTCCCCTTACAGTGTAACAAATTATCCGCCTGAAAGATATACATTTGCCGCCTGAAGTCCCAAAAATTCGTGAATTCTGTAAACTTCCTGTAAGCCTGCTATTATTTATTCTTAAAGTTAGTTGGGCGTGATATTTGGGGAATTTCCGCGCTGCGTATCAGAGAAAGTCGCATTTTTACAGAAGGGTATAGGACAGATTTTAAGTTGTAGGTGATGGTTGACCCATCACCCTAACCTTTAGTCGATGCCGCGAATCAAATCGGGTTTTCTAATGCCAGAAGTTGGGCAAGTTCGAGTATATCACCTAAAACGCCTGCGGCAGTGACCTCTGGACCTGCACCTGGACCCGATATAACCATCGGCACATCCCTGTAGCGTCGCGTCTGTATTTCAAAGTAGTTCGCCGGCCCACGCAGAATCCCGATGGGGCTGTCTTGTGCGACTGCCTGTAATCCGACATGTCCGCCGGTAGGGCCAACCTGCGCTATATACCGCAGTGTTTGTTTTTGTGCTCTCGCATCGCGGAACAGTCTCGCATAGTTATCATTGGCGATTTGCGCTTCTGCCATAAATTCTTCTGTAGAAAGTTCGGCCAATGTTTTCGGGTACAAGGCTTCGACATGAATATCGGCCATTTCCAAAGGCCAACCTGCGGTTCGCGCCAGAATAAGCGCTTTGCGTACTACATCATAGCCGCTCAGATCATCGCGAGGATCGGGTTCTGTGTAACCAAGCGCACGTGCTTGGGCAACCACAGCGCTGTATGGTTGATCGCCTTCCATTTCAGCGCACAAATAGCCGAGCGTTCCGCTCATACACCCGGTAATTCGGAGCACCTCGTCACCCGTATCGAGTAAGTACCGCAGCGTACTAATCACGGGCAGGCCTGCACCGGCTGTACATTCGTAGCGCAATTTGGGATGGTTAAACAATGCTTGGGCGTTGGCCCATTCCGCTGCCATCGGATTTTTGTTGGCCAGCACCACACCACTACCTGCATTGAGCAGCACCTGAATAAGCGGAAGCGCTTCTTTTGATGCCGTGACATCAGCGACGATTGTATTGCTCGGAACCAAATTTTCGAGATGTACTAAGGGGCGCGTCTCAACTATCGAATTCAGCAGATCACGCGTCTGGACGATTTTTTGCAGGGTTTCCTCAGCGATCCCATTCACGTCAAAAATCATCCCGCTGATGTCCGCCAGTCCAACCAGCGCCAACCGTAAATTAGTTCGCTGGGCCGCCACATCCTTTGTTTCAAGAATCTGCCGCAGCAGCACACGACCTACATTACCCAAGCCAAGCAAAACCACGGGGATTGTACGTACCATAATACCCTCCTTGAAAATCTGATTGTGACACAAGACCGCTGTTAAATCATTGTGTGTTCTATACCAGAGAACAAAAGGACAGGGGATCAGCGCTACAAAACAAAAATACAGAACCTGCTATCAGGACAGCAGATTCTGTATTTTGGCTACGAGAATAACTTTTATTACAAACTCGCCTTGATCGACTGAATTAGGGCGAGTGTCGATTTCACATTTTCCTGAATCGCGCCAAAATCACCTGCATCAATCCAGTTTTTGCGCACGAGGTTACTGCCCATGCCAACGCACGCTGCGCCTGCTTTGAACCATCCGCGCAGATTGGCTTCGTCAGGGCTGACACCGCCCGTTGGCATAATGCGCGTCCAGGGACGAGGGCCTAATACAGCTTTGATGAAGTCTGGGCCACCAACTGAGTCGCCGGGAAATGCTTTCACAATTTCAGCGCCCCATTCTTCGGCGGTGGCGATTTCGCTCACTGTGCCGCAGCCCGGTATATACGGAATTTTGCGACGGTTACACAGCCGCGCTACGTCCACGTTAAAGTTTGGCCCCACGACAAAGTTCGCGCCGTATGCCAGGAAAAGCCCGGCTGTGGGCGCATCCTCAACGGAACCGACACCGACAATCAAATCAGGATGGGCCTGCGCACAGTACTTAATTAGCGCCAAAAATACTTCGATAGCAAAATCGCCGCGATTCGTGAATTCTAATATGTGTCCGCCACCGTTCGCCAGTGCGGCTGCTACCTTTTGCGCCGTCTCCACATTTTTGTGGTAGAACAACGGAACCAGGCCATCCTGAAAGACCGTATTTAAAACCGTGAGACGATCAAACCGAGCCATTTATTTAACTCCTCTAATAATGCGCTTTTATAAACGACGATCAATTTACCATTTCAGTGGAAAATGGACGAATAACGATTCAGGGTTGCCACACAAGGCGGGATGCGATATTCATAGCAGTTAAACGATGAATACTCTGGCCGGAAATTCCTTCGTGGCGCAAGCGAGGGATAACCTGTTGAGGGAGAAATCGAAGTCCGGGTTTGCCGCCATAGCGCTGCCACGCTGAGGTACGCGCTAAATCTAAACCAAGCGCAATCTGGGTGTCCAATCCAGACTCGACCATCGTTTTCAGCAGGGGCCAAACGCCATGTTCCGGATCATATTGAGGGCGGGCAAAGGTGTCATAACCTAACAGCACACCGGATTGTGCCAGTTCGCGATGTAACCCGGCATCGGGGCGTTTATCAACGTGGCAGAAGTAAAGGCGATGGGGTGCAATGTGGCGATTTCCGAAAAAGGGCAGCAGCGCTTCGATATTCTTGCCAGCTTCGGTGTGGAACAGAATAAGCGCACCCGTCTGTTGGGCTGCGGCGGCTACGGCTTCCATCAATACGCGAGTTTGCCCGGCAATTACGCCTTCATACCCGACTTTCAAAACTGAGGCCGGAATCGTGCTCCCTGTTTCTACCATGCCAACGGTTAGTTCATGGATAAAATGCTGAGCGGCTTCCTCCATTGAAGCGGACCATAACCAATAATCGGGCGCGTAGTATGTCTGGCGATGAAAGCCGGTGACGGCGGTAATGTGTAAGCCTGTGATCTGAGCCAACTCAAATAACCTGCGGGCGTCTCGGCCACAACCGCCAGGCTGGCAATCGATTACGGTGGTTCCGCCTGCGGTTTTAAAGTCTTGGAGTTCGAATTTAATCGCAGCCAAGTTATTGAGTTCCAGCCGGGATGCAGGCGAAACGCCATCCGGCGGGGCTATCCAAACATGCGCATGAGCATCAGCCCGCTTGACTGATGCGATTGGTACTAATCCTGTCACGGTTTTGAAATTCATGATTGGGCCTCAGCTAATCCAATACTTCTATTTTAGCTGATCCCCCCTCCCCCCCTTTGCAGCCCTTGTATTGTCTGTTTGAGGGAAGAATAGGCTCTCAAAGGGTGGAGATAATGGCAGGAAGTCGGTTTTTATGTCATTTTCACGGCGTGAAATTTTATTTCGCGTCGTGAGTTTGCAGTTATTGGTAAAGAGCGATAGCGGACGATAAATACAGGATAGCACAGATGTTCAAGAATGTCATCACCATTGAGTGACTAACTTCGATGGTGAACTTGGAAGACAAATAATAAGGCTGCGCCAATCGGGGATAAGGGGAAAAATGGGCGTCGTGTCATGTACCCCTATCCCCACGCGAGTGGGAATAGAGGTGCAACGCGGGCGGGGCAAGCCCACGCCCCTACGCATGGCGGGCATTGAGCGCGGTACACTCCTACAGGCACGCGCCGGTCTGTGTCTCAAAAGATGTGGGTCATGATTAGTCTGGGAAGGAGTGTGAAACTGGAAGAATGGGATTGGGATGCACCCTCCAATAATTGACAGCCCAACTGCGCGCGATATATACTGATATATATCAGTTTGCTGTGCGGTTCACTTCCCAATGTGCTCACCGGTTTATATCCAGTTGAAAGAAAACCTCCTTGCAGCGATTGCGCGCGGCGAATACCAGCCGGGTGATCGGCTGCCATCGCAACGGGCGCTCTGTAAACAGTATGGGGTGAGCCATATGACTGTGCGACGGGTGATTAATGAACTACTGCTGCAACGAGTCGTGTACTCAGTGACGGGAAAAGGGTTGTATGTGGCGGAACCTAAACACCCCGCAGAAGTTAATTCTCTCACCGGATTTGTTAACCATATGGCCCGGCTGGGGTACATTCCCAGCACTCGGGTTTTGGAAGCCAAGCAGATTCACGCTCCCTTTTTGGTGGCGCGGGCATTGGAGATTGAAGTTGATGCACCGATAATCTATTTAAGGCGGCTGCGCATTGCAAATGATCAACCGATGGCAGTTGCAGCATGCTACGTACCCCGCCAACTCTGCCCCGGTTTGCTCGCCCACGATTTTGCAAAGGAATCGTTGTTTGATATTTTCTCAACGCAGTATGGTTTACAACCTACCAGCAGCATTTCCACTATTGAAGCGCGGCTCGCCGATGAAGAAGAGGCGGAACTACTTGATCTGAGACTCCCCGCGGCCCTGCTCTATAAAGAACAGATCACGTTCGCGCAGAACCGCCAACCGATTGAATTGAGCAGGAGTGTGATCCGCGGCGATCAGTATCACCTG
>DATAMF010000075.1:0-3120 GCA_036260665.1 Aggregatilineaceae bacterium | reverse complement strand
CCCCCCCCCCCCCCCCCGCACTTCTATCACCCCTATCCTCCCACCCTCCTTTCCCCGCACGCGGAGAAAGGAGGAGCAGGGCGCGGGGCGTATTGCCATACGCCCCTACGGGCACGCGTCGGTCTGTGTCTTAAAAGATGCGGGTCATGATTAGCCGCACGCGGAGATAAGGAGGAGCAGGGCGCGGCGCAGCGCTATACACCCCTTGCAGCAGGTGCTTACCACATGCGAGAGATTCCAGCCTTATACCCCTCCCCCCCCCCTTTGCATCCCGATTGAGGGTATTTTGAGGGAAGAACGGCCTGCCAATGGATCGAGATCCTGGCAGGAAGTGACACTTTTTGGCAGAAACTCAGTTTTCGTGTCGTGAGTTTGGGTATTGAGTTGGAAAGGTGCAGTAAGGCTAGAATTCAGCATAGCACGAATGTTCGGGGAATAATAGTCTTTCGATGGTGAACTTGAATGACTAACTTCGATGGTTAATAATGTAGAGATTACAAGAACGATCTACATTGACAAGCCTGGAAGCCTATGCTACGCTTTTTGATGTTCGTTGGTCCTTAATTGATAAAAGGAGGCGTATTCGCTTTATGGAAAAATCTATGGTTCACGTACAGGTCTATACGCCTGCTTTTTGCCTCGCATAGAGCCAGCCAACCCCTCTTCAGCCCGGTAACAGGCGTATAAACCTCAAGCAGCTTGAGGTTATGTCTGTTGGCCGATTTTTGTTCCCATTCGACCTCAACTGCAAGACGCAATCTGCCGGCTTCACGGCTGCAATCCGTGAAGGATCTTCTTTGTTCATTCAAACATTCAGGAGAACGTATGTTGTTCGAGCTACAGAACACCGCTCGTATCTGTATTCATTGTGACAAAGGAAACCCGCAGTGATAAAAGCAGAGATGCACCAAGACGACTTCGAGGCATACGAGGAGTTGTTTGATGTGAAGGATCGGAAGGCCCGCCGCAGCCGTAAACCCAAAGCGCGGCATATACCCAAAAAAGAGGCGCATGAAGTGCTGGGCGAGATCGCAGAAACGGCAGGGCTGGAAGGCGGATTTGAGATCACTTACCAGCCGTCCAAGTATGAGCAGGGGTGGCTGCTGTCGTCGCTTGAAGGGTTCTATGATCAGCATCTGATCACGGATGTGCTGGCGCAAGTGCGTGGAGGCAAGGAAGCTACTGTGTACTGCTGCGAAGCGCATCCCTCAACGGGCGTTGGATTTCTGGCGGCGAAGATTTACCGCCCGCGCATGTTCCGGCAGCTTCGTAATGATAAAGTTTACCGGCAGGGGCGCGATGTGCTGACCGCAGATGGCCGCCCGGTGAAAAAGACCGATCACCGCCTGATGCGGGCGCTGAATAAAAAGACTGATTTCGGCGTGCAAGTGTCGCATACGTCATGGCTGATGTATGAATATACGACCCTGGGGCGACTGTTCGCGGCAGGAGCCGCCGTGCCGCAGCCTATCGCATCGAGCGATAATGCGATTCTGATGGCATACTGCGGAGATGCCGAAGCACCCGCGCTGCCACTCAGCGAAATTCGACTAGAGGATGATGAGGCAAAGCCGCTGTTTGATGAAGTGCTGCGGAATGTCGAACTGATGCTGCAACAGCACATGATTCACGGCGATCTCTCGGCTTATAATATCCTGTATTGGGATGGGAAAATCACACTGATTGACTTTCCACAGGTGACAAACAGCCAAACGAATGACAAAGCGTATTTTATCCTGCAACGCGACATCAAACGCGTGTGCGAATACTTTGCGCGGCAAGGGGTCAAGTCTGATCCTGAAGCGCTGACGCGACAGTATTGGGATCGTTATGTGCGGCATTTCCGGTTTGATCCCGAACTTGGCCCGATTGAAGAAGTTCCCCTGTAGTAATAGAATGCCCGGTGTAACGCCGGGCAATTTTCTTTGATAGCCCCCCTGCGCTACAATGAACAGAATCATGCACAAGACTACAAAATAACAAGGAGCATTACATGGAACGGCGCGGGCTATACTTTGAAGAGTTCTCCGAAGGGTTGGAGCTTGAAACGCGCGGGCGGACCGTGTCTGAGAGTGACATTGTTTCGTTTGCGGGTCTGTCGGGAGACTTTAATCCCATGCACACGGATGCCGCTTATGCGGCCAATACCCAATTTGGACAACGGGTCGCACATGGATTGTTAGGATTGTCAATTGCCAGCGGGCTGGCTTACCAACTGGGTTTTTTGGATGGGACGGTGATCGCATTCACGAATTTGGAATGGAAATTCCGCGCGCCGATTCTGATTGGGGATTCGATCCATGCGAAGGTGAAGGTCACGAAACTGCGTGAAATGAAAGCGGCGGGCGGGGGATTTGTGACATTTGATATTCAGGTGGTGAAACAAGATGGGACGGTCACTCAGAAGGGCGAATGGACGGTTCTGGTTGCCAGCGCCCCACAGGGCTGATCGAGTATAATTTCGGTTATTGCACCATTGTCGAGCGATTTGTTGTAATGTGTTATGATTAGATTAAGTGGATAACTGAGGTGTACGATGGCCGATAAACAGCCGGGAACCGAGATGGATCCCGAAAACAAGCCCCAGCAGCAACCACCGGGCTGGCATGAACCGCCTATTACCGAGGGATCATCGCGTCCGGTTGTCGTTGACGGGTGGTATAAACCGGATAACGGCGTCGAAGAGGAAACTCCAGAGAATGGGGAAGAAACGCTGTTTATCACGGACTTGCCGAAGGCTGTGCCGGAGCAGTCCGGTGGATGGTATACACCGGTCGATGCACAGTTGAATGCGCTGTTGGCAAGCGCGGGGGATACGATTAACGAGGTTTTCGAGCAGCCCCCTAAAGCTCCGACGCCTGCCCAGTCTCCTGCTGTGGCACAGGAACCAGCGGCACCTCCTCACGAGGTAACTGCTACGCCAGCCGAAGAAGCTGACATGGATGAGCTAGTTGACGAGATGCCCGCAGAGGCAATGGTGGTGCCAGAAGCGGAATTCGCGGAAGCTGCGGATGCGTTAATTGCTGAGGACACCCAAGCACAGGAAGTGTCCGATACGCGGGTGATTCCAGTCACAGAGAGCGAACTGATTGCGAAACCAGTCGCACAAACACAAGCAGA
>DATAMF010000072.1:0-9742 GCA_036260665.1 Aggregatilineaceae bacterium | reverse complement strand
AACACATTCCACTCAGCGCCATTTTCCAGGCCGCTCAGAACGATGTCAGCAGTCTGGTGGAGGCCAAGGGCCACCGCCTGAAAGTCACCATGCCTGACATGAGTTTGGTGGTGGTCGTGGATCGCATCAAATTGGGCATGGCGCTGACTAACATCCTTAACAACGCCATCAAATTCACCCCCAGCGGCGGTGAAATCACCTTAAGTTTTCAGCGTAAGCCGCGCGCCGTTTGGATTACCATCAGCGACACCGGTATCGGTATTCCCCAGGACCAGTTAACCCGCATTTTTGAGGAATTTTATCAGGTTGAGGATCACATGACGCGGCGGCACGGCGGCATGGGTATTGGCCTGTCGATTGCGAAAGCCTTGGTCGAAGCACATGGCGGGCGTATCTGGGTCGAAAGCGAAGGCCATAATCGCGGCACGACCTTTTACATCAATCTGCCGCTATGAACATCATCTCAGATCGTTTCACCATCCGCCCCTTCACGCCGGATGATTTCCCGGCTGTGTTCGAAGTTTACCGCCAGTGTGAGGACTTTTTAGCGCTTGGTCCCAATCCTCATGCCTCGCTCAAAATGGTCGAGGATGATTGGGAACTCTCCCGCTCTCAAAATGGGGATTTCTGCTGTATCCTGAACCCGGTTGGCGAGGTGATCGGCGTCGTCGATGTAGTACCTCACCACTTTGAAGGCACACCCGATCACGCCTTTATCGAACTCCTGATGATCGCCCAACCGCACCGCGCCGCCGGGCTGGGAACCGCCATTGTTCGCGCGGTAGAAAATGACCTCATCCAGCATAATGCCCTCCGTGCGATTTTGTTGGGTGTGCAGGTCAACAACGAAGGCGGCTGCCGCTTCTGGCAGCGGATGGGCTACCGCATCATCAGCGGTCCCACGCTGCTCCCCGACCAAACCACCGTTTACGCACTGCGCAAAGACCTGCCCGGCTGATATTTTGCACCTAGAACAAAAGTTCGGTATAATAACAAATACAATGCTTGCCAATTGCCGGATGGGTGCCAAATGGATGGTCACGATCTGCTCAAGACCCTTGAAGGAACAACCGGGTTCGAATCTGTGGGGGATGCACCGCAGCGCGAACGCCCGGTTCGTCCCCATAAAAATCTGCCTGACTTGAGTGGCTGTGTAACTGAGGTCCAGGCCGGGAATCGTCGTATGCCGGTTCTCAAAACCCTGATGACCAGCGCCTGCGAAAAAAACTGTTTTTACTGTCCCTTCCGGGCGGGTCGTTCCGCCATGAAACGCTATACCCTGACCCCCGACGAAATGGCACAGGGCTTTATGTCTCTCTATCGCGCCGGGGCTGTCGAAGGCCTGTTTCTTTCGTCCGGCATCATTCGCGGCGGCATCCCCAGCCAGGACAAAATTCTGGACACTGGGGCGATCTTGCGTGAGAAATACGGTTATCAGGGCTACATGCATCTGAAGATCATGCCCGGCGCGGAAATGGATCAGGTGCAGCAGGCTATGCGTCTCGCGGATCGTGTTTCGATCAATCTGGAAGCTCCCAACGCCCAACGCCTGGACGCCATCGCCCCCGGCAAGGAATTTGAAAACGAACTCCTCACCCGGCTGCATTGGGTGGAACAGATGCGCCAGGCCAGTGGCGGCGAGCTTCGCGCCAGCAGCACCACCGAATTTGTGGTTGGTCCGGCGGGTGAATCTGACGTGGAGTTATTGAGTACCACGGAATATCTGCACCGTCATGCAGGGCTGGCCCGTGCCTACTTCTCCGCTTTCCACCCCGTGGAAGAAACCCCCCTCGATAATCACGCCCCCACCGATGATCGCCGCCGTATCCGGCTCTATCAGGCGAGTTTTTTGCTGCGCGATTATCAGTTCAGCGTCGAGGAAATGTCATTTGCGCCCAACGGCCATCTTCCGCTGGATATCGATCCGAAGCGCGCCTGGGCTGATGAAGTGCTGGCTCATGCCCCGCTCGAAATTAATGTGGCTTCGCAGCAGGAACTCATGCGCGTGCCGGGCATCGGCGTCAAAGGTGCCGCGCGGATTCTGGCGGCTCGTCGGCGTGGCAAGCTGCGCACCCTGCGCGACCTGGAAGCCATTGGGGTTGCCAATGTGCGCCGTGTTTCGGAATACGTGCTGCTGGATGGACAGCGCCCAAACCAACAGCTTCGCCTGTTTTAGCCTTGCTCCGCTTGGGCAATCTGCTGTGCCCAGGCAGTTGCCCGCTCCAGTTCGCTTGCCTTCAGCGGTCCTTTGGTGTCTGTAACAAAGAAACCTTCGGGTTTGATCACGCTCTTACCTGCTTTTTTCCGGAGCGCAGTCATGAGTGGCTCAGCGGCATAACGGTGCAGAAATAATTTCACGATAAACCGCATAAGAGGCGATTTGGTCAAAGTCCGCATATCGTCGTTAGTTATCCGCGTATCGAAAGTCGCCACGTTGACGCCCGCTAGTCCATTCGCTGGAATCTGCGCCAAAAAGTCGCGTATACCCTCTGTAAAATTCATTTTCTGCGTAGGCGACCCCACCACCAGGCACTTTAACCCTATGAGGTCTTCCGCCTTCACATCATGGGCATGCCGCACTTCAGCCTCGGCCAATGCCGCGCCGATAGCCTCTGCAATCTTTTGGGTATTGCCGTAGGCCGAATCATAAACCACCAGTGTCTTCATTTGAACCCGCCTCCTCTAACGGTTGCTTTTTATTACGTATATCCGGTCATAGGCGTTGCTTCTCCCTGCGAATGATGAGCCTAGTGGTATAATCCGCAGCAAACGAGGAGCAACGATGCGCGTTCTGATGATCTCAAAAGCCTGCGTGGTAGGCGTCTACCAGCGCAAGCTCGAAGAAATAGCGAAATTACCTGGTGTTGACCTGCGAGTACTTGTCCCGCCCGTCTGGCGCGACCCGGATCGCGGCCCCATGCCGCTCGAACGCCTTCACGTGGAAGGGTACGATCTGCGCGCTACCCCTATCCGTTTCAACAGCCATTTTCACCTTCACTACTATCCCGAATTAGGCAAGCAGTTGCGGGCCTTTAAGCCCGACATCGTGCATATCGACGAGGAACCCTATAATCTTGCCACGTGGCAGGCCCTTCGTCAGGCGCATCAAGTCGGCGCGAAAGCGCTGTTTTTTAGCTGGCAGAACATCCCGCGCGATTACCCACCGCCTTTCCGCTATATGGAAAAGTGGGTGCTGAAGCACGGCGATTATGCCATCATGGGCACGGACAGCGCGGTGCACGTCTGGCGCGCCAAAGGTTATCGTGGCCCCTTAGCTGTGATTCCCCAGTTTGGCGTCGATCCCGCCATCTACGCGCCGCCTGAACGCCCCCGCCAGGGCGGGACGTTCAAAGTCGGTTATGCGGGGCGTTTGGTGCCAGAGAAGGGTGTCCATCTTTTGCTCGATGCGTTAGCTTCTCTGGAGGGGATCTGGCAGTTGGATATTGCCGGAGATGGACCGGAAAAAGGCGCTTTGCGCGAACAGGCGAAGCGGCTGCAAATTGCGGATCGCGTATTTTTCGCCTCGATCCCTGCTGCCCGGATGCCTGCCTTTTACCAGAGTCTTGATGTGTTCGTGCTGCCCTCACTCACCCGCCCCAATTGGAAAGAGCAGTTTGGCCGTGTGCTGATCGAAGCAATGGCCTGCGGCGTTCCGGTGATCGGATCGTCCAGCGGGGATATTCCGTCGGTTATCGGTGACGCGGGCCTTATTTTTGCTGAAGGTCAGTCCGACGATTTGGCCGATTGTTTGCGCCGTTTGCTGCGCGATCCAGACCTCCGCCGGACTCTCGCACTTCAAGGGCGGCAGCGCGTTCTGGACAACTATACCCAGGCGCAGATCGCATCTCAAACCGTCGATGTCTACCATAAGCTGCTGGGATAAGTTATGATTATGGGATAATTCGTAGGGTAGTTCAATGCAGTTTTACATTAAGGCCGATCCAAGAAAATAATGCTCCCATTCTTCCGGTTTGACTCCCCTTCCCTGAGGGAAGGGGCAAGGGGGGATGGGGTAAAGAAAAGATTGGCGCAGCCTACATTAACATGTATTGAGCATAGTTTTGGAAGTGCTGGATATTGTAGGTGTCATGCTAAAAGCAATTCTATTTGACCTCGATCAGACATTGATCGATTGGGAACTGGCGGAACCCTGGGAAAGTCATCAAGGGCGGCGGTTGAAACGAGTATACGAAGCGGCGCAAAGCGTCCATCCCTTGGGCGATGTCGATCCGGAGGGCTTTTTTCTGGCTTTCACTCATCACATGGGCGAAGCTTGGGTCGAGGGTTTGCGCACGATGCACCCCCCCAGCTTTTTGCGCGTGCTGGTGGACACCATCCACAGTTTTGGCGTCCCCGAAGATAAAATTGATCTGGCGGCTATTGAACTGGCCTACGATTGGCAGCATATCGAAGGCGAGCGCGCGTATCCCGATGTCCTGGAAGTGCTGCCCGAACTGCGCGAACAGGGCATCCAGTTGGGCATCATCACCAATTCGTCCCAGCCGATGGGCTGGCGTGACCGCGAACTGGAAGCCGTTGGGCTGTTACCCTTATTCCCTGGCTGTCGTCTTTCGGCTGCGGATGTGGGATACTTGAAGCCGCATCCGGCTATTTTTGCCCATGCCTTAAAGTTGATGGGAGTCAGGCCGGAGGAAGCGGTTTTTGTTGGGGATAATTTGCAGGCGGATATTCAAGGTGCCCAGGGGCTGGGGATGCATGCTGTCCTGCGTATTCAACCGGGCAATCCCGATCAGCTTGATGAATCGGTGGTGCCGGATGGCCGTATTCGAACGCTGCACGATCTGCTGCCGCTGCTGGATGGTTGGTATCCAGGCTGGCGCAACGGCCAGATCGTATGAGCACGATTTTTGAGTCTGCACCCTATCGTAATCTGACGCTCACCGGGCCAATGGGGGTGGGGAAGACATCCATTGGTCGTCAGGTTGCTCGCCAGTTAAATGCCCAGTTTTACGATCTGGAAAATGAAATTCTGACCCGCGAAGGCCAGACCGTAGACGAGATTCGGGAATTGTTTGGCGAAGCGCGGCTGCGTGGGCTGGAAGCCGAAGCGATCCATGAACTGGTCTTGCGCCGCAGTTCAGTGTTGGTAATCAGCGGCCCCGCGATGCTCGACGATAACAACCGGGCGCGTTTGTTCGAAGCCGGTCCAGTTTTATGCCTGACCTGCGCCATCAATGAAATTTTGCGGCGGCTTCATGTCGCCCGCGGCGCATGGTTCCACAACCCGGCCAATCGCGGCGTGCTCCTCAGTCGCCTCAAACGCGAGCGGCGGGTGTTGAATTTGGATTTGCCCAAACTGGATACCACTACGTTGAGTACGCAGCAGGCAGTTGAGTTTGTCGTAGAGTTTTGGCTGACGCGGGCTGAAGTATAATAGAGTCTGGTTTGTCTTCCCTCAAATCTTGCCGTTCACCACTCACCTTGAGAAGGATCATTTATGGCAACTTTAACTCTGGCACTTGCCCAAATAAATGTTCGTAAAGGTGGCCCTCGGATCAACTGGACCACCGTGCAGGACTATACCGCCCGTGCGGCCCAGCACGGCGCGGAAATGATCGTCTTTCCCGAACTATGGGATGCAGGGATGGCCTATGATAAGGCGTCCGAAGTCGCGAGCAGTCTCAGCGGCGGTTTGTTCGCCCAGGTGGTGGCCTTAGCTCGCCAGCATAATATTCATATTTTCGGCTCCATGTACGAAAAACGTGGCGTGGGCTTCTGCAATACCTGTGCGGTGGTTTCACCACGCAACGGCGTGATGGGCGCGTACCGCAAGATTCACCTCTTCCCGCTCACCAAAGAGGATAAATGGCTGCAATCGGGTGAAGCACCGCTGGCGATTGATCTCCCCTGGGGACGCACAGGCTTTGCGATCTGTTACGATCTCCGTTTCCCCGAGCTGTTCCGGCGTTATGCCGCTGAAGGCGCGCAGATCATCATCATGCCCGCCCAATGGCCCTATCCCCGCCTCGAACACTACCGGGCTTTGCTGCGCGCACGCGCCATTGAAAATCAGTGTTTCATGGTCGCTGTGAACCGTGTGGGTACCGACGAAGACGAAAATGTGCAGTATTTCGGTCATTCCTCGGTGATCGATCCTTGGGGCGATGCCGTGATCGAAGTCGGTGATGTGGAAGGTTTGTTCCTCGTCACAATTGATATGACGCGGGTAGCTCAGGTGCGCCGCCAGTTGCCGGTTTTGGATGGGCGGCGCTTGTAGGATCGCGTCACAACCTTAGGCCATCCCCTTCTTCCGGTTTGACTCCCCTTCCATAGGGAAGGGGCAAGGGGGGATGGGGTAATGAAAATTTACTGTGCTAAGGGGCCAGAATGCCGTCCTTCGGCGGGGAATATGGCATAAATCTGATTATTTGCACCCATAAACATGGCCCCTCGCTCGAAATCTTGCCACATCGCACTGTACGGCGCTTCCGGCAGCGTACCCCAGCCGAGCGCGTCGCGTATGGCCTGGTTGGATCGCCACACCAGCCCAAAACCACGCACGGGTTGGATCAGTCCACTGGGCGCTGCAAAGGCCGGATCATCCGCTGGCATTCCTTCCTGCCATGTATCCGCTGTTTGCCAGAACTGCCCCCCGCTGGAGAGTGCAAAAATCTGGCGTGTATCACGCCAGTACAATTGCCCGCGCTCAAACGGCTGTGTGACGAGATTAGTCGTCGTGCCACCCGTCGTCGGACATCCAAGCTGCGCCTGCACCGAGGTATATGCCGTGCTGAACGCCGCCATCACCGGGACGCTGCACGCCCCTCCACTGCCGCCCGTACTCCCCGCCGGAGCGATCCCGCCGCTGCTGTTCACCGACGCCCCGCCCATCGGATTGATCGCGTAGGGGGCCAATGTCGGCACCGCTTCCCCTTCTTCTCCCTCTGCCGCGCCAAGAAAAATCCCAACATACGGCGTCATCGTCGGAGTCGGCAGCGGTGCCGATGCAGTATTGGTCGGCTGCGACACACTGACCCCTTGCTGCGACTGATCGCCAAACATGACAGGCGTTTCTGTCGGTGTAACCGCAATCGTCGCCAACTGTTTCGGCATCGTTTCATTGCTGAGAATCGGCGGGTCTTTCACGGGGGCCGGATCATCCGACCCGCACGCCGCTAAGAGCACCATCAGTATCAGACACAATCCGCGTTTCATCCGTTTACCTGTCGTAACACACTTTCACTCAGCAATATAGCGAGTGCGCTTGGCCCATCTTTGATCGCGCCGTTTTTTGCCAGTTCCAGCGCTTCCATAATCGACACCTGCCGCAGCATAATATGTTCGGTGGGTTCGCGCTGGGGTTCACCGAGTCTCACCCCGCGCGCGACATAAACATGCGCAATCTCATTCCCAATCCCGTTCATAGTATAAAATTCGGCTACCGGGACCAGTTGTTGCGCTGTGCCGCCGATCTCTTCGCGCAGTTCGCGCGCCGCCATCGCCAACACATCCATCTCTGGCTCAACGTTCCCGGCTGGGACTTCGAGACACCACGCATCGATGGGATAACGGTATTGGTTGATCAACACAACGTTTCCGGCGGCGGTGACGGGCACGATCCACACGGCGACGGGCTTTTCAACCACTGTATAGGTAATTTCCAGCCCATCCGAAGCGCGTAGTTGATCCTGGCGTAAGTTATACCAGTGACTTTGCCAGAGATACTGGCTTGCTAAAACGGTGTAGGGACGTTTCACGGTTTGTTCTCCATTCTGCCCGCCATTGTACGAAGGACACGCACTTTCTGCCACTTGATTTATGAACTAAAGGTTCATATAATATGAATTAGGAGTTCATGATGGAAAGTTACTTCAATTGGAACCAGCTTTTGGCCCATATCATGCAGTTGGAACAGGAAGGCTTGGTCACGCGCACATTCCGCCGTCTTGATCCTGAACGTCAGCGCGCGGTGATCATGGCGATTCTGGATGAAGCCGTCGAAAAAGGCCCGGTATCTATCAACATCAAGCAGGTAGCCGGGCGTGCCAATGTCTCCGTTGGCTCGTTGTACCAGTATTTTGGCAGCCGCGAACGTCTGCTCGATTTCACCGTCGAATTGTGTGTGCGTTTTATGAATGACCTCTTCAACCTGTTCCGCCCCTATCTGATCACCCTGCCGATTCGTGAGGGGCTGCAAGCCTATCTCGCCGGAGGAGTGGAGTGGATGAACACCCAGGCCGGTTTGCTGCGTTTTTTCGCCCGTGCTGCCTACCATAGCGACTCCGACCTGTCCGAACAGGTAGTTCGTCCTATCGCCAATACCATGCGTGAGATCGTGCGTGACATGCTGCAAGCCGCTATTGATCGCGGCGAAGTTCGCCCCGACATCGACCTGGATGCCACCAGCCGTATTTTGCATGCGCTCACGATTGCCGTCGGTGACAGCCAGATGCTGCCCTACTTGAACACCTATTTTCAGATCACGGGTGAGGATATGTCCTCGGATCGTGTGCTAATGGCGCTGATCGATCTCGTCCTGAACGGCATCGTGCTGCGCCGGGAAAGTGAGTGAATGTGAGTTCTCATCAGGTTGTCTTGCGGACCGAAAATCTCACCAAACGGTTTGGTGATGTCGAAGCCGTGCGCGGTCTGACCCTCGAAGTTTATGAAGGGGAAGTTTTTGGGTTCCTCGGCCCCAATGGAGCAGGTAAAACCACGTCGATCAATATGATGTGCGGCTTGCTCAAGCCCGATGCCGGGCAGGTAACGATTCACGGCCAACTTGTGCGCGGCGGCGAAGCCGCTGTGATCCGGCGTGTGGGCGTCTGTCCCCAGAATATCACGCTGTGGTCCAGCCTGACCTGCCTGGAACAGATGACCTTTATGGGCGAGATGTATAACGTGCCCACCAAAATCGCGCGCCAGCGCAGCCAGACTCTGCTGGAACAAATGGGCCTGTCCGAGAAGATGAACAAACAGGCGGGCACCCTCTCCGGCGGCATGCAGCGGCGGCTCAATTTGATCATGGCCCTCGTGCATGATCCTGACATCCTTGTTTTGGACGAACCCGAAGCCGGGTTGGACCCCCAAAGCCGCGTCTTGATGCGCGAATATATTCAATCCCTCGCCCGCCAGAAAACCGTGATCCTCACCACCCACAACATGGACGAAGCTGAGCGGTTGGCGGATCGCGTTGCCATCATCGATCACGGCCAGTTATTGCAGTTGGATACCCCGGATCACCTCAAGCGCCAGATCGGGGAAGGGGATGTCCTGGAAATCGGCCTGGATACGGACGATCAGGTGAAGCAAGCCTGTGAACAGGTATCGCATATCATCCCCACCGTTTCGATTGCTGACCATACCCTTGTGATTCGGGCGCGTAATGTAGTGGAACAGTTGCCCGCTATACTCGATAGCTTGAAATCGAACGGGCTGAACCTGTCCGATGTCCGTTTGCGTGCCAGCACCCTGGAAGATGTGTTTATTGCCTTAACCGGGCGGAGGTTACGAGAATGAGACTGATGAGCGTGCTCCGCAAAACCATACGCGAACAACTGCGCGATTTCTGGACTCTGCTCCTGACCTTATCGCTCGGCCCGTTTTTCGTCCTTTTCTATTGGGTGATCTTTGGCGGCGGCTCGACCTCCTACGACCTTTTGATCATCAATCACGACGCGGGCGCGTCCGTGAACGGCGGCGCGTGGAGCGCCTCCAACGACACGATCAAGGCCCTCCATGACGTGAACTACCAGAACGGTCAGGGTGTCCTCAAGATCAA
>DATAMF010000064.1:0-2612 GCA_036260665.1 Aggregatilineaceae bacterium | reverse complement strand
CGTTTCGTCCAGCGCATCCCGGATCGTATCGACCACGATGCTGACCGATGGAGCCAGCGCCTCCCGCAGTTCAATCGACGAAACTTCAACCGCCTCCGGCAACCCGCTGATCAGGTTGCGCCCGCGCAGCACCATGGTGCGTTCTTCGGGCAGCGGATACGCCGAGCCGATGTCGATCTTCGCACTCTCAGCGCTGCGCTCCCCGATCAGTAAGTTATATTTGGAGCGCATATACTGGACAATATCCTCATCCATCTCGTCGCCCGCCACACGGATCGAGCGGCTGATCACGATACCGCCCAGCGAAAAGATCGCCACTTCCGTCGTGCCGCCGCCGATGTCCACCACCATACTGCCGCGCGTCTCCTGGATCGGCAATCCCGCGCCAATGGCCGCCGCCACCGGTTCTTCGATCAGATACGCTTCGCGCGCCCCCGCGCTGATCGTCGCGTCGTACACCGCGCGCTTTTCGACTTCCGTCACACCGGATGGAATACCGACCACCACACGCGGGCGGGGAATCGGCACCCAGCTTTGTTCATGCGCCTTGCGGATAAAATAATCCAGCATCGCCTCGGTGATTTCAAACTCGCTAATGACGCCATCACGCAAGGGACGCACCACCAAAAATTTTGCTGTCGGAGTCTTGCCAAACATTTCTTTGGCTTCGCGGCCCACGCTGATCGGGCGGCGCGTCTTACGTTCAATGGCAACATAAGACGGCTCGTTGATCACGATACCTTTCCCGCGCACACTGACCAGTGTGTTGGCCGTACCGAGATCAATTCCAATATCCAGCGAAAATAGGCCCAAGAGCCAATCGAGTGGGCTAACCAATTGTTGTGTCCTCTCCCCGTGATCGCGCTGTGCGCGGCATTATACCACGTTCTGTCCCCCCAAGTAGCAGACTATGAGTGAACTCATTAAATTCTCATCTCGTGGCAGCGGACGGGTCTGCTGAGCCGCCCGCTGCCAGAAACATCACGCTCCGAACTCATCCATCTGCTTGAGTAACGGGCCGCGATCCACCTGTGGATACTCGTCCAGCAGGCCGTTAAAGCGCGTCATATACTCTACCAACTGGGGCCGCGTGCGCGCCTCAAAACGCATCGTGATCGCGGGCTGAGTGTTGCTCGCGCGGACCAATCCCCAGCCATCTTCAAAAATCGCGCGCGCGCCGTCCACCGTCACGACTTCGTATTTATCCTGAAGACGATCTCGAACGGCATCAATGATTTTAAACTTAATTTCGTCCGGGGCCGACATGATAATTTCGGGCGTCGCGGGCATCGTCGGCAGTTCACCTAGCGCCTGACCCAGGCTCTTATCCGTCTTGCTGAAAATTTCGAGCGCCTTCAACGACACCAGCGGCGCATCATCGAAGCCGTAATAATCCTCACCGATAAAGATATGACCGCTCACCTCGCCGCCAATCGGCGCGCCCAGTTCGGCCATTTTCGCCTTCATCAGGCTGTGGCCGGACTTCCACATAAACGGTTTGCCGCCGCTGGCCCGAATAATATCCGGCAAAACCTGGCTGGTTTTCACGTCGAAAATCACCGTCGAACCGGGCAGCCGCGTCAGCAGATCGCGCGCCAGCAGCGCCAGGAATCGATCCGCCGCCACATGATGCCCGTGTTCATCGATCAACCCGCAGCGATCCGCGTCACCATCGAACGCAATCCCAAAATCCGCGCCGTGTTTGACCACCGCCGCTTCGAGATCTTTGGTGAGTTCGGGGTCTTCGGGGTTCGGCAGATGGTTAGGGAATGTGCCGTCCGGTTCACAGAACAGGCAGATCACTTCGACGCCAAGCGCCTCCATGATCGGGGGGACATAACTGCCGCTCAAACCATTTCCTGAATCGACGACCACCTTCAGTTTGCGCGGCCCCAGGTGGACCTTGCTCTTGATCGCCGCCATGTGCTTGTGGATCATGTCATAATCCTGAACCAGCACACCCTGCCCCTGGATAAAATCATCTTTCTGGATCAAACCCAGCAGCGCCTGAATCTGCTCATCGGCCAGCGCCAACCGCCCATACGCCATCTTGATCCCGTTATACACGGTGGTCAGATGGCTGCCCGTGATCATGATCCCGCCCGCTTTGTCGTGCGCCGCCGATGCATAATAAGTCGTCGGCGTCATCACCGGGCCAATATCCGTCACCCGCAGCCCCGTTGACACCACACCCTCGATAATGGCATCCTTCAGGGCTGGGGTGCTCAGGCGGTTATCGCCACCCACAAAAACCTGGGTCAGCCCCAATTCGCGCTGCACATACGTTCCGTACGCCTGCCCTACCAGCCGCGCGAGGCGCGGGGTAAGTTGGGCGTCGGGTCCGACTGCTGTGCCGCGAATATCGTACTTACGAAAAATTTGAACCGGTACGTCCGCCATGTTTCCTCCGGGGAATTCTCTTTTGTAGATCCTAAATAAAAGTTACAGCAAGCGCACCCGCCGCCCTAGTTTAGGATGCGGTGGGCACTCGTCGGGTGAGATCGATTGGTTGATCGCCCAGCAAAAACCATCGGGATCATGCACGATAAAATCGCGCAGCCCATACCACTGATTCTGCGGCGGGGTATCCGCTTTGATCCCATACGAAATAA
>DATAMF010000055.1:0-4484 GCA_036260665.1 Aggregatilineaceae bacterium | reverse complement strand
CTTGCTCTTGTTGCCGGTTCCGGCGTGGACGCAATCGTCGCATAAAAACATCTCCCACGACAAAACAAACCAGGGTGATTAATCACCCTGGTTACTGTACCCTAAAATGGTTTAAGTTGAAAAGTGTCACAAATAATTTAAAGTTCGCTGGCCTCGACACACTGCGCGCCAGCCGGACCAATGATAGTGCTGTAATGTACCCCACGCGGCAGATCAACACGATCTCCGGCACGGAGCATTACACGCTGTTTAAGTTTGGGGAATGTAAGTTCGAGAGTTCCTTGAATGCAGTAAAGTGTTTTGTCGTAACCATGACTGCGGACCGGATAGCGGAAGTTGGGGGTATTCGCCCACACATAGGGACGGAGACCTTCGGCTTTTAACGTGCGGGTAATATTATCAAGAGTGGGGTGCTGTCCGCCGCGCCAGCGCGTAATTTTAACTTGGTTAACACTAATTGAAACTGCCATAGGTAACCCCGTGCTATAGATCCGTCGATGTGGGCGACATCATACACCACAATAAATTTTTTTTACAATTACTCGAAGTAGATTTTAAGGTTTTTCTAATGATTCTCTAATCTTGGGAACGTAACTATTAGACTTGAAAGGGGTCATTGATCCAATTCACGGTAGGTTTCAACCAGTTTTAGAAGCAATTCCCGCTCCTCTGCCGGAGTATGAATTTCACCATCCAGCCACGCGGTCCGCAGATGTCCCAATAGGGTGCCATAAAGTTTGCCGGGTTTTATTTGGGTAATGGTGTGAAGATCTCGCCCATCAATCGTGGGTTTGATAAAACGCCATGTTTTCGCAAATTCGATAATTTGGTCGCGGGCTAAGGCTGATGGTGACGCGGCCCAGGCGGCTAACCAACCGACTTCATCTAATGGCTCCAGCAGCGCAACGATTTCACTCGGTAGGCGGGCAGCGCTGAGTTCGGGAAGCAGCGAAATCGCATTCAGTGCATTATGCAGATGATTTAAGCGCGGGCGCGAGAATTGCAGCCGACGGCCCAACTGCTCAAGTTCGGTTTCTGGTAAGCGACTGGTGAGCAAAGAAAAAGTCGTTACCATCCAGTTATCGAAGGATGCCAGCGAGGGCCAGGGATAATTCTCGCGCGCATAACGAAGAGCATAAAAGGCAGCGCGCACCCATTCATCCACGCGCAGATCAGGGTGAATCACGTTCAGGATGCCCAACTTATCCAAGCGTGTCAAGGGGCGAAGCGGCTGCATTTCGGCCAGAATTGAGGCGAGTTCATGGCGGATACGATCCCCACTCACTCGATCTAACAGCGGCAGCGCATTTTGAATCAACTCTTCGGTACGCGATTCGATCTGGAAGCCAAGCCGCTGTTCTAAACGCACCGCCCGCAGCATACGCGTCGGATCATCCACAAAACTCAGGCTGTGCAGCACCCGAATCACGCCCTCTTGTAGATCCTGTTCGCCGCCATAAAAGTCGAGGAGTTCGCCCATCGGATGGGGTGAAAGCCGGATCGCTAAGGTGTTGATGGTGAAATCCCGCCGGTGTAAATCAAGTTTAATTGAACTACGCTGAACGGTGGGAAGCGCTGTTGGTTCCTCGTAAAACTCAGTGCGTGCCGACGCGAAATCAATTGAGGTCGGCCAGCCGTTTTTTTTCAACCCAAGCGCTTGTGTGGCAGATTCATCTAACAGCCATTTCGCGGTTCCAAACTGACTGTGGCTGCGGATTTCGCCTCCATAAGCACTTTGCAGCGTCCGAACCAGATCAATCGCATCGCCTTCAACCACCAGATCCACATCGTGGTTAGGAATCTCTAAAAGCAGATCGCGGACAAACCCGCCAACAACAAACAGTCCGGTATGGGATGCCTGGGCTTTTTCTGCAATAATCTCGATGAGCTTCCACAATTCCGCCGACAAAACCTGCTGCATGCGGCGCAAAATTTCAACATGGCGGTGCGCATCCGCACGTTGGCCCCAGTGTTTAATCAAATCGGTGCGCGTAACGATACCAATCAAACGATTCTGTTCATCGACAACCGGAATTTGTCCCCACCCGGAGCGCATCATGCGCTGCTGCAACAACTCGATTGAGTCATCAGGGCGCACGGTAACTTGCCCAGCTTCCATAATGTGTTTAACCTGCTGGCGGCCCATGCCATGACTCATCGCTCGATCAACTGCTCGCCGGGTGAGCAAGCCTATAATTTTATCTTCCTCAACAACAGGAAATCCCTCGTGTCCTGTGCGCTGCATGCGGTTGAAGGCGGTTTCAACGCGCGCGGTTGATTTGATTGTTTGCACGATGCCACCCGACATCAGGGTTTCAACCCGTATCGAAGCCTTCACAATCTGGGGCAGCATCTCTAGAATTTGTGGCCGCACTTCATCCAGCCGCCGCCCGCGAATCAAAGCAGCGGCGGCCCGGCTGTGCCCACCACCGCCAAAGGCTTTGGCAACAATCGACACATCGATCACGTCGTTGTTGCCCCGCGCGACCAGTTGAATATCGTCATTCACTTGAACCAGGACAAACACCGCACCGGGATCATAAAGTTCGCGCAATTTATGGGAAAGGGTGGCAATTTCATCCACATGGTGATTGATCTGGGCACAAGCCAGGATAATCACGTGACCGTTGATGCTCACAGACTGGATATTAGCGATCAGGAGATCATAAAGTTCTTGCTGGTCAGGCATCAGCGGATGCTGCAAAAACTCGCGCACCATGTCGAGATTCGCACCGCACTCTAATAACCAGGCGGCACAGCGAATATCACGAGGTGTCGTTGTACCATAGACTAACGACCCGGTGTCCTCGTAAATCCCCAACATCAGCAGGGTCGCTTCGACTGGTTCGAGCGTGATGTGCTGGGCGTGAATCTGCTCTACCAAAAGCGTCGTGGTGGCTCCAATGGATTCGCCCGTGTACTGCTGGTATTCGGTTAGTTTTCGATCTAACGGATGGTGATCGATAAATTGAACCAGTGTATCCGGGTGCATTCCACGCGCCGTCGCATAGCTCTGGGTATCTACCACGACCGCCCGCTCAGTCCTGACTCCACGCTTCAAATCATCTGAATGGACAAACGGCATACCTGCGCCGTACAGATTAAGGAAATGTCCGACATTACGGTTCACTCGGCGGGGCAGCACAGGAATCGCCGTCGGATGAAGCTTGTGCGCTGCCAAGAGCGAAGCTACGGCGTCAAAATCGGCATTGTCGTGCGTCAAAATGAGTTTCACCGTCATCTGCCCAAAATAAAAAGTAGAGGCTCTTGCCCCTACCATGTAAGCTGTTTATCAAGCCTATAGCTCATCAATCTTACCCCAGCGCATCCCAAACAGCGAGTTTGGCCTTCACTCGACGAATCACTTCGTCCGTAAACTCGCTGGTGGTGGCCTGACCGCCGAGATCGGATGTGCGGATGCCATCATAGACGGCTTCTAAGGTCGCTTCGCGAACCGCACGCCCTGCCTTTTGGGCAGCTTCGGTTTCAATATTGATGAGCAGACTCGCACCGGCCAGAATCATGGCAATGGGATTAGCCACATTTTTCCCTTCAAGTGACGGCGCGGTGCCGTGTGTCGCCTCCGCAATAACCGCACTGGTATGCAGATCGTTATCCAGGGCCAGTATCAGCGACTCCGCTCCGGCGATAGTTCCGAACATCTTCATAACCAAGTCGGACATCACGTCGCCATCGCGGTTAAGCGCCGGAATCACCAGCGGTTCGCCCGATGTTTCAAGCAGCAGGGAATAGGTGGCATCGATCAACTGCGGATCATAGCGTACAGAAGGATGGCGCGCCGAGGCTGCATCCATTTCTTCTTTGAACATACCCTCGTAGATGGGACTCACGGTGAATTTGGGGCCACCAAAAACCTTCGCACCAACTTTCGCCGCATAGCGGAATGCAAATTCGGCTACCGCGCGACAAGTACGGCGGGTGATTTTTTCGGTGCGGTAAGCAAATTCATCCAAACCGTCGCCCTCGCGCCATTCCTTGGCATTGTAGGCGTCATCGACGGCCATACGTACGACGGCGATAGGCGAATGAACACCCGCCACGGGACGTACACCGGGAATACGACGCCCGACGCGCAAAATAACCTGGGCATTGATCGCTTCGCGCAGCAAGGCATTGGGGCTGCCCACGTCATCAGGATCAACGGGCGTAATCGTAGCGGCTTTGATGCCTAATCCGTAGGTTTTTACCGCTTCCGCAGCATCCAGGACAACCTGATTTTGGGTCGCGCGGCGATTTTCGAGGGATAAATCAAATGCCTTGAAATGGATCGGTGCAGGAATCACTGCTGGGTCCAGTACGCGCAGCGCCTCGTCGAGCAGTTCTTGTCCCGTTTGATCCCCTTTCAACACGACAATTGTTCGGCTATCCACCGCTGGTCCTTTCTGTGCGTTCAGGCGAAAATTATTCTGGGGGCCGGATCACAAGCGCTTTGTCAACGGCAGCGATCAATGCCCAGGTTATTT
>DATAMF010000036.1:0-8368 GCA_036260665.1 Aggregatilineaceae bacterium | reverse complement strand
GACACCGAAGAAACCGACCTCGGCGCTGCGTAAGGTGGCACGTGTTCGCCTCACGAACCAGATCGAAGTTACCGCGTACATTCCCGGTGAAGGTCATGGTTTGCAGGAACATAGTGTGGTATTGGTCCGTGGTGGTCGTGTGAAAGACCTGCCCGGCGTACGGTACCACATTGTGCGTGGAACGCTCGATGCGGATGGCGTCAACAAGCGCGGCCAGAGCCGTAGCAAGTACGGAACCAAGAAGGGTAAGCCCGGCACAGCCGCAAAAGGCGCCAATTCTGTTTGATGACATTAACGGTAATCGTCCTGAGCCGGTTGAACTGCCGACCCATCTGGTGATTCGCCAGTCGTCAGCAGCAGCACCCGGCGTCGTTTAACTCGAAGGAGGGTAACGCATCCTATCATCACCTACTGTCACAACATCGGTGTGAAAATCTAGTTTCAAGGAGAAAAAACTAAAATGTTCAAGCGTCTTTTTGTAGTAGTTCTTTTGGCGGCTCTGATTCTGCCCGTGCTGCCGACCAGCGCCCAGGACGAAATTACTCTGCGTTGGCGTACCCGTCCTGACAATCAGGCGGAAATCGATGTCTATCAGGCGGCAAGCGATGAGATCGACGCGGCTTGGGATGGCGTCACTCTCCAGTATGAGCCGGGCGGATCGGAAACCGCCGGTTATCAGGACACCCTGATCACCGAAATCACCGCGGGCACCGCCCCCGACGTCTTCTGGATCCCCGGTACAGATGTGGCTCGTTTTGCCAAGCTCGGCCTAATCCTGAATCTGGCTGATCTGGCGGCTGCCGATGCCGATTTCGACGTGAATGCCTTCTATCCACAGCAGATCGAACAGCTCACCTACTCCCCCGACGGTTCAACTGTGCTGTGGGGCATACCACGCGACGCCTCGGCCTTTGTGATCTTCTATAACAAAGACCTGTTTGATGCTGCTGGCCTCGACTATCCCGGCATGGGCGCGAGCTGGACGTGGGACGACTTCCGCGCCGATGCTGAAGCGATCACGGCCCTCGGTGAGGAAACCAAAGGCTTTGGCATGAACGCGTGGTGGGCGAACTGGGGTTACTTCGTGAATGCAGCGGGTTCCAGCTTCTTCAACGAAGACCGGACCGCTTGCGGCCTCGGCAACGAAGCCACCGTGGAAGCGCTCACCTTCGCGCAGGCCCTCTATACAGATGGACTGGCTGTGCCGTGGGGCGAAGACTCTGAACCCGGATTTGTAGCGGGTAATGTCGGCATGTTCGTCAATGGCCGCTGGGGAACCCCCAACCTGATCGCCAATGCGACCTTCAACTGGGACGCCGCCGAACTGCCTGCTGGCCCGGCGGGTCAGAGCAACTGGCTGTTCTGGGGTGCTTATGTCGTGAACGCCAATACTGAACACCCACAGGAAGCCTGGGAACTGGTCAAGAAGCTCACCAGCGCCGATATTCAGGGCAAAGTTGCCGCGCTTGGCGCGAACATCCCCAGCCGCGCCTACAGCGATCAGGCCGCGATTGACGCCTTCCTGGCGACCTTCGATGGCAAAGTGAACAATCAGGCGTGGTTGAATGGCTTGAACTACGGCGTGGCCGAAGCACCGCTGTGGGCAGGCGATTGGTCGGAAATTGACCGCGTGTACGGCGAAGAGATCAACAAAGTTCTCAAGGGTGAAGAAACTCCTCAGGAATTCGCTGATACCATTTGCGACAAAGTCTCCGGCTACTTCGAGGCTGCTCAGTAATCCCTTCCGTATTGATAATCTGAGGGAGATCAATCCCGATCTCCCTCAGCCCCTTTCCCGCCCGACAACCCATTGGGGAGATGCTTAACGATGTCTGATGTCACCTTACATCCTCGAAGTCAGGAGTGGCCGGCTAGCCCATCCTCAATTGTAACCGCCGCCATGATCTGGCATGCGGTGCTGGTCGTGCTGAGCATCCTGGTCGCCATCTCGATTTTCCAGATGGACAGGTTCCCGAACAAAAATGATGATCTGGGCAATGCGGTCCAGGGTTTTGTCGGGCTTGTCGCCTTGCTCCCGGCAGTCATCGCCGTTTGGAGTTCTATTCTCATGCTACGCCGCCACTCGTTGGGACGTATGCTGGCGCTGGCGCTCAATTATGTCATGTTTGTCTTGGGCATCTTTTATCTGCTGCATTTGTGGGGTCTTTTCGTCGGCTTCGATGACATCGCCAATGCCCTGCACGAAAACCGTACCTGGTTAATCGGTTTTGCATTCGCCTATCTCGCCTTCCGCCTCGCCGGGCGCATCCCGGAAAAATCACCGTGGCGCAATCCGATTGAAATGATCGCCGTTGGGCTTTCGATGCTTACCCTGATCGTGCTGCTCTGGACCGGTGATGCAGTCAAAGGTCTTGAACATATTTTCAAAACCTACAGTGAGCCGCGCACAATCTTCACGACCTTAGCCATCTGTATCTCTGCTTTTATCGCCTATTCGCTGCTCAAATTGGGCCGCTACTTTGGCGAAACGCCCGAACAACGCATCGCTTGGCAGGGCTGGCTGATGCTCTCCCCCAACATTCTGGGGTTTGCGATCTTTTTTGCGGGACCCTTACTGCTGTCGTTTTATATCAGCTTTACCAAAAGCGTTCCCGGACACACACCGGATTTTGTGGGACTGAGTAACTACCGAAATATTCTTTCGATTGAATTTAAAATCCAGAGTGATTTACGTGATGTAAATACGAGTGTCGTCCTGCGCGATCCCAATGGCGAAGAACTGGCCTCCAACGATGACACCGAGGGCAATCCCGCCCTCTCGCGCATTGAAGAATTCACGCTACCTGCAACCGGCCTCTATGCCGTCCATGCTCAGGCGGGCGAGACAGGTCGCACCACCGGACCTTACAGTCTGGCGATTGCCCAGGTATCGGCGGGCGCGGGCGAAGTGGCTCCTCCCGAAAAACTTCCACTCGAATACGGCAAAACTGTCACGGGGGAACTCAAAAGTCAAGCCGGGGCCGATTGGCAGTTCTACGGCACCACAGGCGACGTGGTGACCATTACCATGCGCGGCAAAGTGTATCCCAGTTCGGTATTGGATTCCGGTTACAACGAGCTGGATCATTTCACGGTTGGTTCCAAACGGCTGGTGATCGGGGCCAGGGAAACGCTGTTCTGGCAGAGTCTGCGCAACACGCTTCTTTTCTGTCTGCTGCTGGTCCCGCTGAGCATAATCCCGGCGCTGGCCCTGGCGATCCTCTTAAACTCCAAAATTCCGGGCATGCACTTTTTCCGGGCGGTATACTTCTTGCCCTCGGTGGCCGCCGTCGTCGGTACTGCGATGATCTGGCGTCAGCTATACGACTCGCGCGGTTTTATCAATTTTGGGTTGGCCGAAATCACGCAGTTTATCAACAGTATCTTGGGCACCAGCATCGCGGACCCTGAAATCCGCTGGCTGACCAATCCCAGCCTGATCCTGTTTTCGGTGGTGCTGCTCGCCACATGGCAGGCCATTGGTTTTAACACCGTTCTGTTTCTGGCCGGGTTGCAGGGTGTCCCGCGTGAACTTTACGAGGCAGCGTATGTGGATGGCGCAAACCGTTGGAAGCAGTTTCTCAATGTGACGCTCCCCCTGTTGGCTCCGACTACCTTTTTCGTCATCGTCACCACCATCATCACCGGCCTGCAAGTGTTTGCCGAACCCTACGCCTTGCTTTCCGAAACTGATCCCATCCCGATTGAAGGCACGACCTCCGTTTATTACCTCTACCGGAAGAGCTTCAAGAGCTTCGAGTTTGGCTATGGATCATCCGTGGCGTGGATCATCTTCGCCATGATCTTTGCCATCACCCTGATCCAGTTCCGTTTTACGCGTGCCAAGGCTTATGAGGACTAGAGCAGCCATGACGAGTAACCGCCGTTTAATTCAACTTTGGACGCTCCGGGGCATCATCTATGTGGTGCTGGTCGCCTGCGCACTGCTGATGCTGTTTCCGTTTATCTATATGCTCTTTACGTCGCTCAAGACCTCCGACGATGTCTATAATGTGCCGCCGCGCCTCCTGCCGAATAAGCCCTTAAGCGCCATGTACAATGGGGCCGAAGTGCCGCTCTACCGTGCGACCATCAACGGCCAGGAAATCGATGTCGTATCCACCGAAGAAAAAGTAACGGGGGGGCGCTTCACCACCATGGATCAGGTGGATGTGGATAAGCCTACCGGAAGCGCCAGTTTGCTCGACCTGCCGCTGGAGAATAATCCCAATCTCAAGGACACCGGGCGCGTCGAAACGCGAACCAACAGTAAAGGGGAAGCCAAAGAATTCCCGATCTACGAAGTCACCTACAACGGTCAAACGCGCGACTTGGTGCTGGCCTTTACCCCCAAGCTGAATAAATTCGTTGATCCCAAAGACCCGGAAAATGTCGAGCGCCAAACCTACGCGCTTCTGTCTGAATTTGCGGCCCCGCCCGAAGAGAATCCACTCAACCGTGCCGAAAAAGTCGAGTTTCAGTGGAAAAACTACGAGGCGATTTTCTCCCTGCGTAATCTGGACCGTTCGCTGCTCAACACCTCATTCGTCACCATAGGTGTTGTCCTGGGGCAGATCGTGACCTCGATCTTTGGCGGGTATGCCTTCTCGCGTATTCCCTTTAAAGGTCGCAACACCTTGTTTATTGCCTATCTCGGCTCGATCATGATCCCGTTTGCAGTGTTGATTGTTCCCATGTACCGCCTGATGGTGGTCCTCGGTTGGCAAAACCGGCTGGTGTCCCTCATCGTGCCCTGGATATTTACCGCCTACGGCACCTTCATGATGCGCCAGTTTTTCATGACCATCCCCAAAGAGATCGAAGAAGCGGCCCTGCTCGATGGATGCAGTCGTTTTCGTATCCTGTGGCGCATTTTTGTTCCCTTAAGCACCCCTGCGATTGCCACTCAGGTAATTTTTACGTTCCTTTATGCCTGGAACAGTTTCCTCTGGCCGTTTATTATCATTAACCTGGGTAACAAGCAGGACTATGTGCTAACGTTGTCGCTGATCGAGTTGGGGAATGTTTACCGTACGGAACCTAATCTGGTCATGACAGGTGCCGCCGTGACCATTCTGCCGCCGATGATCATTTTCATCCTGGCCCAGAAATATTTTATCGAAGGCATTGCAACATCGGGCCTGAAGGGTTAGCCTACTGCGTCGCAAAAAAAGCCTGCATACTGTGCAGGCTTCCCATCTCCATACCCGGAAAGGACTTATTGATGCCGCCGCTAACAGGATGCGCCTACTATCCAGAACACTGGCTTGTTGATCAATGGGCCGTTGATGCGCAACGCCTGCGCGAGGCAGGATTAAGCGTGGTGCGTCGTGGAGAATTCGCCTGGGATAAAATGGAGCCGCAGCCGGAACAGTATTCCTTCGATTGGCTCGATCACGCCGTTGAGGTGCTGTCTCAGGCGGGCCTGAAAATTGTGATGTGTACCCCCACCGCGACACCCCCGCCCTGGCTGCTGCATCAGTACCCGGAAATTCGCCGGGTCGGGATCGACGGGGTGCGCGTCAGCACCGCGTCGCGCCGCGTGATCTGTGGCAGCACCGCGCCTTACCGTGCCGCCGCCCGGTCCATCGTGGATGTGATCACCCGTCATTACGGGCACCATCCCGCCGTGATCGGCTGGCAGGTGGATAACGAGTTCGGAGTCGGAGAGACAACCCGCTGCTATTGCGACTCGTGCCGTGTGCGTTTTCAGGAATGGTTAGCCGAACGTTACGGTTCGCTGGACATCCTCAATCAAGCATGGGGAACGCAGTTCTGGGGCACGACCTTCACCGATTGGACTCAGATTCCGGTCCCCGGCATCACCACCGAACCTCAAAATCCATCGCTGCGCCTCGACTATCGCCGCTTCTCGTCCGATACTTGGGTTGCTTTCCAGCAGATGCAGATCGATCTGCTGCGCGCCAACGCCCCACAGCACTGGATCACCCACAATTTTATGATCCGCCACTGGTCCCTGGACTACTGGAAACTCGCCCAGGCTCTCGATTTTGTGTCCTACGACAATTACCCGCACGGACTGAACGATCCCGCCGAAGTCTCGATGAATCTGGACCTGATGCGCTCGCTCAAAAAACGTTCGTTTTGGGTCATCGAGCAGCAGCCGGGGCGTGTCAACTGGCACCCCTATAATCCATCGGTCCCCCCCGGCCAGGTTCGTGTCTGGACACATCAGGCTTATGCCGCCGGAGCGAGTGCGGTGGTTTATTTCCGCGAACGCGCCTCACGTATCGGCCAGGAACAGTATCATACCGGGCTGTTTAAGTGGGACGGCACACCCGATCAGGCGTACTACGAAGCACAGCAGGTCGCGCGCGATCTGGCATCGCTGCCCGATCTTGCTCGCCCATCGGCCCAAGTCGGCATCATTTTTGACTATGATG
This sequence comes from Aggregatilineaceae bacterium, assembly GCA_036260665.1. GTDB lineage: Bacteria > Chloroflexota > Anaerolineae > Aggregatilineales > Aggregatilineaceae > DATAMF01. Next base: position 1,964 of record DATAMF010000036.1, on the reverse strand, counting down.
ATCTGTGGTCGATTGAACTGGAACCGATGACCCAGGAATTCAGCTATTGGAATTGGGTCCGCCAGATTTATACTGCCTTCTGGCAGTCCAATATCCCCGTCGATTTTCTCCCCCGCGAAGCTGATCTAACGGGCTGCGACACGGTGATCGTTCCCGCCGCCATTCTGATTCATCCCGGCGAAGTGGGAAAATGGCGCTCCTGGGTGGAGCAGGGCGGACGCCTCATCGTGACCTTCCGCTCCGGTGTCCGCGAACTGAGCAACATCGCCACCGCCGAAACGCTGCCCGGCGGCGGCCTCAGTGATCTGATCGGCGCGCACGTCAGCCAGTTTTCATCGGTTCCCCCGGCCACATATACGGCATGGCCGGATCACCGCCCTGGATCGCAGATTAGCGCGGGCGCGGAATCCGTGTTTAATTATCATATCTGGGCCGAGACGCTTACCCCCATCACTGCCCATACCCTTTATCACTACCGCGATGGCTTGAACGCCGGAGAAGTCGCTGTCACTCAGCACCGGGTGGGACAAGGTGAGGTCATTTATCTGGGCTGCTGGGTCGAAGATTTTGCCCGATTCGCCGCCGCCCAGGGCTGGATCACAGCGGCCCCCGCGCCGGTTCAGATCACAACCTTGCAGGATGTAGCGGGTTCAGCCTGGCAGTTATCCATCAATCACAGCCTTCACCCCGCCGGAAACCTGGAGGGCTATGGTGTCTCCTACGAAAAGTTGAGCGACAATGATTAAACATCGTCTGCCTATCCAACAGGTAAATCCCGCGCAGCCCCAGATTGAAACCTGGGAACACGGCGAAATCTGGCGCGGCGTTCAAAACATCGTCATCGATTTGGGTACGGCGCACTGGTACGGGCAGGGCAGTCTGGGCAACCAGCATTGGCCGCTCGAAAAACTGGCCCAATATCCGGCTCCGTTTATCACCAGCGACAACGGCACAACGGGCCTGCTCACCCTGCTGCACCCATTTTGGCTCACCTCCGATGGCGTCGGAATATTAGTCGAGGGCGACGATCTCACCACCAGTTTTAACGCCCCCCTTACTGGCGAACCGCCCGCCCATAGTTTTTCCCATCCTTCGCCGCTCAGCGAACGCCCGCGTTTGGCATCGAGCCTCGAAACCGATCATGCCCTGCGTATTTCGGGCCATGATCTGACTCTGCGCTTTTTTGTGGGCGAGAATGCGCGCGAAGTCGTCGAGGCGTTTTGGTCGAACACGCCGATCAGCCCGCCGCCGCCCGCCCACCTGACCGAAAACGTGCTGTGGACGAGTTGGGCGCATTTCAAAAACGATATTTCACACGACAAAATCACCGCTTTCGCTCAGAAAATCGTAGACTATGACTTTCCCTGTGGTCACTTCGGCATCGACGCCAAATGGCAGACGCAGTTTGGCGACACCCGTTTTGATCCGCAAAAGTTCCCCAATCCCGCCGAAACGATCCAAACCCTGCACGCGATGGGCATGCAGGTCACAGTCTGGTGTGTGCCTTTCTATACGCCCCAATCCGAACACTTCCAGCCCGCCATCGACCAGGGTTATGTCATTCGCCGTGCCGATGGCTCGCCGTATATCGGCCAGTGGTGGGAAGGCACCGCCGTTTTTTTGGATGTCACCAACCCCGTCGCGATGCAGTGGCATCTGAACAACCTTACCCATCTGCACGCCAGTGTTGGCCTGGATGGCTTTAAATTTGATGCGGGAGAAGGCATGTTCTATCACATGCCCGGCACCACCCGCCACGACAACGGCTCCCCCAACCGCGCCAATCACCAGTATGTGGAGCAGATCGCCGCCCGTTACCCCTGGTCCGATACCCGCTCCGGTTGGTTCAACCAGTCCCAGCCCATGTTATTCCGCCAATGGGATAAAAGCAGCGTCTGGGGCTATGATAACGGTTTGGCGAGTTGTATCACCCAGGCCATGACCCTTAATCTTTTGGGTTATCC
>DATAMF010000017.1:0-2514 GCA_036260665.1 Aggregatilineaceae bacterium | reverse complement strand
CCAAAATCTCCCGCATCGTACCACCCGCCATGCACATCCCGCGCGATGGAGCGGTCTTTCCACAGGATCGCAGGCTGAAGGTGGCCTGCCGCATGTGACCAGCCACTGACCACTGTATCCTCGATGGCGGTTCCGCTGCGGTGGAGATAAAACGCACGTGCGGCCATGTGCAGCGGTTGGACAAATACATCGGGATCGATGTCAAAGGGAGCACTTTCGCCCACAGCGGGGATCACAATGCGGTAGCGTCCCGATGCCGACAGCGAATCAAAGTTGCCCCAATAGAGCGTCTGATCGCTGTCCTCATCATAGCCCCAGGGCATGGTTTGGCCTTCATAGACCGTTTCGCCTGTTGCATCATCAACAATTGAGAATGCCTGGACTGGCGAACTGGTGACAAACCGCTTGGGGTCTGCGGGGCGATAACCCGTCTGGCTGGCAACCAACACGGGAACGTCCGCTGCGAGGGGATTAATGGCGGGTGCCGCGTTTAAATCTTCCTCCGAAATCACGCGCAGATCGTCCAACCAGAGTGTTCCGGTTAGCCGGGATTCTTCCGATGCTTCAACGGCAATCTCGATTCCGGCAATCGGGTTCGGTGTAAATTCCATGAGGCCGGTTTCTCCGACCCACATCTGGCGTTCGAAGCCATCCCAGGGCAGCGTGACGGTGATCCAGTCGTTTTCGCTGCCGGGTGGAGTCGCAAACGGGCAGCCAAAGGGCGTGACTCCTGGCGATTCGGGCGAAGTCTGTGAGGGATCGGCCAGATGGATGACCATAACGAGCGGAATCCCCGGCGCAGAGGCGCGCACCTGGAAAATAAGCCCCTCGCTCCGCGTCCAGTCGGGATATACGCCGTAGTCATAGCCCAGCCCGGCATAACCTCCCGCGGCGATGTCCATGTCTAGACGAAGCGCGGCAGAACCGTTAAATGGCGTGCTGGTATCGCGCTGGAACTGAAAAACGGTTCCAGCCGGTAAATCATCCAGATAGGACCACCAGTTATCGAGCGCATCTTCGCTGTCAAAATCGGCGATCAGGGTGGCAGCGATGGGGGCCATCCGCCCGGACCGGATGCCACCATTCAACGCCAAAACTGAGCAAAAGAGCCAGGCATATAAAGAGTCTGATCTTCATAAGTTTTCCCCTTAAGCCTTGATCGCGCCCGTTGTAATGCCGCGTAAAAATTGGCGCTGCATGGCAAAAACCAGTATCAATACCGGAATAGTCGCCAAGACAGCGGCGGCCATTTGGATGCCCCACACGACCATGCCCTGACGGACCTGCATTTGAGCAATACCCAGAGTCAGCGTGAACATTTTCTCTTCGCGGATGATAACCAGGGGCCAGAGATAGTCATTCCAGGCCGACAAAAATTTAAAAATAGCAAGAGTCGCCAACACGGGTCGGCTGAGAGGAACCACGATATGCCAAAACGTGCGCAGCGGCCCGGCCCCGTCGATTCGAGCCGCATCGAGAAGTTCGGTGGGAATGCCGCGCATATACTGCGTCAGCAAAAAGATGCCGTAGGCGTCCACGACTCCTGGGATGATCAGGGCTTTGTAGGAATTTACCCACTCATAGAAACGCGAGAAGAGGATATAGGAGGGGATCAGAGTCGCATAAATGGGGAGCATCATGGTCATCAACATGATCCAAAACAAAATGTTTTTGCCAAAAAAGTTATATTTGGCAAAAGCAAAAGCGGCCAGCGCATCGAGCGTCAGGATCAAAAGCACGCTGGTGATGGTGACGATGAGGCTGTTCTGGTAGTATCTGAAATACTCGATTTTGACGATTTTGCCGCTTTTTAACGCATATCCATTCAATAACCGATCATACTGATTAAGGGTGGGGTGTTTGGGTAACAAAGATTGATCATAAAGTTCACTATCGGGCTTGAACGAGGTTGAGATCATCCAGGCGTAGGGCATTGCATAAAAAATTGAGATAAAGCATAACACGACGGCTAGGGCCATCTGCATGCGTTTTTGCCGTTTTGTCAGCATCTTAATACTCCATCCGGCGACCTAAAAGCGCATAGTTCAGAAAACTGATCACAAAAATGATCAGGGCCAGCGCTACGGCAATCGCCGCCGCATAGCCAAAATTCTGATTCTCAAAGCCCTGCGAATACAGGTAGAGAGCAACCGTTTCGGTGGTATGTTTAGGCCGTCCATTGGTCAGCAGTTGAACCTGGGCGAATAACCCCAGCAAGAAGATCAAGCCGGTGGTGAGTACAAACACCAACACCGGACGCAGCAGCGGTAAGGTGATACGGAAAAAGACCTGGAACAGCCCCGCGCCATCCACTTTGGCCGCGTCATATAGTTCGCGCGGGATATTGCGCAAGCCGGACATAATAATCAGCGAGTCCCAGCCCAGCCCGGCCCAGATCAGCATAATAATCGTTGCCAGCAGCGCCGTGTCGGGTGAACTCAGCCAGTCTTTGGGCGATTGGTGGAAAACCTCCAGAATTTGGTTCAGATAGCCGTAGCGGGTGTTAAACAACTG
>DATAMF010000667.1:0-2942 GCA_036260665.1 Aggregatilineaceae bacterium | reverse complement strand
CAGTTTATGGACACCTATGATCTGCTGGCCGATCTCAAGCTGGATAAGGTCCACCTGGCGCGCTACAGCCCACGCCCGCACACGCTGAGTATGCGCACCATGCCGGACGATGTGCCCGCCATCGAAAAGAAGCGCCGCCATGTGCTGCTGGAAGAGTTACAGGCCCAGGTCAGCGCCGCGATCAACAGCCGCTTTTTGGGGCAGACCGTCGAAGTGCTGGTCGAGGACAAACACAACGGCAAATGGCGCGGGCGGATTCCGCAGAATAAGCTGGTCTTTTTCCAGGATGAATCGCAGGATTGGCATGGGCGGCTGGCGAATGTCGAAATCACGTGGACCGGCCCCTGGAGCATGCAGGGCCGTCTGCCGGGGCAGGCGATCCCCGCGCCGGACGAGCTGATCATGGTGATTCCGGCGGATAGCGCGGCGGACTGATTAAAATAAAAAAGGCGGGTGTTGCGGCCCGCCTTTCTTTTTCATCCCATGAAGTTGATCACTTTTACATCGTCAATATATGCCTTGACACCGGGGGCAGTGGTGATGCTGATGGTGCCGCGTGGCAGCTCGCTGTCTTCTACCGTCGAAATCAGGGTACCATCCACATAAAATTTGATTTGACTGCCCCGCGCTTCCAGGCGCAGTGTGCGCCAGACATTCAGCGAGTCATCAAAAGCGATGCCGCCATCTAAGCTGCGCCATTGCCCATCCAGATTACTGCCGAGGCCCGGCTGGAATTGAACCGCGCTCAACCACCCGACATAATTGCCCCGGTTGCCGTCACGAATGCCAACAAAAACGTCAGGCGTTTGTCCGGTGGTAGCGGTTAGAATCTTGACTTTCACTTCCACCGCATAATCGGTCCAGCGCCCGCCATGCTTGAGTTTCATCGTGATCCAATCACGCCCCTGCATGTGTACAACGCGGCCCTCACCATCCTTCTGAGCGCTGACGCTGGCGCTCGGATAATCCCAGTGGTCCAGGACGTTTCCAAACGTGTCTTCAAAGAGGACGCCGTTATAAGGAACCGGGGTTACTGTCGGGCGCGGAGTAACCCGAGGGAATGGGGATGCTGTTGGTCGCGGTGTGCGCGTCGCACTGGGACGCGGCGTGCGGGTCGGGGTTCGAGTCGGCGTGCGGGTGGGTGTCCGCGTGGGGGTACGAGTCGGTGTCCGCGTAGCTGTTGGCGTCCGCGTAGCGGTGGGCGTTTGGGTCAGGGTCGGGCGCGGCGTGTTGGTCGGAATGGGGGTATCGGTTGAAGTCGCGGTGTGGGTGGGCGTCGCGGTCCATGCCGCTGCCGTTTCCGTTTGCGCCAAACTGAGCGCCGCGCCGACGGTTTCCGTCATATCGGGGGTGCGTGTCGCCGGAATTGTCCTGGTTGGCGTCGGTGTGACGGTCCATTGTGCTGCGGTTTGCGTCAGCCGCGTATAAAACAGATTGTCCGCCGTCGCCGTGAAATCGGGCGTATCCGTTGCGGTTGGAACCTGCGCTACGGCCTGATCGTTTTTTTCTTCCTTCCGATTTCCGACCAGAAGCGCCACAATCACACCCAGCGCAGCCAGCAGCAGGACCAGCATGATCCACATCACCGGATGTTTATACAGCGGGCGCGCAGGCGGGATGGAAGCGTAATAGCCGGGGGTCGCACCTCCACCGGGGGGCAGAGTCATGCCCGGCAATCGCGCGGGTTGAATCGCCGCCGTAAAAAAGGTGGTCCGTTCGCCATAATGCGCACGGTCTGCAAGCGCGCCTTCCAGCGCTTGGGCGAAGGCCGTGACCGTTGGGAATCGTTCGGCGGGGTATTTCGCCAGTGCCCGGTTGAGAACCTGCCCCACCGCCTCTGGCATATCGGGGCGGATGACCTGTGGGGGAGTGGGCAGCTCGTTGAGGTGCTTGTGCATCAGGGCGTAGGGCGTCGAGGCGCTGAACGGCGCACGTCCGGTCAGCAGCGCGTAAATCATGACACCCAGCGCGTATTGATCGGCTGCGGGAGTCAGTTCCTCGGCGCGCCACTGTTCGGGGGACATATAGGCGGGTGTGCCCATCGCCGTTCCAGACGAGGTCAGCGCTTGGGTGGCTTCGGTCAGCTTGGCGATCCCAAAATCCACCAGATAAGCGGTGCCCTGGTTGTCAAACATGATGTTGCTGGGTTTGATGTCACGGTGAATCACGCCCTGGCTGTGCGCATAATCGAGCGCACTGGCGAGTTGTTTGAGCAGTTCCACCGTCTCACTAATCGAGGGCAATGATCCTTGTTCCATGCGTTGGGCCAACGTGCCGCCTGTCAGCAGCCGCATGACGATATAACTGTAGCCCTGCTGGGTGCCGTAATCATGAATGGGGATGATATGATGGTGTTCGAGTGATGCAGCAGTTTGGGCTTCACGGTTGAAGCGTTCGAGATAGCCGGGTTGCAGCGCGAGTTGGGGAGACATGACCTTGACTGCGACTTCGCGCCGCAGCCCGGCCTGAAAGCCGCGATACACCGTCCCCATGCCGCCGATTCCGATCAGATCGCGCAGTTCGTATTGGCCGAGAATGGTGCCCGACAGATTCGCCATGCCCATAATGATGACTCCCCCTACGGAAAAACAACGCCTGAGATGCAGTATATTCCCCGGCTAGTTTGTGAGCAAATAAGAGCGCTGTGCCCAAAAGCGCCGATCAGGACGATGAAATAAAAAGGCGGGTGTTGCGGCCCGCCTGGTTTTAGCTCTACCTACATTATTGCGCGGTTGATGCGCCCGCCAGCAGCGCATTCATCAAATCCGCCCCGGTGCCGGTGTAGTTCACACTGCCCACCACGTCCAGGCCCAGCGTTTTGAAGTCATCCGTATAGGTGTCCGGCCCGGTCAGAATGAATCCCCACACCATCACATCCGGCGCAGGTTTAGACATGATCATGGCTCCCACATTTTCAACACCCATATAGCCGAGTTCCAACC
>DATAMF010000660.1:0-2564 GCA_036260665.1 Aggregatilineaceae bacterium | reverse complement strand
GTGCAGATGGCGACGCACCCAGACAGGTCCGAGACCACGTAGCTGCCGCTGGTGACGGGCCAGGCGCGGATGCCGCGGGCGCGCTGGATTGCGCGCTTGAGCGGCGCGCCGGAGAATACCTCGCGCGCCGCGCTCATCCGGTTGAACATTTGCACTGCCTTCTGGTTTTCGCCGGAGCTTGCGTCGCGGGTCAGGCGGCCCAGGGCGTGCATCACCCGGAGGAGCGGGCTTTTGGGCTTCGGTGAGGCTTCCACGGGTTCCGGGTGGGTGGTTTTTGTTGGATCGAGCATATCTGTTCCCCTCCACGATCGAGGCTGAAATTAGTGTAGCGCGGCAGTCTACAATTGTCAATTTTTTTGGATGGGGCGGTATAATGAACGCTACTTATGGATTCGATCATTCCCGGTCGCCCGGAACCCAGCCGCCCGCCGGCAAAGCTGTTTCTGCGCACGTGGCAGGCGCTGTCTCTGCCGATGCTGTTATTTTTTGCCGTCCCGGTGGTGCTGCTGTTCACGCGCACCGGCCCGCTGGAATGGCTGGATGGATTTCGCCAGCCGCAGGTTTACCAGGCCATCGCGGTCAGCCTGAAGACCTCGCTGGTCAGCCTGCTGATCACCATCCTGGCGGGCACGCCGGTGGCCTATCTGATGGGGCGCCAGCAGTTCCGCTTCAAAAAACTGGTCGACACGCTGATCGATCTGCCCATCGTGCTGCCGCCATCGGTGGCAGGCGTGGCGCTGCTGCTGACGCTTGGGCGGCGCGGGGTGATTGGCGAGAGCCTAGAGGCGCTGGGCATCCATATCGCCTTTACCTCGGCGGCGGTGGTTATCGCGCAGGTGTTTATCTCTGCGCCGTTTTACGTGCGCTCGGCCTCGTTGGGCTTTGGCAGCATCGACTCGGAAATCGAGCAGGCGGCGCAGCTGGACGGCGCGAGCCACGCCCAGGTCTTCCAGTATATTATGCTGCCGCTCGCGCGGCCTGCCTTCTTAGGCGGGTGCATGATGAGCTGGGCGCGCGCGCTGGGGGAGTTCGGCGCGACGATTATTTTCGCGGGCAATTTCCCAGGGCGGACCCAGACCATGCCGATCGCCATCTACCTGGGGTTCGAGGTAGACCTCAACATTGCCCTGACCCTTTCGGTGATCCTGGTTGCGATTTCGTTCGCCGCGATCCTGCTGGTCAAGAGCATCGTGCCGGCGGAGGAGCGCTACAGCAGCTAATTGACCTGCGAAGATAACGATTGCGGGACCTTGGCCTTCACCACCCCCTGGTAACGGGCAAAGCGGGCAGCCTGGCGGCGGTTGCGCAGGTTGAGCTTTTCCAGGATGTTGTGGACGTGGACCTTAACCGTGTTTTCGGCGATGTCGAGCCGCTCGGCAATCTGGCGGTTGGAGCGGCCGCGGCCCAGCTCGCACAGCACGTCTAATTCCCTTGGGGTGAGCGTACCCAGCCCATCCTGCTCGCTGGGCAGGGTGAGGCGGGTGAATTCGTCCAGGAGGCGGCCGACCATCGCGCGCGGGATCACCGCCTCGCCTCGCTCGAGCGCGCGGATGGCGGCCATGAATTTCGACAGGGAGCAGTTCTTATACATGTAACCGCGCGCGCCGTTCCGCACAGCGTAGATTAATAACTCTTCCGAGGGTTGGGTGCTGATCAGCACCACCTGCATCTGCGGGTGCCTGCCGCGCAGCAGGCGGATTCCGTTAAAGTCCTCCATATCCGGCAGCTCAGCTTCGACCAGGGCAATGTCAGGTTCGATGCCCTTCATTCCTTCAAGCGCTTCGCTGATCGACCCCGCTTCTCCAACCACCTGAATGCCCGCCTCGCGTTGGAGCAGATTAGTCAGGCCTTCTCGAAAGAGGATGTTATTGTCGATGATGAGGATCTTTAGCATAGAATCTTCCCATACGTGCCGCGGTAATCGATTCGTCATCAAGGGCTTTCTGGATGCGAGCAGATCAACCGCGCACCATGTCCCCCACGAAGAAAAGCTTATATTAATTGAAGGCTAGCAGAAGCAATTGCTGATTTCTGTATGCCTTATTAAACGGAAAACTCTTTATTTTGTAACATTTCTGATTAGACCAAATTAAAATTTGATCACTGCTTCACCAAAAACCATACCACACGATTGAAATCGCTGAAAAATTTTCAAACAAAATCGGTAATCGAGCACTGATGTTATTTCACAGATAACATGCGGAAACTCTGATTTCATTGTAGAGTGCGGGCCTCGGGCATAAGCTGGGGGTCTCCTCGTGTCTTTGGTCTTGCTTAACGAGGTGATGGCCTAACCTCTTCACCAGACCGCACGACACAAGATCGTCGCGTCCCCCCACAGAACCATTCACACTCGGATGAGTTACTGAATGCTCTCTTCCTAATCATAAAAACATTTGCATAAAGTGCTGTGAACAAGAATCTAACCCGCAATCTAACCTTTGATCGATGACGAGGTAGGTGGTTTACCGGTATGATGCAAACGTAAAGGAACAAAAAGAATGAACAATATTGGAGGAAGATCCGATGCAAGACACAGCGATTTATTATTTTTCAGGAACCGG
>DATAMF010000658.1:0-5838 GCA_036260665.1 Aggregatilineaceae bacterium | reverse complement strand
ATGCAGCAACTAGAGGGGATTGGCCGTCATGCGTGTGGCGCTTTTCACCGAAACCTTTCTACCCAAAGTGGACGGTATTGTTACCGTCCTTGTCTTGTTAATGGACCATCTCATCAAACGCAATGTCGAATTTATGGTGGTTGCGCCCAAATTACACAATCAGCCGCCGGAATATCGCGGCAAAAAAGTTGTTGGTGTGCCCGGCGTGCGTTTGCCGCTGTATCCTGAACTGAAAGTCGGCCCTCCCACCATCAGCACTTATCGGGAAGTCAAAGCCTTCCAACCCGACATTGCCCACTTTATCCACCCGACGCTGGTTGGCACGGGCGGCCTGATGATGGCGAAACGCCTAAATCTGCCCACGCTGGCCTCGTTTCACCTGGACCTGGCTACTATGACCCAATACTTCGGTTTGGGCTTCCTGGAGCCGGTGGTATGGTGGTACACGCGCACGAATTTTAATGCGGCGGATTATTCATTGGCTCCGTCGCGGCTGATCCAGCGCGAAATGCTCGATCACGGGGTGCGGAATGTCGGCCTGTGGCGAAGAGGGGTCGATGCGGACAAATTCCATCCCCGCCATTCCAGCGACGACATGCGCCGCCGCCTGAGTGATGGTCATCCCGACGATGCCATTATGTTGTATGTCGGGCGACTTTCCACCGAGAAGCAGATCGACAAAATCCGCGCGGTGCTGGATCATGTGCCGGGGACGCGGCTGGCCGTTGTGGGCGATGGTCCCGCCCGCCAGAGCCTCGAAGAGCATTTTGCCGGAACGCGCACCAAGTTTATGGGGTATCTGAGCGGGACAGAATTGTGGTCCGCTTTTTCCAGCGCCGATATTTTTGTGTTCCCCTCGGCAATGGAAACCTTTGGGCTGGTGCTGATCGAAGCGATGGCGGCTGGTTTGCCCGTCGTCACGTCACGTGTGGGCGGTGTGGATGATATGGTGCAGCCGGGCGTCAACGGCTATGTTTTCAGTGTGGGAGATGTGCGCGGCATGATCGATGGCGTTCGCGCGGTCCTCTCAACTCCCAGCAAGCGCCAGATTATGGGCCGTAACGCGCGGATGTTTGCGGAAACGCAGTCCTGGCCGATGATGATGGATGAGTTAATTATGTGCTATGACGACCTGATTTCCGGGCGTCAGCCGTCGATTTAGGGCGTGAGTTCATACTTGTAGAATCCGCGCCCGGTTTTACGTCCCAGGTGCCCCGCATAGACCTTCTGGCGCAGCAGCGGCGCAGGTCGGAAACGTTCATCGCCCCAGTAGCGGACCAAGCCTTCCAGGATGCCAACCACTACATCCAACCCGATCTCGTCGGCCCAGGCCAGCGGACCGCGCGGGTAATTGGTGCCGTGCTGCATCGCTGTATCCAAGTCTTCGACGCTCAACCCACTGGTTGCCAGGACACGCGCCGCTTCGTTGATCACGCTGCAAATGATCCGGGGCCGCACCAGTCCCGCGCCGTCCGGCACGCGCACCGTGCCAAATCCGAGTTCTTCCCAAAAACGCCGCGCTTGCATCACAAATTGAAAATCGCTCTGTTGGGCAGGCGCAAACTCGACCAAGCCTGCTGTCGGGATCGGCGGCAGCAGGCCATAACCCACTACACGCTCCGGGTGCTGCGTCCAACTGGCGATTTCGGTGGAGCTGGTTGCCAATGCGCTGGCGAGCAGCGGCACGTCGGGCGGTAGATTGACTTCCACGCCTTCCACCAGCCACAGTTTTGCCGACTGCGACTCATTCAGACTTTCAATCGCCATCTGGCAGCGCGTCGCCGCCCGCACCATGTTATCGAGCGTTTCCTGGTCTTCCAGTGTATCGCTCATAAACAGATCAACTCGGTGATTTTTGGCGCGGCACAGCCCGGCCAGCGTATCCACAAACGGTATTTCCCCGACGATCAGCACGCGCATTACGGCGTCTCCCGCGAGTAGAATCCCTGTCCGCTCTTACGTCCTATACGCCCGGCCTCGACCATTCGTTTCAGTCGCGGATGGGGGCGGTACGTTGAGGCGTGGAAGGTGTTTTCATAGACCATCTTGCAGACATCCAGCACCGAGTCCACCCCCAGAAAATCCATCAGCCGGAACGGTCCCATCGGAAAACCCGCATCTTCCAACAATCGATCAATCGTCGGCGCATCCAGGCTCTGATCGTCCAGCAGATGCAGCGCTTCGCCCATATAGGCCAGGGTGAGGCGGTTGACCACCCCGCCGGGCGTATCCTGCACCACCACCGGCGTTTTCCCAATCTTCCGAATCAGGGGCAGCACTTGTTCCACCGTTTCCGGGCGTGTGTTTTCTCCCCGCACCACTTCGACCAGCCGGGTGAGATGGGCCGGATTGAAAAAATGCGTCCCAATGACTCGTCCCGGCAGCCGTGTTTTTTGCGCCAGCGTTGTGATCGAAAGGGTGTTGGTGCTGCTCGCCAGGATTGCATCGTCGCGGACGATCTCATCCAGATTCTCGAACAGGTCTTGTTTCACATCGAGATCATCATAAACCGCTTCGATCACCACATCCGCCGGGGCGCATTTGGCGAGATCGGTGGTGATGCGAAAGGCATGCCGGGCGCGGTTGGCGGTCAGCCCATCTACCTTATTCAGCCGGACACCCTGTTCAATGGTGCGGGCGACACGTGCCAGCGCCAGCCGCAGGATACGCTCGTCAGTATCGGTCAGAATCACCTCGTACCCACCCAGCGCGACAACCTGCGCAATATCCGCGCCCATCGTGCCCGCCCCAACCACGGCGACCTGTCGAATCCCGTTCACGCTTCTCCCTCATTTTCCTATCAACCTATACCATTATCTCCACCCCAGCCGTAAATGCCAAGCAACAGTTCGCCTTGGAGCAACTGCACGCCGGGTAAAGGATGACGTGTAAATGGGGATGAGTACGAAAAAGGGCCTGGAACCGTGTGATCCCAGGCGCTTGTAGGGGGAAACTGTCTAACCGACCTGTTCCAGGCCATACTGCGCGATAATGGCGCGCCCCTCGTCCACACTTTTGACAAAGTGGAGTCCCTTGACGCCCGCAATCCGGCTTAGAAAGAAGTTGTGGAATATATCAACAATGGTCTGGAACCAGAGCGTTCCCCCGACAAAAATCATCAGTCCGATGGTCGGTCGGATCTCGTGCGCCAGATTTTCCATGCGCGCTAACGGGTTAGAAGGAATCATGCGAGTTTTTTGCATATCGAAAATCTGGTGAACCGTATGTTCAATTCCCTCAAGTAGGCTGTCATCTTCCTGTGCTGCCCGAAAAAGCTCTTCCCAGGTCCAGGTTTCAGAAAAGTCATACAAAAGGACCGTGTGTTCGGGATTGTCCCAACCAACGGTAACCGCCATGTTGCCCCCCTGATAGACCGAAATGATGTACCTGATTTTATTAAAGCAGAGGAAAACTTAAAGCCCATTAAAATTATGCAAATAATGGATAAACGTTGGGCGCAGAGGCGTAAACCAGGCCACACGAGAGATGCCTTAGCTCCCTCAGCTAATCATGTCGGGGGTGAGGGGAAAAGCGGGCGCAGCAAGGAGGAGCCGCTGAGCTACGTTCGGGAAGATGTGGGTGGGAGGCAATGAATAGGAAATGATGCCCTTAGAACGATTGTGAAAATATAAAAAGGGCAAGCTTTTCAGCCTGCCCTTCTCGTTATCCGCTTTGCGCCTTACGGTCCATGATCTTCATCAAGGTTTCCAGCAAGTCAATGGGCATGGGGAAGACAATCGTCGAATTTTTCTCCACCGCGATTTCCGTCAGCGTCTGCAAATAGCGCAGTTGGATCGCTGCCGGTTCTTGTGACATAATGGCGGCTGCCTGCTGTAACTGCTGCGAGGCCAGCATTTCACCTTCAGCATGGATGATCTTGGCCCGCTTTTCGCGTTCCGCTTCGGCCTGCCGGGCCATGGCGCGCTGCATCTGCGGCGGCAGTTCCACGTCTTTGATCTCCACAATGCTCACCTTGACACCCCAGGGTTCAGTCTGTTCGTCGATGATGTGCTGGAGATTCGTATTCACCTGTTCGCGCTGGCTGAGCAAATCGTCCAGTTCGACCTGTCCGATCACGCTGCGGAGGGTTGTCTGGGCGATCTGGAATGTCGCGTCGGCGTAGTTCCGCACCGCGACCACCGCACGCCGGGGTTCTACCACCTGAAAATAGGCCACCGCGTTTACGCCGACGGTGACGTTGTCCCGCGTGATGCACTCCTGACGCGGAATATCGAGCGTGACCACGCGCAGATCGACCTTCACTACCCGGTCAATTCCAAATGGATACACCAGAAACAGCCCCGGTCCTTTGGTGGATTGGACCAGCCGCCCCAGGTGAAAAACCACACCGCGCTCGTATTCCTGCACCATACGCACGGAGGAAAAAATCAAAAACAAGGCTAAAAATCCAACGATGCAAAGGGCACTGAGAATAATTTCCATAGTATGCTCCTTGAACAGTTTTATTGTATCACGGAGTCAGTTCGCTAAAAGCACGTTCCTGATCTACCATTTACTATAGAACATTTTATCTCTGGGAAAAAGTTATGCCGTTACAAGCATTTGCCGGACATTTGTTAGTGGTCGGTGGGCGCGCCGTCAGCATGCCGCCCCCTGGGGCTTTAGCCGAAACCGCGCCCAAACGTGCTCCCCGTATCCGTGAAGGGGATACCTTTTTTATTCTGCTGACTCCCGTCGGGCAGGCTGCCGCGCCCGCCGCATTTTTTGAGAGCCTCGCGCGCCTTGCCGCCGATACCTATTTTAGCAGCAGCGGCGGGATCACGGGGGGCCTGCGCGAAGCGATCACCACCGTCAATGGGCACCTGATCGCCTCGAACCAGCAGTCAGGCGAAGCAAAGCGGGTCAGCGCGTTGGCCCTGGTGCTGCATGGCGATGAACTTTACACCGCGCGCAGTGGGCAGGTTTTTGGCGCGCTTGGGCAGGCTGGCGCGCTGCTGACTTTTCCGGCTGATCGCCGCGATTCCCTGTCGATGAATCTGACACCGCTGGGTACAGGGCCGGACCCTGAAATTCAATTAGGGCGTTATGCCGTTGCCGCCGGTCAGATGATGCTCCTTGCGGACACGGGCCTGTTGGAAGCCGACGACACCGCGCTGCTGGCCGCCCTGCAAGGCGACAACGTGCGCGCTGCGCTCGATCAGATCAAGGGCCTCGCGCGCGGCAGCGCCTCTGCCACCGTGATTCAGTTTATCGAACCCGGCACACCCGATCCTGAACACCTTGCGCCGCAGAGCAGCACCCAGAAGTTTCGCGTGGAGCTGCCTTCGCCGCGCAGTTCAAAAGTCCCGGCAGTGGCGGCTGAAACGCCGAACACTGCGCCGCCGCTTCCTGCGCGTTCTTCATCCCAAACCGGGCGTACCACTACCGGTCAACTGCGCCCGCCTCCCGACGAGGATACAACAGGCCGCCGCGCTAAAGCCGCGATGGAGCGCGTATCGGACATGGCCTCAACCGTCGCGGATCGGTCATCGCCTGCGGTCCAGAACTTCCCGGCGCTGCTCATGTACGGGATTCGTCGTGTTTTGCGCGCCCTTTTGAGCGGCTTGCTAGCGTTCCTCAACTTTTTGCAGCGCGCCCTGAATCAGGTTTTGCCTACGCCCGATGCCGAAGGTCGCCAGGGAATCCCCACCAACATTGCCGTCATTATGGCGATTCTGATCCCGGTAGTGATCGTGGTTGTGGTGCTGGGGTTGTCCATGTCCAAGCAGGGGCGCACCCAGTTTGAGATCGAGCGCGATACCGCCGTAGACGCTTACAATAAAGCCACTGAGTTAGACGAGCAGGCGGGACCAACGTGTGAAATACCCACGCTGCGCG
>DATAMF010000170.1:0-24734 GCA_036260665.1 Aggregatilineaceae bacterium | reverse complement strand
CGTGGATATTCTGGACCACCGGCGGAGTGACCGTCACACACCACGCTTCGGATACCGGCTCGCCCCAGGTCAGGGAGAGGGCATCGACGTGTTTGGCCTTTTCCGCCGTGTCTACCTTGTGATTAATGGGCTGCAAGGATGAGGCATCTTCAACTTCCTTCAGATACGAGTCGAGCACCGATTGGACATCTTTGGGCAGTTTGCTGGAAGACGACTTCTCTTCTTTTTCCTCATCATCCCCACAAGCGGCCAACAGGGTCAATACCAATACAAAAAACGCGAACCAGGACAAACGTTTGAACATGTGGATAACCCCCAGAAAATAGAACGTTACGAATTAAATGGGAAGGTTGGCGGATAGCGATCCTCCCAATTATTCAACTCTTCGGTTTTCAGGTAAGCCAGGATAAACTCATCAATCAGACCCCGGCTCATCACATCTTTGATATTGGTCAGGCGCACGCCGGTGCGCTGGTCGCGCACGAACCGATCTCCCTTACCCAGACTGTACAGCCGGATGACAGAGTGTTTTTCCTGCGGCGGCGCGGGATGGTGGCCTTCCGCTATATCAGTTTTGATGCGCTGGTACGATTCCAGCCAGCCTTTGACATCGGTGCCTTCGGGCATGGCGAACACCTGCACCCGCGCGATCTCTTCCCCTGCCCCGGTGACATCCTGCGCTAACAGGCGGTGCAGGCCGCGCTCGCCTTTCAGGAAGCCGAACACGTTGCTGCCATCGAGCCACAGTGCGATCTCGTCGGTGTGTTCATACCGGGCGTAACGCTTCATGACGTCCTGAAAACTACCCGCCGTCAAACGCGTAAAGGCTTTGCCCCCCGGCGCAGCAGTATCGGGTGTGAGCAGGTAGATTTCTCGATCATAACCTTTTCGCTCGGCCCACCACAAATACATTTCCGACAAACGGCGCGGCCATTCTTCAGCGGGTTTAGCGGGCAGCGCGGCGGGCGTACCCATCGCGCGGATCAGCATCATGGCCTGATTGCGGTGCGGCAGATGCGCAGTCAGCAGCTCAATTTCGAGATAACTGGTATTGGTGTGCAGTTCCTCGTAATCGCGGGCGAGTTCGGAATGGTAACGCAGATCACGCTCACGGTTGACCAACACGGCAAGGTCTTCCAGATATTCGGCGCGGTCCAACAATTGGCGCACGCGGCGGGTGATACGATCCAGAAAATAGTAGCGGCGCATGCGATCCCCGGCGTCGCGGTCATCCCAAAACTGGGAGGAATGGGCGGCGCTGCTGAGAGCTTCCTTTTCGCGCTTCATTTCTTTGACGGTATCGGATTCGGCCCAATCGCCCAATTTGCGGCGCAGCATAGCGAAAGCCTCGACCAACTGCGGCAGATCGAGACGCTCTTTGCGTCCGCTGTCCGCGCCGCCGACGAGGGTGACAGTGAGCTTTTGGCCCGCGTCATCAATCGGCACATTCTTCAGGGCAAGTTTGCCGTCTTCAACCACGACACGCAGCAGGGCCTGTTCCTGGGTGGAGCGCTGCGCCAGCGTGCGAGCCATCGGCGCGACGACCTGCCGCTCGATCTCGCGTTTGAGTGGGCGTGCGCCATATTCGGGACTGTAACCGTGTTCCAACACAAGGTCGATCACGGCTTCATCAATTTCGACCAGAATATTACGCCGGGTGATGCCGTCGCGCAGCAGAATTTCGTTCAGTTCGCGCTTGGCAATATCGCGGATCGCCAGCGGAGTCAACTGGCTGAAGACGACGATCTTATCCAGGCGGTTGATAAATTCGGGCCGGAAATAGGCTTCGATTTCGGCCATATAATGTTCCTTCAGCGCGGCATTCACCACGCTCGGATCAGCCGATTCGCCTAACGCGAAGCCGTGCGGGCGAAAGGCTTTATTGGTGCCGCCGAGATTGCTGGTCAGGACCAGAATCGCATTGTGGAAAAAGGTCGTTTTGCCTGCGGAGTCGGTCAGGCGGCCTTCGCCCAAAACTTGCAGGAAAATATCATAAATGCGGGGAGATGCCTTCTCAAATTCATCCAGCAGCACGACGCTGAAGGGTTGTTCGCGCACGCGGCGCGTCAATTCACCTTCGTGACCCATCGCCCCAATCAGACGGATCACCCCATCAATGTCGCTGTATTCGCTCATGTCGAAGCGAATCAGACGCGATTCGTCGCCAAAGAGATAGGCAGCGAGGGTTTTCGCCATCTGGGTCTTGCCGACTCCGGTAGGGCCGATGAACAGGAAGGTGCCGAGCGGCTTGTAGGGATCGTTCATGCCCGCTTTGACCGTCGCCACGAGATCGGCCATCGACTCAACCGCTTCATCCTGGCCTAAAATACGCTCGTGGAAATAATTCTCGACTTCCTGGAGCGAGAGGCGCGCCTCATCATTCACAATAAATTCGGGCATGCCGCTGAAACGCGAGAAGGTCTCGATCACGTCCGGCTTGCCGACGCGCACCTGGCTGCGAATCCGGCGAAAGAGACTGCCACCGCCTGTGTTGGTAGGCTGCACCTGTTTGCGGGTGATGTCGGCAGCGGTTTCTTCCAGCAGACGAACCGCTTTACCCG
The DNA here is from genome assembly GCA_036260665.1 of Aggregatilineaceae bacterium. Classification (GTDB taxonomy): domain Bacteria; phylum Chloroflexota; class Anaerolineae; order Aggregatilineales; family Aggregatilineaceae; genus DATAMF01. The sequence continues at coordinate 22,173 of DATAMF010000170.1, read as the reverse complement.
GAAAGGCGCGGTAGGGCCAGAACCGGCGGCTGAGTCCGACGCTGGCCTGGATCGCATCGGGCAGAATGCGCACGTTCAGATCGCGCTCCATATCACGGGCGACATTGCCCATCAGCGACAGCGTCTCGTCTTCGCTTAACCCCGCCACTTCGACGCGGCGGAAGAGATTCAAAAAGGTGGGACCGAGATTCTCGCCCATCGCCAGCCGTTCGCCGGACGCCTCACCGATCACGATCACGTCTCCATTGGCGATGTGGGGTTTGAGCGCCATCGCGACGTTGTTATCACCCTTTGCCCAACGCCCAATTTCGAGCAGGCCGGGCAGATCGGGCACATAAAGAATGTGCTGTTCATGGCGGCATTCGTCCACGATGTTATTGATACGCTCTTCCCACGTGCCGATATACTGCGCGCCCGCGATAATACGATCTGGGGTGATCAGCCAGACATGCCGCCCATTTAACAGTTCGTCGCAGTCGCCCTGCTGGATGCGGCGGATCACTTCCTGCACCACCGCCGTTTTGCCGGATTCGGAGGGTCCGGTCACAAGCACGCTGTTATGGCGCGAACTGACCAGAATTTGCAGGATGGCGGCGACTTCATCTTCACGGTGATAGGCCCGCCGGAAACGTCCCTCAGCGGCCTGGGCCGTCAGATCGACGCCGATTTCTTTGAGTGCCCAGTAATTGTCGCCGTCCGGCAGGCGGTCAAACAAGGATGAAAAGGTGCCATCCTCCTCGCGTTCACTGGCTTTTTTGAGATCCACTTCGACCTCAACCGTATCCAGATACTCGCTGCGAGCATGGCGGTACTGCTGCAAATCATCAAGCGTCACATCATCCAGCCACGCGAGAATTTCCTGCTTGGACGTTTCGAGCAGTTCGTCCCAATTGTAGGCGTAAAAGGTCAGCGGCGGGTTGCCCAAGCGGGGAACCGTAACCAGAAGCTGGCTGTTTTCCTCGTCCGGCTTCACCAACAAGCTAAAAGTCAGCGGGACCAGTTCGCGGCGTTTGCTGCGTTTTTTGCGATCCATCGGGCGAATCTCAAGCTGGACTTTACGCATCGCCAGCCCCGGATCAAATTCCACATGCTGAAGCATACTTGGCGGCGTTTCTTCGAGCCGTTCCCGGATCGCCTCAGCCAGTTCCGCTTTCAACTCATCGAGATTGGGACCGTAGGCAGTCAGATCATAATAAGGAACAACCGTGACGGTATGAGTCTGGTTCTGGTGCTTTTGAACGTAAAGATGAAATTTAAAATCCATGTTTCTCCGCGCAGGGTGTGAAGGCCCGAATCGCCGTGCTATTATACCATAGCACGACATGACAAATCGAAGAGGAACCTATGAGCAAACGTTTTATTCTGGTTATCGGGCTGGTATGCATGCTAACTACCCCGGTTCATGCGCAGGAAACGCCACGCTCGGATCATCTGGCGCGGGGGATCAATTTGTCGGGCTGGTTCTGGTATGGGCCGGAGAACCTGAGCGAAGTCGAAACCCATTTCACGGCGGCGGATTTTGCCGCGATCCATGATCTGGGATTCACCTATGTACGGCTGCCGGTTGATCTCGGCTTTGTGTGGGACACCGCCCAAAACCAATTCAAGGAAGATGCGCTGGCGGTGTTTGATCGCGGACTGGAAGGGCTGCTGGCGTATGATCTGGCGGTGATCGTCGATCTGCACAGCGTGGATCAAACCTACTACGACAATATCTTTTCGGGGCGGCTGGAAGATGATCCGGCATTTATCGATACCTTTGAGGCGTTCTGGCGAGCGTTTGCGGCACATCTCAGCAGCACTGATCCGGAAATGGTATTTCTCGAAGTGCTGAATGAACCCGTGTACCAGGATGATCCGGCGCTGTGGCCGCCCGTGCAGGAACGGCTGGTAAAGGCGATCCGCGAGAACGCGCCGGACCACACGATCATCGTTACCAGCGCGCAGTGGTCGAATCTGAATACCTTTGTGGAATTGCAGCCGCTGGATGATCCCAACCTGATCTACAACTTCCACTTTTATGAGCCATTCGTCTTCACCCACCAGGGTGCAGATTGGGCCGGTGAAGTAATGTATCTGCGCGACATCCCCTACCCCATGACGCCGGAAAATGTCGAGGCGGCAGCGCAGGCGCTGGACACGCAGTTCCCCGCCGGGAGTGATCTAGACTGGATGGGATCGTGGGTGCGTGAATACGGCGCGGCACGGTGGGACAGCGCGAAGATCGATGAGCAAATCCAGCGGGCGGCGGCATGGGGCGAGCAGTATGGCGTGCCGGTGATGTGTAACGAATTCGGCGCATACGCCCGCTATGCCGCGCCCGAGGATCGCGCCGCGTTTTTGCGGGATATGCGCACCGCACTTGAAAAGTACGGCATTTCGTGGGCAATGTGGGATTATGATGATGCCAACAGTTTTGGCATTGTCTGGCACGAAAACGGGCACCCGATTGTTGATCCGCTCACGGCGAACGCGCTCGGCCTCACAGCGGAAGCAGTAAGCGGCGTGCTGCCCGCCGGGTATACGTGGGAACCCGTGTTCCGCGATGATTTTGAGGGCGACAGCCTGGATACTGCCCGCTGGAATACGTGTTATCCCTGGGAAGACGACGGCTGCACCAATGAGGGCAACAACGAACTGGAATGGTATCAGGCTGACGATGTGCGCGTGCAGGATGGCGCACTGCATCTGGTGGGCGAGGATCGCAGCATGAACGGCTTCTCGTACACATCGGGCATGGTCACGTCCTTTGAGAAATTCGATTTTCAGTATGGCTATGTGGAAGTCAGCGCTCGGATGCCTGACGGGCAGGGGTTGTGGCCTGCCGTGTGGATGATGCCCGGTGATGGATCGTGGCCGCCGGAAATCGATATTCTGGAAGTGCTGGGCCACGAGCCGAACATCGTCTATCTGTCGAATCACACCATGATCAACGATCAACTGGTGAGCGTAAGCGACAATTACACAGGGCCGAATCTGGCTGAGGGCTTTCATCTCTATGGCCTTTTGTGGACGCCGGATTATCTGGCGTGGTATGTGGACGGCGTGGAGCGCTTCCGCGTGGAGGAAAATGTGCCCCAGGTGCCGATGTATCTGCTGGCGAATCTCGCAATTGGCGGGAACTGGCCCGGATCGCCGGACGAAAACACGGTTTTCCCCACCAGTTTTGATATTGACTATATGGCTGTCTGGCAGGCAGCGAATTGATGGATCTGCTGCTGCATGCTGCCGTCCTGCTCCTGGGGCTAACCATTGTGATTCGGGTGCTGATGTCGGCAGTACGGACGCTCGTACTGCCGCGCGGCACGCGTGATAAGATCACCAGTCTGGTTTTCCGACTAGTCCAGCGATTGTTCCGCCTGCGAGCATTCCGAGCGACGACCTACGAAGCGCGGGATCGAATTATGGCACTCTATGCGCCAGTCAGCCTGTTCACCTATTTCGGCACACTGATGGGTCTTGTGGCAATCGCATATGTGATGATCTTCTGGGCGATGGGTGTGGAACTGTACCACGCATTCATCCTCAGCGGATCGTCCCTGCTGACACTGGGTTTCGAGAGCGATTTTCATTTTTGGGTGCTGATGCTCACCTTTTCGGAATCTGGGATTGGCCTAACCATGGTCGCGGTGGTGATCGCGTACCTACCGGCGATGTACACGAACTTTTCCAAGCGCGAGTCCGCAGTCACCCTGCTCGAAGTGCGCGCCGGATCACCGCCATCGGCTGTGACTATGCTGGAGCGAACCCACCGGATTCATGGGCTGGAAGTGCTGCCCGGCCTGTTTGAAGAGTGGGAAAAGTGGTTCAGTGATCTGGAAGAAACGCACACCTCACTGGTAGCGATTGTGTTTTTCCGCTCGCCCAAGTCAGGACGATCCTGGGTTACGGCGGCGGGCGTGGTGTTGGACTGCGCGGCGCTGTATGCATCGACTGTGGATATGCCGCGCAATCCGCGGGTTGATCTGTGTATTCGCGCCGGGTATATCTCGCTGCGTTCGATTGCGGACCTCTTTCGCGTCACCTATGATGTTAATCCCCACCCCGGCGATCCGATCAGCGTCAGCCGCGAGGAATTTGACACCGTGTACGATGAACTGGCGGCGGCTGGGATTCCGCTCAAGCCGGACCGCGATCAATGCTGGCATGATTATGCGGGGTGGCGGGTGAACTATGATGTTCCGCTGCTGGCGCTGGCGGCGATCACAATGGCCCCATATGCGCCCTGGATTTCGGATCGCTCGTTTCCCGGTGCGCGCTATATGCTATAATGGCCGACCTTTCCACCCTTGTTCAACTGAAGGCATGTATGACTGAACGACTCAACATTACAATCTACAGCGACGGCGGCGCGTCGCCCAATCCCGGACCGGGTGGTTGGGCGGCACTGTTGATCGCGGATAATGGCTATACGAAGGAACTCAGCGGCGCGGAGAAAGAGACAACCAACAACCGGATGGAACTCACCGCTGCGGTGGAAGCGCTGCGGGCCTTGAAACAGTCTAGCCACGTGATGTTCTATACTGACTCGGAGTATCTGCGCAAAGGGATCACCGAATGGCTGGCAAAGTGGATTCGGCAGGGCTGGCAGCGACGAGAGGGCGAAGTCAAAAATCAGGACTTGTGGCAAGCACTTCAGGCCGAAACAAAGCGGCACGAGATCACATGGCAGTGGGTGAAAGGCCACGCGGGAAACCCGAATAACGAGCGCGTGGATCAGATGGCAACGGCGGCCCGCCAGCAGATGCTCGGTCTGCCCGTGACGCCGATCCCTACCGCGCAGGTGGAGATCGCGTTCCAGGTGCGGGCATCAAAAACGGGAAAATACGGCGGGTGGGCGATCCGGGTGACGGTGCAGGATGCCGCGCCGGAGATCATCACCAATCAGATCGCGGGCGAAAACCTGACCCACAACGAACTCGAACTGATCGCGCTGTTGGACATTTTGCAGCGCGCCACGCCAGACACGGCGCTGAATATCTATTGTCCCAGCGACTACACCTGCAATGGCATGAGCCAATGGGTGCATGGCTGGCAAAAACGCGGCTGGATCACGAAAGAAGGGGGCGAGGTCCAGCACCGCAAACGCTGGGAAGCGCTGCTGGATGCGGCTCGTCCCCTGACGATTCGCTGGCTGCGCGATCCAAATCCGCCGCCAGATTATGTCAAGCAGCTCAAAAAACTAGCTGCGCATGCGGCAGGCGAATCTACTTAACAACGACAGCGCATTCCAGTGTAGCAATTTGGCCCACCGTATGCCCGCCGCGCGTGCTCTCCCAGGTGTCGGTGGCAGTTTCGACCAGCTTCAACACATGTTCACCGAGCGGCAGTTCCACCGGGTCCATCATGAAGGACCAACCCCAGGGACAGTACGGCGGGTGGCGGTGAGGGCCGCTCTGGTGCAACCCACCCATATCCCACGCCTGACCATCGACAAAAAGCTGGTAGTCGGCGGGATGCGGGTGGGCGGCAGTCTGGCCTTCGGTATCAAAACAGCCGATCCCCCAATACATGACTAGGGGATTGTGCAATTCTTCGTTTTGGGGATCCACCACGCACTGCATCGTTGCCCACAAAAAGTGGAAGTAGGTCGCGTCGCTCGGATTTTCAGACTGAACCACCGCGTTTAAATCGGGCAATTCCTGCATCCACACGCAGTCAGTGGGACAGCTCACCACCCCTTCGCCGGGATTGCACTGGCCGTTGCCACACTGCGGAAGTTCCTGGCAGTCTAACGCGCAGGTATTCGCCTCGTCCGGCTCACAGGTCGCATTCCCGCAGGTTGCGGGAGCCAGCGGCGACTCCGGCGGATATTCTGGCAGATCGCCCACCTCCCCCACCGGGTCCAGACTACCATCCGCATTCACATGCAGCGACTGGCCCTCAGGAAGTTCGATCACTTCTCCCGGCTGATCCTCCGGCGTGATTCCGGTCACGATCACCACGCCGGTGAGGACGCTGATTAACGTGTCGCCGCCGGGCGTGACTGTCACCCAGAAGTGTGTGCCGCGCACCGCGAGCGAAGCGCTCGGAGTCTGAATTTCGTAGCGCGAGCCGGGATCGAGTACCTTTTCGATTTTGTTGAAGACGCTCCCGGCGAGGAGATCGAAGGAGATAACAACAACCCCGGTGCTGGCATCGACATCCAATTCGCGGACTTCAAGCAGACTATCGGGCAGAATCTCGGCTTCGTAACCTTCGAAAAACAGGAGATAAGCCAAGCCTGTCGAGTCGGTCCGAATGCGGGTACCCACCTCGACAAAGGACGGATCAACCAGGGTCTGCCACACATCGTGGCCGGGGGTGCGAAGCTGGACTAAGCCCTGCACAGGCTCCAACGTCGCGACAGAAACGCCCGGCAGCAGTAAGACGCTGGCGAGCACGCCCACAAAAACTGTTTCGCCCCATCGGACATGCATGGTTCTGTTCCCCTTCTGTAAGCTCTATTCTTAGTGTATGATTGGCACGGGCGGGGGTCAACCAAGTCAATCCGAAGGGTTGAAGCCGCGCTGTCCTGTGGTAGAATCTCCGGCGCGACGCGGATCGTGCGTCGTTTTGTTGCGCCTACAGAGGAGTTTTCTCGATGGTCTATCCCTATGATCTGTCTGTGGTGCTGCCCGTCTATAATGAAGTGGACAACATCACCCCGGTACATGAAGAATTGAGCAGCGTCCTGAAGGGACTCAACCTGCGTTACGAAGTGATCTATGTGGACGATGGCAGCCGCGATGGTACCATGGAACGGATCGCGGCACTGGCCGAAGCCGAACCGGACACCGTGCGCGCGGTGATCTTCCGGCGCAATTTTGGGCAAACCGCCGCGATCCAGGCAGGGATCGACCATGCGAACGGCGCGATCATCGCCCTGATGGATGCCGATCTGCAAAACGATCCGCACGACATCCCGCTGATGCTCCAGCAGATGGAGACGGAGGGCTACGATCTGGTCAGCGGGTGGCGCAAGAATCGCAAGGACAAAGCGGTGACGCGCAAGCTGCCCTCGAAGATCGCCAACGGGATGATCTCGCGGGTGACGGGCGTCCATCTGCATGACTACGGCTGCACGCTGAAGACGTACCGCCGCGAAGTGCTCGATCATGTGCGGCTGTACGGGGAAATGCACCGCTTTATTCCCGTGCTGGCGAACGCCGCCGGGGCGCGCATCGTGGAGCGGGTGGTCAACCACCGGGCGCGCATCCACGGGAAGTCGAAGTACGGGCTGTGGCGCACGATCAAAGTGCTGCTTGACCTGATGACCGTGACCTTCTTGACCAAGTACAACAAGCGCCCGATGTACATCTTCGGCGGGGTGGGCTTTATCCTGAGCGCGCTGAGCATGCTGTGCATTTTTGTGATGCTGATCAGCGGCATCTTCGGGGGCGGCCTGCTGTGGAATTCGCCCTGGCCCGTGCTGGCCGCGCTGTTCATCGTGCTGGGCGTGCAGTCGATGCTGATGGGGCTGGTGATGGAAGTGCTGATGCGGACGTACTACGAGTCACAGGACAAAGGACCATACGTGATCCGGCAGGTGGTCAACGCTCACAAGCATGTGCCGCAGAGTGAAGCTGAGCCATCGTAACGACAGCGCTAAGATAGAATTTGGTAAGGCGGGAAGATGATCCCCGCCTTTTTTATCCAAGCGCTTTTCAAACCGGGCGCAGGTAGGAATTTGGTTCAATAAGGCTAAATGATTCAGGCTTATCTGCGATACATTTAGGCTTAATTGGGATAAATGTGGGATAGATTTAGGCTAAATGGGGTGCGGATTCAGGTTGAATGGGGCGGGATTCGGTTGAATCGGCAAGGAGCGGAAAAGCGAACCCCTACCTCTTTCCGCTGGTTGAAATACTCGTAGACCGTGCCTTTCGGCGGAAAATCGTGCGGCAGATGATCCCACTGGCAGCACGTTTTCAGCACTCAGATTATGGCATTCAGCACTTCGCGCAGCTCTACGGCGCGCGGTCTGCCGCCTCGTTTCGTGGGTGGAATGAGCGATTCTAAAATCGCCCGCTCCTCGTCTGTCAAATCGTTGAGGTCTCTCACTAAAAGGTAAGGCTGCGCCAATATTTTCTTTACCCCATCCCCCCTTGCCCCTTCCCTAAGGGAAGGGGAGTCAAACCCACAGGATGTGGAGAATTATTTTCTTGGATCGGCCTAACATATCTAGCATTCCATTTTGTCAAGCCATTGCAAGGCTTCTTCGACATCGGTGAAAACCATCATCCGCAAGCCAAACCCGTAGAGGGCTTCTATGACTGGAGCCAGCGTGGCAGCAGCAGCTATCTCTTGTGGCACAACATTGGCCCAATATTTCCAGCCAGCCGCCACCATTGCCGGCCCCCATACTACGGAGCTGTTTATCATATCCAGCGAAAGCGGCCCATTTTGGCGATCATCTGACAGCCACTTACAGGCTCCATGCTCTTTGAGTACGGCTACTCCAGCAACCATTGCTTCGCTGCCAACCTCGCTATCAAAGGGTTTATGGATGGTGTGATGGATAATTTTCTTGTCGGGGAGATAGCGGAGTGTGATGTATTCGTTATCGATAATAATGACGGACTGCATTAAAATCCTCCATACGGTCGAGATACTTTCTAACACGATAGTATACTATCACACAGCTCAACATTCCATTGTTTTCTCCTGAGAGGGCATTTAAGGAGTTAAGATTGAGGCATAGAGCATGGCATCGGAGGTATACACCCAATACTCATAATCCTTGCTCAATCGACGATAATTGCTTAACAAGGCGAAAATCCGTTCAACAACCCACCGCCAGGGATCACTTCAAAGCCTTGTCGGCAGATAAACGAGTGGTAATCTCCACGTCAATGCCTATCGTTTGTGCGTGTTCGACGAACGCTCCCGAAAAAGTACCGTCCGCCCAAAGCTAAATGGGGTGCAGATTCAGGTTAAATGAGGCGAGATTCGGCTGAATCTGCCGGGAGCGGAAAAGCGAACCTCACTCCCTGGCCCTTTCCGCAAACAGGACGGGAGAAAAACGGGGCAATTCGTGAATTGCCCCTACGATATATTCTGCCGGGAAAAGAGGGCAGCTATACCACATCAAAGGGGACGTTGATTTTGCGGCAGACAGTTTCGGCTTCCTGACGAGTCAGGACGCGGTAGACCGGATCATACGCCTCGTTGTAGGTGGGCGAATGATGTACGGCGGGCCAGAGTTCACGGGCGCGCATCCGCCCAAAAAGCGCCAACTCGCGGCAGTCAAAACGCCCGGCAGAGGGTTCGCTCAGTTCGCACATCGCCTCAAACCTGGACCAGCACCACGCCATCTGATCGCGATCCCCGCGCACCTGATCGGCGGACCGGATAAACGCCTCTAACAATATTTTCAGCGATCCCCGGTAGGCCAGATAAGGGCGTAAGTGCAGGCGCATGATCAGCCCGTCCGGGTGGATGTTTTCGAGCAGCGGCTCGCGGGGCGGTGTGGACACGGCCTTGGCGCTCTCTTCGTCCAGATATTCGCGGGCCGCCTTTTTATTGGTGATGGCGTGACCGGGACCAAAAGTCGCCTGATGGAGCAGCTTATAAACATCAAATAATTCCATGTGCGGATAACGGGCCAGATGAGTCTGGATCAGCGAGGCGAGACGTTCTTCGGCCATAAACGGATTCCTTTCGATTCAGTCTATATACCCACGTTGGCGCGCTTTTTCTCGCAAACCCAACTTTTCGAGCATCACTTCGCGGCCCGGCCAGTCGTCACGCATGAGGCTATACCACAAAATATCCTGATAGCCGCGCCCTTCGACGGCGAGCAGTCCCAGGCGGCACGCCCCTTCACGTATGAAGCCACATTTTTCGATCTGGCGCTGCGCCCGAAAATTGGTACCCGCAGTCGTCAAACAGAGCCGCCGCAGATCAAGCTGGCGGAACCCATAGTCCACGATCAGCAGCATGGCATCGGAGCCAAACCCGCCGCTCCAATAATTGGGATCGCCAATCCCCGCGCCAACTTCGGCAGTACGGTTGTAGGAGTCGATATTTTTCAGCACAAAAACGCCGATGGGATTACCATCTTTGGCGCGAATACCGAAACGGGCCTGACTACCGGGCGGAAGAGACGCCAAAAATTCGCGCCGCTGCTGGAAGCCTGTCTCGCTCATCAGCCCATCCAGCCCCCACCACACGCGCATTGGCCCGTTGAGCCATTCACGCTCGTGCGCCAGAAAATCCGCACCATAGGGCACCAGATCAACCAGCACGCCTGCTAAGATCATGTGCCGTCCTCATACCCGCGTTGGCGCGCTTTTTCCTGCAAACCCAACTGTTCAACCATCGCGTCGCGGCCCGGCCAGTCTTCACGCAGGAGGCCATACCACAGAAAATCCTGATAGCCCGGCCCTTCGACGGCGAGCAGTTCCAGACGGCGCGCCCCTTCACGCGTGAAGCCACATTTTTCGATCTGGCGCTGCGCGCGGAAATTCGTTCCGGCGGTGGTCAGCCACAGGCGGCGGAGATCAAGCTGGCGGAAACCATAATCCACGATCAGCAGCATGGCATCGGAGCCAAACCCGCCGCTCCAATAATCAGGATCGCCGATCCCCGCGCCAACTTCGGCAGTACGGTTGTAGTAGTCGATATTCGCCAGCACAAACATGCCAATCGGGTTGCCATCTTTGGCCCGCATGCCGAAGCGAACCTGACCGGCGGACGGTAGGGAAGCAAAAAATTCGCGGCGCTGCTGGATGCCCGCCTCACTCAGCAGGCCATCCAGCCCCCACCAGACCCGCATCGGCCCATTGTGCCATTCCCGCTCGTGCTTCAGAAAATCGGCATCATACGGCACCAGATCGAGCAGCACCCCCTCTAAGATCATATTTCCTCCTCATAGCCGCGCTGCTGCGCTCGTTCGTGCAGCTTCAAGCGCTGCACCATCACCTCGTAACCGGGCCACTCGTCGCGCAGCAGACCATAAACCACGGAATCCGTATACCCTTCGTGAAACGACGCATCGCGCCGCCGACCTTCAAGCGTATAACCGCATTTCTCGACTTGATGCTGGGCGCGGAGATTATGCCCCATCGTGACCAGATACAGCCGCTGGAAATCCAGCCAGCGAAAACCGTATTCCGTGATCAGCAGCATGGCATCCGAGCCAAAGCCCCCACCCCAATAAGCCGGATTACCGATCATCGCGCCGACTTCGGCCAGCCGGTAATGTGGGCGCAGGCTGTGCAATGAAAACGCGCCAATCGGAACACCATCTTTAGTCAACAGCCCAAAGCGGAGACGATCCGTGGTAAAAGCGGGTTCCTGCGCCTGCCGCTCACGCATCTGTTCATAGCCAAAACGAGTCATAAAACCATCGCGCCAGCCACTGTAATCACGCGAGGGGCCGTTCATCCATTCGACCTGATGTTCCTCAAAGCGGCTGTCAAACGGCACCAGATCGAGCAGGATTCCTTCCAACTTCATTACTTCACCTCATCGGGCAGCGGCGGGAGAATACTGTTGCTTTCTTCATTTTTCTTCTTGCCGCGCTTGAACAAATGGTTATAGATATATTCCATATAATCGGGCGTGTTGGGTTTGCCGCCCAAACGAATGATTTCTTTTTCCAGGATCACAATCCGGTTCCAGGCCAGCACCAGAGTCAGCAGGGCGAGATAAATCCCCGTGCCCGCACACAGACCCTTGAAAAATTCGCCGCCGTTGTTGTAGTCCTGTACGACGTACACTCCGGCTACAAACGCGGCAACATGCACCACAAAAATCAGGACTTTGATCAGCCGCCAATAGAAAAGGCTGGCGACACTGAACACCAACGCCGAAATAATAATGACCAAAAGCAGTGGAAGTTCCATGAGACGCTCCTTTCATGTGTAGCCCCTAATTATGTTTAATGTTAGGCTGCGGGGCAAAAACATTTGCGGATCAAACTAAACAAAATGACTGCTGCCGCGTGCGGGTTTAATTTCCCTTCCCCAATTTCTCATCCTACAATAGTTGAGAGTAATGAGTTGCAGATTGGTTTTGAACCCAGGTTTTTTGCACCTGGCGCAATGGGGAGAATACCATGAAACGACTTGCTTTTTTTCTCATTGGAGCACTGATGGTCAGCCAACTACTCGCATCGACCCGACTCACCACCGCCCAGGACGGCAGCGATGAGCAGCTTTTGAAGCTCACCTATACCAGCGCCGTAAGCGGCTCAGAAAAGTATTATTACCTTTATCTGCCGAAAGGCTATGGGCAAGACACCACGCAAACCTGGCCGGTATTGGTCTGGCTGCATGGGGACGGCGAACGGGGTGAAACCCTGGACGACCTGGATTATTTGCTGAAAAATGGGCCATTATACGAAGCCTGGATTCAGAAACGCGATCTACCCTTTATCATTGTTGCGCCCCAACTGCCCCTGTTTGGACGCGATGTGAACGGCCCGGATTATCTGGTTAACCGCACCAGAGCGGAAATCCCTGAGCGCCTCGAAGAAGGAGTCCCGCCCCACAACGCGGATACGCCAGCCCGCACCATCGTGGGGCCAATGGTGGGAGCGGTTTCGGCGGGGGAGACCCCTGATCTGGGCGGTGATATTGCCGGTACAACCTGGGATGTGGTGGATCCGGACGTGATCACGGTCCTGGATGCGGTCTTGAGCGAGTATCAGGTGGACACGAGCCGGGTTTATATGACCGGAGTCAGCCTGGGCGGTTTCGGAACGTGGTATTATGCGAGCCAATACCCAGATTATTTCGCGGCGATCCTCCCGGTGGTGGGTTACGGCACCGTCGAGCAGGCGGAAGCTATCGCCACCGCCGGAATCCCGGTCTGGAATTTCTCCGGCGGGCGCGATCCGGTGGTCCTCACCCAGTATTTCTTCCCGGCCCTGGACAAGCTGGAGGAAATGGGGAACGAAATGCGGTTCACCACTGAGCAAGACATGTTCCACGATGTGTGGAACCGGGTCTATGCCAGGGATGATGTGTACGAGTGGCTGCTGAGCCACACCAAAAACTAGGGCAACGCCGACAGGACCGCGTAGATCAAGTCAGGGGCAATTCATGAATTGCCCCTACGGATCGTCGCTGGAAATATGTTATTTGACAATGTTGAGGGGAATCACATTCTGGGATGACATGAGGGTGACGCTTACCCGCGCCGCAACGGTCTTCGCCAGTGTGAGGAAAGCCTGCCCCGCCGGAGAATTCGGGTCTTCCGCGACAATCGGACGCCCGGTATCGCCGCCCACACGAACGGCGGCGGTCAACGGGACGCGGCCCAGGAACGGCACGCTGCGATCCGTGGCTAATTCCTCGCCGCCGCCTTCCCCAAACAGATCACCTGCCATATTTTCGATCACGCCCAGAATCGGCACATTGAGCTTTTCGAACATGGCGAGGCCGCGCCGCGCATCATCGACGGCGACACTCTGCGGCTGGGTCACGATAATTGCGCCGGTCAGCGGGACCGACTGTGCGAGACTTAGTTGAGCGTCGCCGGTTCCGGGCGGGAGATCAACCACCATATAATCGATGTCGCCCCACATGACATCCGCGAAAAACTGGCGGATCGCGCTGTGCAGCATGGGGCCGCGCCAGATCATCGGGGTGTTCGGGTCGGCCAGAAAGCCCATGCTCATCACTTTGACACCGAAGACTTCAAAGGGGATTAATTTCTGGTCGGGCGTGATCTGCGGTTGCACAAAACCCAAACCGATCATCTTGGGAATGTTCGGGCCGAGAATATCCGCGTCCATCAGACCGACGCGCGCCCCGGTTTGGGCCAATGCGACGGCGAGATTCACGGCGACGGTACTTTTACCCACGCCGCCCTTGCCGCTGCTGATGGCGATCACGCTGCGCAGCGGCACATTGATGTGACCGAAAATGCGGCCATCGGTGGGCACATTCGAGTCCCATTTCACCTGCACATCCGTGACGCCGGGCACCGCCAGCACCGCGTTCCGCACATTCCGCATAATCACGTCTTTTAAGGGGCAGGCCGGCGTTGTCAATACAATACTCATGTGCGCCACGCCAGCATCGCTGATGGTCAAATCGCGCACCATGTTTAAAGTCACCAGATCGCGGTGGAGTTCCGGTTCGATCACCGTCCCCAAGGCCGCCATCACCTTATCATATACTTGTTGGTCGGTCACCTTCGATACCTTTCTGGTCAAACTGTCCCGCAGATTATAACACAAGTCCGACCTGCGTCTGTTTGCACATTTCAACGTATTATAATGCAAAGTAGGGATGGTCTATTTGATTTGGATCAAGAGGGGAAAGCACCATGAAACGAATATGGGTTTGGGTGGTCGTGGCGCTGCTGATCGGCGCATGCGGCGACAAAACGGAAGAAGGCACCACGCTCCAGGGGCCAGGCAGTAAAAATCAGCCTACAGCGACAGTCCAGCATACGCCGGTTCCAACAGTTTCCGCGAGCGGATTCACCGGGCGGCTGTTGATCCGAAAGGGACAGCACTTTGAAATGCTGGACTTGGAGACGGGCGAAACTACCTCGTTTGAAACCGAAGACGTGGCGGCATTTGGGCCAGTCCAGTTGAGCGCGGATGCGAAACGCGGCGTATTTGTGGCGTACCCTGATTTTGCGCTGTTAGACCTGGAAGCGGGCGAGGCTGTGCTGATGGATAACCCCGGCTCGACCACCCTCGGCATTGGCATTTCACCGGATGGTAAACTCGCGGCAGGATTAACGGGCGGAACCTACCGCACGCAGCTTTTTTATTATAACCTGGATAACCCGACGCCTGAACTGGTCGCGGGCAGCACGCAGACTTCCTATAACTGGGTTTTTGACACCGATTCAAACCTGATCTGGTGGGCCGCGAATGATCCAACCACGCTCCAGAAGTTGGACCCAGCGACAGGGGAATCCGCACCCAGGGACGAAACCGAAGTGCAGCTAGCCAGTAATTTTGGGCTGGCCGTCGCGCCCGACCAAACGCGGATCGCCACTATTCCGGCGGTTATCACCCAGGGACCCACGGGGCCGATTACACCCACCGAGTGTTTCGATTCAGCGGTACAGATCATCCAGCAGCCCGTTGATCCTGCGGATGTGATGGGGGACGCCGAGACGGTCTATACAGAAGCGGGCTTGATCGCCTCGGCACCAACCTGGCTCGATGATGAGCATCTACTGTTTGTCAAACTCGGCAACGGCACCTGCGGGCGGATCGAGGGCGAGGCGAAACGAGAGATCATGCTGCTGGATCTGAGCACGGGCAGCGCCCCGCGTCCTATCGCCGGACCGCTGGGTAATGCACGCGATCAGAATGACGCGGCTCAATTGTGGGGCGCGCAACTGGGACATCTCTATTCGCTGTCGCCGGATGGGCGCTATGTGGCCTGGATTGGCGGAGAATATGACGAGGGCGTATCCACGATCCAGGTGACAGAGATCGAAACGGGCGTGACCACCGAAATGCTGCGCGTCACGGAAGATGAGGCGAACGATGCAGGAGATTTTATTGAACACTATCTGCTGCGGCAGGTGGTGTGGCTGGCGGAATAACCGATTGTAGCCTGATCGGAATCAGACTCTAACGAAGATCGCACGCCATACGCTTTCGCACTTGGGCCGCCTGCGCTACAATCTGGATTGAATAAATAAAAATCATCAAGGATTCCACAAGGTTGGCCCGAATAAGTTCTGATCCTAGCATACCTGTCGCTGTCCCCCCACAAGGAATGCCTATCACCCTGGTGGTGGCGGACAGTGACCGCAAACTCTGCGCCGAGCTTCAACTTCAACTCGAAGGGGAAGGATTCGGTGTGCTGGTGACACACAGTGCGAAACAGTGTCAGAAGGTCGTCTATGATCAGCGGCCCCAACTTTTGATCCTTGATGCCAATTTTCGCGACATTTGCCCCCCGATCAAACACGATAAAACACTGGGCTTTCTGCCCATTATCATCCTGTCAGATGAACGGCTGGACGAAGATGAGGATACAGACGCGGTGCTGGCGAAACCCGTCGCTACAGACGAACTGCTGTCCACGATCCGGCTGCTGCTGCGCGTCAAACGCCAGATCGAACATCTGATCCATGAAAACCGTAAGCTGGTCGAGGCATCGCAGGCCGTCGAAGTGCTGAAAGCGGCGATCATTCGCAATGTGTCGCACGAATTCGGTACCCCGCTGGTCCAGGTCAAAGCCGCGATCTCGCTGCTGAATGAAGATGTGCAAAAGGCCAACAACCGCGAACAGATCAAACTGACGAATATGGCAGCGCTGGCCCTGGGGCGATTGGAAGCGGTGGTTGATAACCTGCGGCAGTTGGCGCAAACGTATAATTTCAGCATGTCGCCCGTCGTGGTGGAAGAAGCCGCTGATCTCGCGATCCGTATGGTGGAGCGCAGTTGGGCCTCGCGTGAGGCCAGCACGCGGATCGAAAAGTACATTTCAAAAGGGCTGCCGTTTGTGCTAGGAGACAAGCGCGCAATCGCCCGCCTGCTGCAACTGCTGCTTGACAACGCGCTGAAGTTCAGCCCGCCGGATAAGCCGGTTTATCTTCAGGCGGAGTACGACGCGGAACAAGTCTGGATCGGCGTGCAGGATTTCGGGATCGGGATTCCAGCCTCCGATCACCGACGCATCTTCGAGGCGTTTTATCAGGTGGATGCGTCCACGACGCGCAATTATGGCGGCACCGGGACCGGACTCGCGCTGGCAACGCTGTTGGCGCGGGGGATGAATACCCAAATCGCGCTCAAGAGTAAGGTGGGCAAGGGCAGCACATTTTCGTTTTGCCTGCCGATTGCGAATGGAGATGAGTTTTAATCCTGTCTCCCGGCTCAGTCGCGAAGCTTTTTGAAGATGTCGCGGACGGGCAGCGTGAGGCCGGGCAGCACATCGCCCCAGGTGAGTATCCCATCTTGATCCAGCAAGGATGGTGAGGTATCTGATCCGTGTACAGCAACGGTGCGCGAGGCGGGATAGATTACCCATACGAGCCGTGTTCCGGCATGCAAAAAGTCAAACACCCGCTCATGAATAGCATCTGCACCATCACTGGGTGATACGACCTCCACTGCCAGATCAGGCGCACCCTCAAAATATTTAGGGGAAGTTGACTTTGTGAGCCGTGTTTTAGAGACAAATCCCACGTCGGAATCCCCCTGATCAGTTCGAGGCCCTTTTGATCTCCAAACTCGGTCCAGAACTCGTCGGCAGTATATAAACGCGCCTCGATAACCATCTGCCACACTCCCATTTTATGTTTCACTTCTAGTATAACGCGCTTCGATAACTCCCCCTTTGCCAGTGACTAAATTTCCTTTATAATTAAGCTCCGCATCAGGGGAAGTGGCGGAATTGGCAGACGCGCATGACTTAGGATCATGTGGAGTAATCCGTATGGGTTCGAGTCCCTTCTTCCCCACAGCGCGGGGCGCAGTGTGTTGCGCCCCGTTTTTGTGCATAAGACTTCTGTAAGAAGAATGGCACCTCTCTAGCCACCCATGATATAATCGCCGCTGGCGAGACAGCGAAGGATTGGATATGCAGACCGAGCATCTCGAGAACCACACAGCCCGCATTACCGTCGAAGTTGACCCTGAGCGCGTGGAAAAAGCCATGCGTCAGGCCGGGCGTAAAATCTCTCAAAAAGCCCGTATTCCGGGTTTCCGCCCTGGTAAAGCGCCTTACGAAATGGTGGAGCGCGCCTTTGGCCGCGAATACATTTTGAATGAAGCGCTGGACACCCTGGGACAGGAGATTTACCGCGAAACCCTGGATGAAAGCCAGATCGAACCGTATGCCCCTGGCAGCCTGGAAGATATTCAGACCGAGGGTGGCCTTAAGCTGACGTTTGTCATTCCCAAGCGCCCCACGATTGAACTGGGTAATTACCGCGACGAAATTCGCGTGCCCTACGACGTGGAAGAAGTGACCGATGAAACGGTTAACAAGGCGATGGAAGATACACGCCAGAACAATGCTGTCGTCGAAGACGTGGATCGTCCGGCCCAACTGGGCGACCAGATCACTTTCGATCACTTCGAAGTGGTCGTGTTGGCGGATGAAAAAGCGGAAGCAGATGCTGAAGAAGAACAACCCGCCGAAGAAAACGCTGAATCTGAAGCAGAAGAAGCCAGCGAATCCGACGACGAAGGCGAAGACGAAAACGGCGAACGTCTGCTGATCCACCAGCACAACTTCGAGCGCGTGCTGCGCACCGATGACGACGATCTGTTCCCCGGTTTTTCGCAGCATTTCGTGGATGCCAAAGTGGGCGATGAACTTGAATTCACGCTCACCCTGCCGGACGATCACGATGTGGACGATCTGAAAGGCCGCACGCTGCGCGTGGAAGCCGTGGTCGAGAAGATTCAGTCACGGACGGTGGCTGATTGGAGCGACACCCTGGCCGAGACGCTGAGCGACGGTAAGCTGAAGACGATGCTGGAATATCGTGTCGATCTGCGCCAGCAGTTGGAAACCCAGGCGAAGTACAACGCCGATCAGAAAGTCGCGGACGAAGCGATGAAAAAGCTGGTCGAACTCGCTGAATTCCATTACCCGGAAGAAGCGGTGCATGATTATGCGAGCGACGTACTGAGCGAGCTGGATAACATTCTGCAACAGCAGGGTCTGCGCCTGGCCGACTACATGCGGATCATGAACAAAACCGAGGACGATCTGCGGGTTGAATACCGGGATCGCGCCATCGAACGCCTGGAACGATCCCTCGCGCTGGCGGAATTTGTCAAACATGAAGGATTGTTGATCACCGATACCGATGTGGATACGGAGATCGAGCAGATGGTCACGATGCTCGGCGGCGAACAAGCTGACCAGTTCCGCCAATTCCTGACGACGTCCCAAAGCCGTTTCAACATTGCCAACCGGCTCGCCAGCAACCGCGCCTTTGCCCGCCTGACGGCGATTGCGAAGGGCGAAAACCCGCCGATTGAAACCCCGGCGGAAGAACCCGAAGTGGTGTCTGAAGTCGCGCCCCATACGGAGCCTGACACCGAAGCGTAACGGGAAACTGAAGAAGGAGCAGAAGATGGACCTCTACAACGGCCTGATTCCGATGGTCATCGAAACCAGCGGGCGGGGTGAACGCGCGTATGATATTTACTCGCTGCTGCTCAAAGAGCGAATTATTTTCTTGGGCACGCCGATCAACGATCAGGTAGCCAATCTGACCGTCGCGCAGTTGCTCTTTTTGAACCGGGAAGACCCGGAAAAAGAAATCCAGATGTATATCAACTGCCCCGGCGGTGTGATCTATGCGGGCCTTGCCATCTATGATACCATGCGCCAGATCAGCGCCCCGGTGATGACGGTTGCGGTTGGTCTGACCGCCAGCTTTGGCACCGTGCTGCTGACCGCAGGCACCAAGGGCCGCCGTTTTGCACTGCCCAATGCCACGATCCACATGCACCAGCCCTGGTCATCGGGCGGCGGTGGTCAGGCGACCGATATTGAAATTCAGGCGCGCGAAATTCTGCGCCAGCGCGATCTGCTGAATGAGATTTTCGTGGAACGCACCGGCCAGCCGCTGTCGCGGATTGAAGAAGATACGGACCGGGATGTGTATATGACCGCCAAGCGTGCCGTCGAATACGGTCTGATTGATGGGGTGCTCGAAGCGCCCGCCAAAGAAAAAGAAACGAACAAAGACGGTGAAAAGGTGAAGGCAAAGTGAGTTATATGCTTGGACCCCAACGCTGCTCGTTCTGCCGCCGGACCGCCGATAATGTCGGCCAGTTGATTCCGGGGCCAGATGGAGTATTCATCTGTGATGAGTGCGTCCACCTGTGTTACGACATCCTGCACGGCGAGGTGCGGGGCAGCGAGAGCAGTGATTTCCATATCGAAAATGTCCCGACCCCACGTGAGATTCTGGCCGAGCTGAACGAATATGTGATCGGGCAGGAACCAGCCAAACGTGTGCTGGCAGTAGCGGTGTATAACCACTACAAACGCGTGAACGCGGGCGGCGCGATTGCCGATGTGGAGATCGACAAAAGTAATGTCCTGTTGATCGGCCCGACGGGCAGCGGCAAAACGCTGCTGGCCCAAACGCTGGCGCGGCTGCTCGATGTGCCTTTCTGCATCTCGGATGCCACGTCGCTGACCGAAGCGGGGTACGTGGGCGAGGATGTTGAAAATATCCTGCTGCGCCTGATCCAGGCGGCGGATTTTGACATCGCCCGCGCCGAGCAGGGTATCATCTACATTGACGAGATCGATAAGATCGCGCGCAAGTCGGGCGATAATCCCTCGATCACACGTGATGTGAGCGGTGAAGGGGTTCAGCAAGCGCTCCTCAAGATCATCGAAGGCACGCTGGCGAATGTGCCACCTCAAGGGGGACGCAAACACCCGCACCAGGAATTTATTCAGATCAACACGAATAACATCCTGTTCATCGTCGGCGGCACCTTTGATGGCCTGCATGACATTGTGGCGGAACGTGTCGGGGTGAAGGGATCGTTGGGCTTCGGCACCGCCGGATCGCCCGATGATCGCGCGCCGAGCGCCCTGCTCCCCAAAGTCGCGCCGGAAGATATGGTCAAGTTTGGGCTGATCCCCGAACTGGTAGGCCGCCTGCCCGTGACCACGGTGGTTGATCCGCTGGACCGGGACACACTGGTCCGCATTCTGACGGAACCGAAAAATGCGCTGGTGCGCCAGTTTACCCAGATGTTCAAGCTGGACGATGTGGAACTGGTCTTCACACCAGATGCGCTCGAAGCCGCTGCCGATCTCGCCTTCAAACGCGATACCGGGGCGCGTGGTCTGCGCAGCATTCTGGAAGGGTCGCTGATGGACGTGATGTTCGAAGTGCCGTCGCGCGAGGACATCAAGCAGGTGATCGTCGATGCCGATGCGATCAACCGCGTGGGACATCCGAAGATCGTGCTGACGGATGACAAACAATTGGAATGGGACGAAAACGGCAAACTCGAAAGCGCCGCGTAAGTTCCACCGGAATTGAACTTGCAAACCGCCGCTGACCAACTCAGGGGCGGTTTTTGTTTGGCGCGGCGTATAATGAGAATATGCGTTTGGCCTCTATAGGAGGAATGAACGATGTCCATTCGACGCTCACGCGGGCCGCTGGCGATCCTGGAACTGGTGTTTGAACTCGGCGTCGGGATCGTGGCGCTGCTCACGCTGGTGACGGACAGCGACGTGTTCAGCGATGTATGGGCATATATCGGTAGGCCCTATCTCCTCGCCTTTGTGATGATGGCTGTTGTGGTCTGGGCGGGATTCGACAGCGGAAAATGGCGGGTGTGGACGCCTGAAGAATCGAAAGCGGCGGGATGGGGATTCCGCGATGGATTCTGACTGGGCGCGCTGCTGCAAGTTGGACTGTGGAATCTGGTCCGCCTACACGATGCGGACGCGGCCACATGGACGGCGCACCTCTCGCTGGCGGTCACCCTCGTGCCGCTGATCAGCCGGGTGACGCCTCTGCCGCCGCATTACCAGCCCCCAACGGACCGAATTTCGCCCGTCGTGGGTGCGGTAGGGGCCTTGATCCTCGTGGTATTCTTCCTGACGCGGCTCGGATCTGCTGCGTTCGCTGGTTGCGCTGTATGGGCTGCTGCTCGTCGCGCTGGCGGGCGTTTACATCATGGGGAACGCCCTGTTTCACCGAAGCGCGCATTAAATTCATTGAAGACGGGTTTAAGGCTGCCATCCAACAGCAACTTGGCGCGGCTGGCAATGGGCGCGGGAATCAATTTATAGTAAGCGTGCGCGATCCCGCCCGCAATACAGGCGATGGTATCACTGTCGCCACCAAGCGAGATCGCTTTGCGGATCGCATCTTCAAAATCATCCGACTCCAGAAAAGCAATCAGCGCCTGCGGGACGGATCCCTGGCAGGAGCTGTCGAATTGATAGCCGGGGCGAATGTCATCGAAGCGCTGGTGCAGATCGTATCTAAAACGCTGCTCAATGTATTTTCGGACAGCGGCCTTGCTCTCTCCGTTTTTGGCTAGAAACACCGCACTCGCCACCGCCTGGGCACCTTTGATCCCCTCGCGGTGATTATGGGTGACGATGGCGCTGAGACGCGCCTCCCGCAGCACCGTTTCCAGGCGATCATAGGCCAACCCAATCGGGCTGACGCGCATAGCGGAACCGTTGCCATAACTGCCATAGCCGCGCCGCGAGTCGCTTTTGAACCACTTTTCAAACGACGCACCATACC
>DATAMF010000656.1:0-5294 GCA_036260665.1 Aggregatilineaceae bacterium | reverse complement strand
TTGCAGCATCCGCTGATGGACGATCAGCGCCAGTTATATGAAAAGCTGGTCGAAAATGCGCAGACGTTGAGCATCAACGGTCATGTGGTGGTTCTGGCGATAGCTTCTGTCGGTCAGCCTGTTGATGAGATTGCCACCCTGGCCCACAAACTGCGCGAATTGTATGAGCCTGCGGCGGTCTTTGTGCTGGTGCAGTTGAACGGCGATGTGCAGCTCGTCGCGCGCGGAACAACGGATTCTATTGATGTCTCAGTTATCGCCAAACATTTTGGTGGTGGTGGACATGGACGCGCCGCCGCTGCTCTGATTCGCCATCGGATCATAGGCGAAATCCGCCAGGAAATTCTTGACCTTCTGCCCAAAATTGTTACTCCGTCGATTCAGGTTGCCTCATTGATGTCGGTGGGTGTCCATACGATTCGGGATAATGATCGCGTTGAGGTCGCCTCCCGACGAATGCAGCGCACCGGGCATGAGGGTTTCCCCGTGGTAGATAGCGGCGGCAGACTGATCGGCCTGCTGACCCGCCGCGCGGTGGATCGAGCAATGAGTCACGGCATGGGCCGCCAGTTTGTGCGCGATATCATGGAAGCCGGACAGATCTCTGTGCGCCCCGATGATTCAATAGAACTGCTTCAGCAGCGGATGATGCGCTCCGGTTGGGGCCAGATTCCAGTAGTAGATAACGATGAAAATCTGTTGGGCATTGTTACCCGAACGGATCTCATCAAACGCTGGGGCCAGTACCCTGATGATCAGGATCGGGAAAGAATGGTCCGACTGCTGCGTGCGGCTGTTTCACCGTCGATCTGGCAGTTGATCGAAGCCATCGCGGCTCAGGCCCAGGTGCGGCGTATGGGTCTCTATATCGTCGGCGGATTTGTGCGCGATCTGCTGCTGGGCAACCCTAACGTTGATATTGATCTGGTGGTTGAAGGAGACGCGATTGAACTGGTGCGGGCTATTCAGGAGCAGCTTGGTGGCGAAATGCGCAGTCATGCTCAGTTCGGCACAGGAAAATGGCTGTTAGATGAATCCGTCGCTCAGAGACTCGATTTAAAGTTCCCTGCGTCAGGCTGGCCTGCGTCTATTGATTTTGCCTCGGCCCGCACTGAATTTTACGAGCAGCCTACCGCGCTCCCAACCGTCGAGCGTGGATCGATTAAACCCGATCTGCACCGCCGCGATTTTACGATCAACACCCTGGCGATCCGTCTTGCGCCGGAACCGCTAGGGGAAGTCCTTGATTTTTATGGTGGGCGGCTCGATCTGAAAGAGGGTGTGATTCGCGTCCTGCACAGCCTGAGTTTTGTGGACGATCCCACCCGGATGCTGCGCGCCGTACGTCTGGAACAGCGTTTGGGTTTTCACATTGAGCCGCGCACAGAGGAATTGATCAGAAGTGCGCTGTCCTTGTTAGATCGGGTGAGTGGGGATCGCATCCGGCACGAACTCGCGTTGATTCTCGCGGAAACCTACCCCCTACGCGCTTTGGCTCGGCTGGAACACCTTGGCGTTCTGGGAGCCATTCATCCCCGCTTGCATGTAGATGAATGGGTGCGGGCCGCAACCTGTGCCCTGCATTACGCACGTCAATATCCGCCCTGGCCTTCGTTGGAAACTTTCGATAACTGGATGTTAGCGGCATTTTCTTTGTTAACCGCGCGGCTCGATGCCGACGAATTGGAAACATTAGGCCGCCGCCTGATGTTTTCTCGCCCCCATCTGGATCATCTGCATGACGCGCGGACCGCAATTGCTCTGCTGCCAGACATCAAGCAGGAGCAGCTTCCGAGTGTCATCGTCCGCTTGTTGGAACCGCTGGATGAGGTCGGCTGGCTGGCAGCGTGGGCTGCCGCGCCAAGCGCCCAGGCGCGCGAGAATATCACCCGCTTTGCCCGGAATTGGCGTTTTATCAAGCCGGGTTTCACCGGAAAAGATATTGGCGAACTGACGGGCCTCAAGCCATCGCGCGTTTATGGTCAGATTTTGGGTTATCTACGGCAGGCATGGCTGGACGGCGACATCACGACAGCGGACGAGGAAAAAACCTTGCTGCTGCGCCTCGCACATGACCTGACACAGGACAATGGATCTCTATTGTGAAAGGTTAACAACACCCAATATTTGTAAAAGTTATTTAATTGGGAGTATGATACCGCCTCAAATTTACCGTCCGGCATAAGCAAAGCTAGATAGGGTTCGCTATGGGCATAACAACCGTGAGTCAAGTCAAAATCATTCGTTGGCGCGGAGGGCAGCATCCTACCCTGGATAACATCACCCGCGTGATGCGTGATGAAGGTCTCCGGCCCTATGTTTGGGTGAATGCCCCGAATTTCCGTTACCCTGTCCGCAGTCACGGCTACGACAAAACACTCTATTGCATTCAGGGTTCCCTCGAAATCATGTTCCCGCAGACCAAACAAAGAATTACACTTCATGCTGGGGACCGCGTGGATATCCCGCGCGGGGTGCGCTACAGCGCCATTATTGGCCCTTCTGGGGCACAGTGCGTTGAGGGCAGTTTGCTCTAAAAGTTTTCTTGTGGTCCATTTTGAAGTAAAGTTGCAAGGGTGAAACCAGATGGCTTCACCCTGATTTTTTTGCCGAACCGGAGAGGTTTTCTTATGCGACGTTTGCGCCCCCTTCAGCGCCGCGCCCGGCAGCGCGAACTGGAAGCGATCAATGAGAATGAGTCCGCGCCGGAAGAACTGGAAGCCGAGGATCAACAGGCGTTTGAACCTTATGCTGAGGTTTCCACATACGACGAAGAAGAAATGGAAACCCTGGCAGATATGGCAGTCATTCAGCGCCCGCCGGAACGCGAAATTCGCCCGCGCCGGGTTCATCTGCCAGAAATTCGTAGGCCGCAGATTCATCTAGCGCGTCCGACGATCAACCTGCGGTTCGATATGTTATTTGTGGTCGTATTCCTTGTTGCGCTGGGTATTTTTGGCACCCTGCTGAATTTGGATCGTGTTAGTGAGACAGGGCGGGCATGGTGGCCTGTGACGATCATCATTTCGGCCCTGCTGTGGATGATCATTGCCCTGCTGCGGCGGCAGGTTGCTTCGTTCTTGGGTGGCGCGGCGTTGGCTGGCGTCGGCCTGAGTCTGCTTATGGATACGCAGGATATCGCTAATGCGCGGGAGACGCTGCTGGGTGTGGTGCTGCTGGCGGTTGGCCTAGGGATTGTTGTTCGAGGATTTTTACTCCGAGGTCGCACCCTGGCCTAGTTTCGTATAATCTTAAGGGGGTGATGGTGCAGGAGTCGTCAAGATGACAAGTGATAACGTAACGATTGGGTTTGCTTTTCTCGCTGGATTTATTTCTTTTATTTCTCCCTGTGTGCTGCCGCTGGTTCCCGCCTATATCGGTTATATGGGAGGGCGATTAACCCAGCAGGTCGCCCGCCAGACTTCGGCGGAAGTGAAACCGCTGGGCCAGCGCTTTAACCTGCTGCTGCACGGCCTGTTTTTTGTCCTGGGCTTCACCATTTTTTTCGTTTTGTTTGGCCTGCTGACAACGGCGGCGCTGTCCTCACTGACCTCGCTCGGTGTCTCCGAAGGTCAGGTGAAAGACGGCATCGCCCGTATTGGTGGAACCGTCGTCATCTTTTTTGGCCTGCATATTATGGGCCTGCTCAACCGCGTTTTTACCTGGCTGCTTAATCGCGCCGCCAAGTTGGATCAGAATCCCTACGCCAATGTTATTTCTACCATTATCGGTTTAGTCCTGATTGGCATCATTTACTGGCTGTTCCTCGAATCCTGGTTCCTGACGCTGGTTGTGGTACTGCTACTGGCGCTGCTTTTTCGTGATGCGCTCAAAGCCGATACGTCAGGGGAATTTTGGTCGCGCGTGATTCAGCGTATTCAACTGGCACTCTATATTGATACTCGTCGCACCAATCGCCCCGAAAGCCGTTATGGTTATCTCAGTTCGCTGTTTATGGGTGTTGTCTTTTCTGCCGGATGGACACCCTGCATCGGCCCGATCTACGCGGCTGTGCTGGCGATTGCGGCAGATGGCGGCTCTGTTTCCAAAGCGGCAGTGTTGATGACGGCCTATGCACTGGGGTTGGGCATTCCCTTTTTGGCGACAGCGCTTGCCCTCGATCAGGCACAGGGTATTTTCCGCCGTTTGCAGCGCAATATGCACGCCATTGAAGTATTCAGCGGCGCGTTCCTGATCCTGATCGGTGCGCTGGTCTTCAGCGGACAGATGCAGCGCATCGCAACTATTGGCAGTGGGGATAACTCACTGGGCGATATTTCTTATAACCTGGAAGAATGTACGGTTGCCTATGCCGATGGCGACGTCCGTCTCAGCAACCTCTCGCACTGTGCCTTCAACGGCGGACTCAAAGAAGATGTGTATGTTGCTGTACCGAAGGATGCGCCAGTAACTACTGCTGAAATTCCAGGGGCAACCGATACCGCTAATATGGACGTGCCCGACTTAGGCGAACCCGGTGCTGCATCAAATGGCATCGAAGTTCCTGATCTTGGAGCAAATAACGCCTCAGCAAGCGGAATCAACGCGCCTGATTTGGGTGGCGAACCATCCGTGGGTGATATTGATATTCCGGTGGGGCTAGATGTGGGGAAACGCGCCCCAGACTTTACGACAGAAACGCTTGCGGGCGAGACAGTATCCCTCTCCGATTATCGTGGAAAAGTCGTGCTCTTAAACTTCTGGGCGACGTGGTGCGGCCCCTGCCGGGAAGAAATGCCACCGCTCCAATCCGCTTATGCCGCCTATCAAGCCGATGGGTTTGTGATCCTCGGCGTCAATAATGCGGAAGACGAAGATACAATCACGGATTTTCTCAGTGAACATCATGTCGCTTTCCCCATTCTGCTGGATGAAAGCGGATCGATTAATGACCCGCTTTACGATGTGCAGGGGTATCCAACCAGTTATCTGATCGATCAAAATGGCGTGATCGTTCA
Organism: Aggregatilineaceae bacterium; assembly: GCA_036260665.1. Lineage (GTDB taxonomy): Bacteria > Chloroflexota > Anaerolineae > Aggregatilineales > Aggregatilineaceae > DATAMF01. The sequence continues at coordinate 336 of DATAMF010000656.1, read as the reverse complement.
TGTTTTTACGGGGGAAATGAATTTCCCCAAACTGTTTGATTCGCTTGGTGATCTACTTCAATAACCTTCTAAGGAGACTCGTGTGAGCCGCTATCAAACGCCGACAGAAGCACAATTGCAGCGAACCTTACGAGCAAGTCGGCGTGTGCTTTGGCTGTCACAGCACTGGTTGGCAATTGCCCTGATGATCCTGTTTCTCTATGTGGGGTTGGCCCTGACAGCTCCTGTCCTGATGGAGATCGGTGCGACAGGACCGGGCAACGCGCTGTATACGATTTACAGCCCGATGTGCCACCAGTTTGCCTTCCGCTCGATGTTCTTTTTTGGCGATCAGAT
>DATAMF010000651.1:0-24116 GCA_036260665.1 Aggregatilineaceae bacterium | reverse complement strand
CCCTCTTAGATGCACAGGTTCTCCTCGCCAGTGGAAAATCTGTCGCGGCGATCCACTCGGCACAGGATATTTTGCACACGGCTCGGCACAGCCGGGTGCCGGAACTGGCCCACAGCGCGCATGTGTTATTGGGTCAGGCCATGGAAGCTCAGGGTAATTATCGGCGTGCCAAACGCGAATATTATGCGGCGGCGGCAACTATCGAACGTTTGCAGCGCGGTTTAACCATTACCCTTCGTCCCGGTTTTATGGAAGACAAAGGAGAAGCGCTCAATGCGCTGATCCGGTTGCATCTGCGTGAGGGGAAAACCCATGACGCGTTAGAAACCCTGGAACGTGCCAAGTCCCAGGTCATGTTAGGGTATTTGTCGAATCGCGAGAGTTTGCGTTGGCCGACCAGCGATCCTGCGGCCCAGGCCTTGGTGGATGAATTAAACCAACTCCGCGCTGAACATCATTGGCATTACCGTATCGCCTACGAACCTCCGACCGGCGAATTGAGCAGCGATCTCTCGGCTGACCAGGCCGTACAGGCTGTCCAATCCTGTGAACGACGAATGCGTACCCTCACCGAACAACTTTATTTGCAAACCGAATCTACTGCTCTGGCGCTTGCCCCCTCCCTGGAAGATATGCGCCATCATCTGCATGATGACGCGCTGCTTATCGAATTTTACAACGATGGCAAGCATGTCTGGGCTTTTACCCTCTCGCAGCATAGTTTGAATGTGTACCCGTTGTCCATTACCGTCCAGTCTCTCGATCAGCTCATCAGCCAGTTTCAGTTTAATATCACCTGTGCGCTCAAGGTAGGAATTTCGCCTGCCTCACGCCAACTTGCCCCGCTGGCGAAACAACTCGCCCAACGGTTGTACCATGCATTATTGAAACCCTTAGAGGTTGAGCTTATCGGACGGCAGCACCTGATTATGGTCCCTTATGGCGCACTCCACTATCTGCCATTCCATCTGCTCCATAATGGAGCGACCTACCTGATCGAGCAAGCCGAAATGGTTGTGTTACCCACGGCGGGCTTGCTTACCCACCGCTCACCGCAGCGATCCGGTGGTGCGCGCGTACTCGCGCACTCCTGGGAAGGCAAGTTGCCGCAGACATTAGTTGAGGCGCAGCAGGTCAACATGTTATTCGGCGGCGAACTCTACTGCGACCAGGAAGCCAAACGCGGTTGTCTACAGGTTGAACCGTGCAAGCTTTTGCATCTGGCCGCCCACGGCGAACATCGGATCGACCAGCCTGATCTGTCCTACATTCATCTGGCCGATGGACAGCTCTATACCGACGATCTCCTTCAAAATGACTTGAGTTACGAATTGGTCACGTTGAGCGCTTGTGAAACAGGTCGCGCCAAGGTGGTCGCCGGGGATGAATTAATTGGCTTGGGGCGTGGCTTTTTATATGCAGGCACAGGCGCACTTGTGCTCAGTCTGTGGCGTGTAGATGATTTGTCTACCGTTACACTCATGGAAACAATGTATCATGCGCTTCACGCAGGCGCATCAAAATCGGGTGCCCTGCGTGATGCAGTGCTTGCGAGCAATTTAGATCAGCATCCTGCTTTTTGGGGCGCTTTTCAATTGATTGGCGATGCCGGGCCTCTCTCGGCGTTATAGCGATGAGGAGTAGATCATGGCACAATCCGACTACGATCCTATTCGTCCCGATTTTCGTTATTTTGTCGAGGGCCAGTTGACGGTTTTGGCCGAACATCCGCCCGGCATTGATCCGGAGCGATTAGCTGTTTTGGTCAAACAGGAGCTTATCAGCCGCGATGATCGCTTAGCCAATATCCAAATTGACCCAGGCCGGGTTCAGGTGTTTCAATCCAATTATGATACTGCGCAGCGCGCCGAGCATCCCAACGATTTTTCGTTAGCCTTTGCTGATATTCTTGTAGATGATGAAACCTTACTGGATGTGATCGATCAGGTCGATAAACGCATCGCGGGGCAAGATACAGCGCATGCTTCGGACTCCTCTGTTATCCTACAGGCCGTTTCTCCCAATTGGCTGGCATCCCCCGCTTATCCCCGCCACATTGGCACGGGAGGTCCTGGCGCAAAACCGGTTCCTTACAAACCTGCCAATGGGACGAGCCGCGCAGTTGAGAGCACGTTGCCCTACGACTTCACCATCCCCATGCTTGCCAACACCAAGCAAAGAGTCGCGTCAGAGGCAGTCGAAGTTGCCATCCTGGATACTGCACCGTCACCCTGTGCGCTCGAAAAAGCGTATCAATATTGGGCAGCCGAACATTCCTTGCTGCGTGAATTACTGGGACCACAAGGCGTTTTTGCGTTACCCAATGACCAGTTCAGTATTACCTATGCCGATCCCGCCCAAATGAATCCACTTAATCACCCGGCTTCTTACTATGGAATTGCTGGACATGATTATCCCATGTCCGATCATGGTCTGTTTGTTGCGGGCATTATTCATACGATTGCGCCTTCAGCCCATCTCCACCTGATTCAGGTTTTGAACGACTATGGAATCGGCACCCTCGAAACGATTTCAGCGGGATTAAATCGACTGGCGACGCGTGTATCCTCCCTGCCGCTTCTGGTTAACCTGAGTCTAACGCTCAGCCTTCCCCTCGATCCAAAGCATGAACACCCCAAGTACAAATTAAATTGGCAGCATTTAAAGCAGGACAAATTATTCGCCTCGCGTTTGACTTCCATGTTGGAATGGATTTGCAGCCATCTGCATCGCCGCAACGCCATTTTAGTTGCGGCGGCGGGTAACGATTGGCACCGGCGCGGCCCTCGCCCGAAAGCGCGCATTCCGGCTGGATTTGATTGTGTGGTCGGCGTGGGGGCGCTAAATAAATTGGAGCCGGGCCAGGATCCGCAGGTGGCCGCCTATTCCAATCTTTCCGATGCTCCCAAGCGGGCCGGAATTATCACGTTTGGCGGCAACACAAGCCTCCAAAATACGGCGGATCAGGAAAAAGGGATTTTGGGTATTTATATCGGCCAGTTCCCCAATGGGCAGCTCAGCACGAACGGTTGGGCACGCTGGGCCGGCACTTCTTTTTCCACCCCGGTTGTAAGTGGCGTCTTGGCCCGCTTGTGCGCCGCTCGCATTCCCCCTGCCGATGCAGTCCAGGCCATCTACGACGCCGAACCGGAACCAACCAAGACGAGTGAACAATTATTACGGGTAAGCCAGGGCGCGTAGCCAAACGCTGGGGAGGCTCGCCCAGTCTCCCCAGCGTTGTTGCTAAAGTTGGGCTAACAGGTTCTCAACCAGCTCTTCGGACGTCATATTCAGATTTTGTCCCCAAAATGCGAATACCACATCCAGCGGCAAATCCTTGGCCCATTCAATGGCATCACTTGCCAGAACCGCTTCGCCGAAGGTTTGCTCAATCGACTTCATGAACTGAGCAAGCGCCGACTCAAGCACAACTTGTCCACGGGGATGATTCAACCATTCTTTCAGTGTGCTGTAGCGCTGAAGTGGAGCAACCCGGTTCCGAGGTGCCTCGACGTAAACACTTTCTTTTAAGCCAATATCAGCCGAAGACTGTCCCACCAGAATTTCAAATTCGCCGCTTTCGACCACCCATTCTTGGTATCCCGGATGGTAGTAAGCGAAAGCCCGCTCATCCAGGGTAATGCTAATGGTTTTGCTCTCTCCTGGTGCTAAGGCGACTTTGGCAAAACCCTTAAGTTCCTTTTCTGGCCGGACAAGCTCTGCTTTGCAGTCGTGTACATACACTTGCACGGTGGTTTTTCCGGCCACAGACCCCGTATTTTTCACTTCGACGGTCACGGTGAGGCCATCTGTTGCCTTGATAGCTTTTTTCGATAATTGCAGCTTGCTGTATTCAAACGTCGTGTAGCTCAATCCATACCCAAAGGGGAACAATATGGGTACGTTCTTGGCATCATAGTAACGATAGCCGATAAACAGCCCTTCGCCATACCGCACCTCGCCATTTTCGCCGGGAAAGTTGAGATACGCAGGCGTATCGCTCAATTTTAGAGGAAATGTTTCTGCCAGCCGTCCTGATGGATTGACCCGTCCGAACAGGACATCAGCAATCGCGCCGCCGCCGGCTTGCCCCATCATCCACGCTTCCAGCACGGCACCTGCCCCATCGATCCATTCATTCATGGCAACCGCCGACCCATTATTCAAAATAACCACGCTGCGCGGTTGCACGCCTGTCACAGCTTTGATCAGCGCCACTTCTTGGTTCGTCAGATCGATATCCTTGCGATCATATCCTTCCGATTCCTTGAACGGAGGCAGTGCGATATAAAGGAGGGCGACCTCGGCTTGTGCTGCTATCTTGACAGCTTCATCAATCAGGGCCTGATCGAACTCATCCTGCATGGTGTATCCATCTGCATAGCTGATTTCGGCCCCGTTTGCCAGTTTCTGCAACTCCTCCAGCGGCATATCAACCTTGGTCGGGTTGATATGCGAACTGCCGCCACCCTGGAAATAAGGTTCTTTGGCGGCTTTACCGATCACCGCCAGCTTTTTGACATTCCGTAATGGCAGTAAGTTGTCATTTTTGAGCAGCACCATCGTTTCACCCGCTATCTGGCGAGCTAATGCGTGGTGCCCATCAATATCGATTTGAGTGCCGCCTTTTTTCGTCTGCTTTGCTTTGAATACAATATGCAGAATTCTTTCAACCGCCGCATCTAACACGGCTTCGTCCAACTCACTACGTTGTACGGCTTCAGCCACTCGCTGAACCCGCATTTCCTGTGGGCCGGGCATTTCCAAATCCAGCCCACCAATTAAAGCATTCACGCGGTTATGGACAGCTCCCCAGTCGGATACGACAAATCCTTCAAATCCCCATTCTTCTTTCAAAATATCAACTAAAAGTCGATGATTCTCTGATCCATAAGGGCCGTTCAATCGGTTATAGGCGCACATAACCGTCCAGGGTTGGCTCTTTTTGACCGCCCGCTCAAACCCCGCCAGATAAATTTCGCGCAGTGCCCGCTCGTCGATCTGAGCATTAACGGTCATACGCTCTGTTTCTTGATTGTTCGCGGCAAAGTGCTTGAGTGATGTGCCAACCCCTTTACTTTGCACACCGTCGATAAACGCTGCCGCCATTTCTCCGCCCAGATATGGGTCTTCTGAGAAGTACTCGAAGTTGCGACCACACAACGGGGAACGTTTCATATTGTTACCGGGGCCAAGCAGCACATCAACCCCGATAGCAATACACTCATCCGCTAACGCTTGTCCCAACTGGCGAATAAGTTCAACATCCCAGCTAGAAGCGAGCGCCGAGGCGGTCGGAAAACACGTCGCAGGCAGGCTGCCATCAGCAATCGTCTGCGCACGCCGGACCCCATGCGGACCGTCCGACACCGTAATCGATGGAATATCAAGCCGTTCAACCGCGTAGGTCTGCCAGGCATTGATCCCCACACATAGAGCAGCTTTTTCTTCCAAAGTCATTTGAGATACAAGTTTTGTTGTCATAGTCAAAATCCCTTAAGAAAATAAAGAGTTTGCTAAAGATAGCATGTTCCATGAACATAAATCAAAAAGGACCGCTAGCTCAACGGTCCTTTTCTGCACTGAACTGGTCGGGGATGGTGATGTCCTGGGGAAAGCGGGTGGTGGACTAGAAGCATAAGGACCAGTTCGATTAATTGAATGATAACAAAGAAACGTTACGATACGCGTTACATTTTAATTCTCCTTGAAGTGATTGAATGTTGTCTTGTTAGGCCAGCAAAAACCCGACAGTTTGTCGGGTTAGAAGAATCTGGACTGGGGAAAAGGCGCTATGCTGACCTACCCGAACCGTCCGGTAATGTAGTCCTCCGTCCGGGAATCAACCGGATGGTTGAACAGCTTGTCAGTATGATCATATTCAACCAGTTCACCGGCCCGCCGTTCATTCGACAGCATGAACGCCGTAAAATCGGACACACGCGCGGCCTGCTGCATGTTGTGTGTCACAATCACAATCGTGTAATTTTGTTTCAATTCGCGCATCAACTCTTCGATTCGTAACGTCGCGATGGGGTCCAGCGCGGAACATGGCTCATCCATTAAGATGATTTCCGGCTCCACAGCGAGCGCCCGCGCGATACACAACCGCTGCTGCTGCCCACCAGACAGCGCCAGCCCCGACTTTTTCAGATCGTCTTTCACCTCATCCCACAAAGCCGCCTGCCGTAGACTACGTTCAACAATTTCAGCTAATACGGTTTTATCCCGTACCCCCAACACACGCGGCCCGTAAGAGACATTTTCGAAAATCGACTTCGGAAAAGGATTGGGTTTTTGGAACACCATTCCGATCCGGCGGCGCACCTCAACGGCATCCACATCCTGATCATAAAGATTGATTCCACGGAACCAGATGTGTCCCGTTGTTCGTGTGTTGGGCACCAAATCATTCATTCGGTTGATCGAGCGCAGTAACGTACTTTTCCCGCATCCTGACGGCCCAATCAGCGCTGTGATCTTGTTGTGATCGATTTTCAGACTCACTCCATTTACGGCGAGAAAATTGCCATAATAAACGCTGAGGTCTTCCATTTCAATGGCATACGTGCTGGCAGTCATGAAAGTCTCCTGCTAAAGCGATTGCGCAGAACAATCGCAATTGAATTCAAACTCAGTAACAACACCAGCAGTACAACGATAGCGGCGGCGGCGGCGTTGCGAAATTCAGCCTGTGGGTAGGTTGTCCAGCGATAAATAATCATCGGCAGTGCGGTGAAATTCGAGAATAACCCTTTTGGATCTTGCGTCAGATACGTCGCCGCTCCCACCAGAATCAGGGGCGCGGTTTCACCAATCGCGCGCGAAATCGCCAGGATTGTCCCCGTCAGGATACCCGGCAAGGAGTAAGGCAGCACATGGTTCCAGATCGTCTGCCACTGAGTCGCGCCCAATCCATAACTCGCCTGCCGCAGCGAACTGGGCACCGCTCGGATTGCCTCCTGCGCGTTGATAATAATCAGCGGCAGAATCAGCAGCGCCAGGGTAAACGCCGCCGATGCAATCGTCCGCCCATTTGCCGTCGAGGTGCCAAATGCATTTCCACTCGTCAGTGATTCCAGCGACCGCACAAAAATCGCCAATCCTAACATGCCGTAGATAATCGAGGGCACACCCGCCAGATTATTGATATTTGTCTGGATCAGGCGGTTAAAGGCGTTATCCGATGCATACTCTTCCAAGTAAATGGCCGCACCAACGCCAATCGGAAATGCCACAAGAATAGTGAACACAATGATCATCAATGAACCGATAAGTGCTGGACGCAATCCGGTTGCATCCGGGCTGCGTGGGTCTAGCGCACTAGTGACAAATCGCCAATTCAACCAGGAATGCCATTCCAACCGTGCCTTCGGGAAATCCTCGTGCATCGTCTTTTCAATGTCTTCCTTATGGGTCAGCGATTCCCACAAGGACCATCCCTTAACCAGTTGCGGCTGGACAATTTCGTCCATCACCATCGTTTTAAGTTCCGCTTCGGAAAGATTCGCTTCCAGCACGGACGCGACCTGATTTGCATCCAGCTTATTAAAAGGCAATTCCGCTAGCCCCGCCGGATAATGCTGTCCCCTCAAGACATCTTTGATCGGTTTTGGGCTTAGATCGGCAAATTCATCTTGGTTGGCATTGACAACTTCCTCCAGCACGAACACCCGCAGTCGAGCAACCCGCACGCCATCAGCAAGCACCAATGCCAATTCATTTTTGGACAGCGCATCAATCCCACGCCCCGTTGGCTCTCCATTGATCGTCAGGTCTTCCGGCTCAATAGCATACTGTGTCGCGGTATACCCCACCGTTTTGTTTACAATCGTCCAGACCAATGTTGCCAGCGAAACCAGCGCCACCACAACGGATGCTATAAACAGCACGCGTGTCAATCCACCGCGCAAATGTCGTGCCTGCACGTTACGATGGAGCGCCGATCCCTCAGGGAGCGTATTTTGCTGGGGTTCACGCGGCGGTATCAGCCTCCGCAGCGCAGCTAATGCACTCCAACCACCAACGACACTTCCAATGACTCCCGCACCATCGCTGGCGATCTGCCAGATCAGTAAAGCACTCAGCCATGTTCCAGCGAACCCAGCAGCAAAACCTGCGCTCATCCCCAATTTGGGACTGTATCCTCGCTTGGCCGCAACCATCGGGATAGACAATGCGCCATTCAGCCCCAACACGAGGCCCAAAAAGACAACGGCAAAAAGTGCGCTAGGACTTGCCATACTTAATCGTAGACCTCACGAAAATGCGCCACCACAGCCCGACTGAATACATTCAGGATAAAAGTCATCGCAAACAGCAGCAGTCCCACCACGAAGATACTGTTATAGTCCAATGTGTCGTAACCCAAATCGCCCCCGCTGATACTGGCAATATATCCCGTCATCGTCCAGGCCGACTCAAAAGGATTCGCTGTCAGGTTGGGGCGTGCTCCCGCAGCAATCGCCATGATCATGGTTTCACCGATTGCGCGGGAGATTGCAATGATAAAGGCGGCGATAATTCCCGAAACCGATGCTGGAAGTACCACGCGAATGGTCGTTTCCAGCTTAGTTGATCCCAGCCCATAAGAGGCTTCACGCAGCGCACGCGGCACAGCGCTAAGTGCATCCTCGCTCATCGATGCGACCAGCGGCAGGATCATAATTCCCATCACCACCCCCGCCGATGCCAGGTTAAAAGTTTCCACGGTATGCATACCGAACATATCCTTCAGCAGCGGTGTCATAAATTGCAGTGCAAAGAAACCATACACCACCGTCGGTACGCCTGCTAACACTTCCAGAATCGGTTTAACCGTATTCCGCACGCGCGGCGACGCATACTCACTCAGATAAACTGCCGATCCCAATCCGAGCGGGATAGCAACCAACATAGCGATAGCCGAACTAAGCGTTGTTGCTGCCACCAGGGGAGCCACGCCGAGTTCGTAGCGGTGTGGTTGCCAATGTGTCGTGTTTACAAAATCCAATACATCCACCGTATGCACATTACCGCTTCCGTCCACATACTCAGACGTAATCAGCAGTAATGATTCCCGGCCCAGCACAAAAACAATGGCAAGGGTGGTAAAGATCGTCACAAATCCGCAAAAAAATAGGAACCCTTGAATGAAGGCTTCCCCTCGCCGGAATCGCTTTCGTAACACGAGTTCTTCGCTGCGTACGCCTGCCAATAAGCTGCTTTTCTGCTGGATCAGGATGTCCATATTGCTTTCCTCAGATTTGTCCAACGGCTGTTAAGCCCCAAAATAGGGGAGGAACCGCTTCCCTCCCCATGCTTGGTTGATTACCAGTTGCGCTACAACCTTACTGCGCAGCTTCAACACCCACTGCATCCAACCATGCTTGCTTCGAGGCATTGAGTACGTCGGTGCTGACCGGGAAGTAGCCAACTTCGGTGACAACTTCGTCGGCGTTCGTCAGGTAGTAGTTGATATAGGCTGCAACCTGCGGCTTCTCAGCCAGGATGCTGGCATCGCTGTAGATGAAGAGCGGGCGGCTCAGCATATAGGTTCCCGCTTCAGCCGTTTCTTCGTCTGGAACAATGTATTCAATCGGGCTTTCGGTGGCGGTCCATTCTTCTTCAGGAACAACCACGATATTTTCAGCTTCATCGTAGCTAACATCGTTGGCAACAGCGATGGCAGTCAGATTGTCTTGGTTGGCGAGGTAGTATGCGAAACCGAAGTAACCAATCGCGTAAGGGCTGCCCAGTACACCTTCAACCAGGGTGTTGTCATTTTCGCTAACGGTGGGCTCAGCGGCCAAGAGAGCATCAGTGCGAGCTTCTTCTTCTTTGTAGATTCCCTTGGTGCCCAGAACGGCTTCGCCAAAGAACGTGAATGTGCCACTGTCGGTGCCGGGGGTGTACAGTTGGATCGCTTCGGCGGGCCATTCAGGATTAACTTCGTTCCACGCCTTGACTTCGCCGGTGAAGATCTTGATCAGGTCACTACGCTTCAGTTCGGTTACAAAATCGTTTTCTTTGTTCACGACAATGGTGATTGCATCCGTACCAACGCGGAATTCCAGCACATTTTCACGACCGATGGCGGCGCAGTTTTCAAGTTCAGAGTCCTTAACCGGACGGCTGGCATTGTTAATGTCGGTGGAACCTTCACCGCAGAAGCGCTCGAACCCAGCGCCTGTACCCGTTTCGGCAACCGTAATATTGCCGCTGAAACCGTCATCATTGAAACGAGCGGCCATTGCTACGGTAATCGGCTCTACAGTCGAGCTTCCTGCGATAGCGATATCGCCGGTTACGCTCAAGGGATCAACTTCTGGCAGAACAAGAGGCTCGACTTCCCCACCATCTTGTGCAAAGGCCGTAGCCATGGGGATCACGAGTGTCAGAACAAGCGCCAATCCCAAAACTTTCATCCAACGCGTGAATTGCATACAGTTCTCCTCAATTGATTGCTTGTCAAAGTCAGGGTTGTATAACCCTACACATTTCAGATGATAGAGGGGATAGATAAAAATCATAGAAAGGTAGGTTTAAATCTTGGGGGATAATACTTTAAACATTTTTAACAAAAACCCCTACGCACGGGCAGGGGTTTTTAAAATTTCGGGGGGTGAACCTAAGCGTTTTTCTGAATCAAGTCCACAACTTCAGGAAAATCAATTCCCAGCGTCTTCACTTTTGCCAGTGTGGGAATTCCATTTGCACTCCAACCACGCCGCGTATACACATTATCCACCAGCGTCTCATACTGCGCTTCCCGGTACGCTCGCAGTTTCGCCAATTTTTCTTCGGTGGTCATCCCACTCGGATCAATTCCTACCAGTTCGCGCAGTTGTCCGTCATACCGTTCGACCCGTGACTCGTACTCATCCTCAGTGACTGGCCCCATCGCGCGGTAGGGTGGATAATCATATTCGCGCGTCCCATATCCCATCTTGAGGTTAAATAGCCGCTGGAAATTATACACTCGCTCCGACTGCCCGATCAGATCATCCGGTGTAGTCGGTTTGCCCGACAGTCCTTCATACAGCCAGGTGTAATTTTCCACGTGCTCTGGCACTTTATGGGGTTCTGCCGTTTGGCTGTTGTTCGCGGGCATAATATCGTTCCACGGTAGCTTACATAATCCATGCAGGCTGAACCACGTCCGCCACAGTGGAAAATAATGCAGCGCCTCGGCTTTGGCTTCAAATGTGGGAAGTTGCTTCCGCACCATATCCATAAAAATTAGCCAGGCTTCGTCGTGCTGCGGTCCCTTCGATGCCATCCCGTAGCCGCCCTGTTGAGCCAGTGACTCCTTCGTCATATACTCGGAAATTTCCAGTCCCTTAATTTCCATTCCAATATCTTGCATAAATTTGGAATCGCCGCCGAAATGTTCTGCGAAATACTGCTTCATATACCGGATTCCCTGCCCGACGATCACCCCAAAGCCTTCGCCGCGCGCCATCTGGTGAAGCAGTTCCAGTGCCGCCAGTGCGTTCCCCCAATCCAGTTCCAGCCCGTCGGTCCGCTCTTGGTTGAGGATTCCCTCGGCATAGCATTCCATCACAAATGCAATCGAGTTGCCCAGCGAAATCGTGTCAATCCCATAGGTATCGCAGTAGAAGTTCATTTCCAAAATCGCTAGCGGATCAAACACGCCAATATTCGATCCCAGTCCAGCAATCGTTTCATACTCCGGTCCATCCACCAGCACAACTTCGCCCTTATACGGCCCGGTTTGCAGATGGAAATGATCAACTCCATGTGCACAGGCCAGCGTACATCCATACCAGCACCCGTCCGGTATACCGTGTGTATACAGTTTGTCCCATACCGCCGTATCCAGTTTCCCCGCCTCTGGATGTGACCCATAACGGTAATTGTGCGTCGGCAGCAGATCAAAATGATCCATAATCGGCGGCAGATGGGCTGTCCCAACTTCCCGCATATTATTCTGTTTGCCGTCGAGGTCCGAAATTTCTTGATTGATTCGTTTTCCTGCTTTGCGAATCAGATCCATATCGGCTGGATTGTTGCTATCACCCTTCATACTGCTGTACCGTACCACCAGCGCTTTAATTCGCTTCTGCCGGAACACCCGCCCGCAGCCGCCACGCCCAGCCTGTTTGATCCGTATTTCCTTGCGGCGGAGATCATAGAAGCTGAAATTCATAATCGAATACCGCACATGTTCCGCCGCCTGACCCGCCGAAACCACCGACACATATTTGCGATCTTTCTCGCCCTCCGAATACATCTCGGTCAGTTCGCGCCCCAGCAAATGCGAGTCGATTTGTTCCAGCGGTGCTTCCTCAATTGTCACGCGCCCGTCATCACCATCTATGATAATAATGACATCCCGTTCTGCGATCCCCTGAATTTCCAGCGCATCCCACCCGGCAAATTTCAAATACGGCCCAAAATATCCGCCCACATTACTATCAATCGGCACGTTCGTCAGCGGCGACAGCGTAACCACCGTCGATTTGCCCGACCCGGGATACGCCGTAATACCGCCAATCGGCCCTCCAGCGATCACAATCTCATTTTCAGGATCATTCCATCGTGTTTTTCCACTCACGGCATTCCACAGCAACCACAGCCCGAACCCGCGCCCGCCCGTAAAAATATCCTTCATTTTCTGACTAACGGATTTGCTTGTAATAGTATTGTCCGACAGATTAATATGCAGCGTCCGGTTAGCATAACCCCGTTCCACCGGGCGTAGTTCATAATTAAATTCCGCCAATAATTGGTGTGCTTCTTTAATTTGATCCAGTGTCGTCATTCAGTCATCTCCCATCAAAACTTCTGTTTCTTTGATCATACTCGATGTCAGGCCGGGTGTCAGTTTGCCAATAACGAAAATCGCGCTAAAAAGTATCATTTTGCACGGTAAAATACAGAAAGGTCAAATCGCCCATGAATATGCTCTATTTTGTATCGTCCAACGAAGAAAAATACCGGGAAATTCGCGGCGCGCTCTGGGAGTCCGGCATAGAAGTGGAACGCATCGCGCTTGATCTACCCGAAATCCAGTCCCTCGATCCCGCCGAAGTCGCCGCCTACAAAGCCCGTAAAGCCCATGAGCGTTTACAAACCGGATCGGTTTTAGTCGAAGACACCGGACTAGAAATCCTGGCTTGGGATGGCTTCCCCGGCGCGTTGATCAAGTGGGTGCTCAAAACCATCGGGGAAGACGGGCTTTGTCGCCAGTTAAATGCATGGACGGACCGCCGTGCGCGTGCCACCGTGGTCTTGTGTCTGTTCGATGGGTATGAGATGCATGTTTTTCACGGCCAGAGCGAAGGGACCATCACAGCTTTCCCACGCGGTGAGTTTGGCTTTGGCTGGGACAGCATTTTTCAGCCCGACGGTTATAATCAAACCTACGGCGAAATGCCACGCGAAGCCAAAATGCAGATTTCCATGCGTGGGCGTGCGGTGGAAGCGCTCAAGCAATTTTTGCTATTGTAGACTTATGGTAGGTCATCCCAGGCAATCCCATTCATTCGGCCTGACTCCCCTCCATCAGAGAAGGGGTGAATAATTGGGCGCAGCCTTAGTTATCTTAGCTTTCAAATCCAGCTTCCTGTACAATTAACGAGTTGGGGCGACGTTACGATCAACGGATAGGGTAGCCGTGGCAGAGTTATTTCAGTTAGACCGTCTCTATTTTGGTTCCCTTGTGGGCAGCGCAAACTCGCCTGGTGTAATTGCGCGCACACCCAACCTGACACCTGACCAGGTAACCGAGTGTTTGCGTCTTGCTCCGCTGGCCCCTCTGGCATCTCATGAATGCACAGACGAGATGCCCGGCGCGTTAGGCTTATTTCGCGGCGATTCCATCGACTTTATTATAACCAAAGCGCAGTTCAACGATGCCAATTTACCCCAGGTGCTCTACATCTTGGCCCCGTTGGCGGTGCTCCGTGCGCTTGGTGGAAATGTGCTGTCATTCCGTTCGCTTGCCCTCACCGAAATGCCATCCTTTTCCACCGCCCGTTCGAACCTCGTCCCCTACGAATTTCGGGATCTGGTCCAGCTAACGGATCAGGAACAAACCGATTCCCTGAACGACTTGCTGTTATATTGCCAGGACTCGTTCAAAAATGTCGAGGGCATCTTATCCGGCCTGGTTCAAGGTTTGCCTTTAGCGATTGTCAATAGCCCTGTGTCATTGGACAAGCGGCTTCGTTTTGTCCAGGGATTGCTCTGTTTGCTCCCGGTACCGGCGCGCATAGGAATTACGTTCGCCACCCATGCCAAAGAAACATCCCCTTCGCCCGCCCAGATTAAATTTTTCAGCCAGCCGGTCCAGTTGTCGAACCATTTGGTCTACGACTGGAGCAATGGCAAGTTGCTTACCCCTGCACCTGACGATTCCTATAGCCGCTACATAATCGCCCAACTTCGCCTCGACCCGTCATTAGTGATCGAGCAGACGGCCCAGTTGTCCCGTACAGCAGTATGGCGCGCCATGCACAAGGAAAACTTGGGTCAGGCCTTAAAGTGGGTTTCTCACCGTGCTGCGATTGACGAGGCGGTGCGCAATAACCAGCCTGCCGACCGTGAAACGGTAGCCGCCATTCTGCGCGAGGATCCCACCCTGTCGGATGATCTGCGTTTAGCCTATACTCGGCATCTGCTGGCCTTTGCGCTTGCCCTGAATGAGCTGGAATCCGCCGATCTGATTCCGACCAGCGCCGTTGCGAATGAAGCCATCGCTGCTGCCGTAACCGAGCAGTTGCAGGCCGCCGTTCAGCATAAGCAGGCTGGTGTGGTTTATCACCTGCTTGAGCGTTGGCTGCTCCGGGTGCCCGAATCCACTTCCCAAAGTTGGATCACCCTGTTGCATGAGTCTGCCCAGCATCATTTGAACGATCTACTTCTCCGTCCCGATCCAAAACCGGCGTTAGAGTTTCTGGCTCACCTCCGCGCCATACCGCCTGCCTTGCGTTTTGCTGAGGTGATGTCCGATCTGGTGTCGGCTCTTCAAACCCCGGCCCGCTCCAATCCGGTTTTGGCCCGCGAATTGTTCCTTCTGGCCGTCGAGTCCATGCCTCCTGGTGAATTATTCCGACTGCTGGGCGATGCCGAACTGGTCCGCCAACTTCCTGAACCCACCAAGGTTGCCTTATCCCATCTTCAACCGGAATCCCGCCATCCTGCGCCGCCGCACGTTTTAGATCTGGGGGCGCGTGTCTTTGGGGATGGCCGTCGTATGCTGATCCTGGCACGTTTGGCGGAATGGGCCATGTATCTACGCCGTCCTGAATTGGTGGATATAGGCGCGCTCCAGGCACTTTTAGTCATGGCTCAGTCGCCCCAGCTTGCGCATTTCGAAACCTTGATCCAGCATGTCGTCGAAGATTTCAGCGAAATCTCCATGCTTCGGGTGCTTGAACCGCCCGGTCAGCGAATTTTAGTCCAATTGTTGCTTCACACGCATGAGTATGATCGTGCTGCCGTGCAATTGGAGTTTTATCAAAATATCCTTTTCGGGACCGAACAGCTCGATGCATTCACTAGGTTAGCGGGCGAAATCTTTCTGATGACACCCCTTTCCAACGAAGAGTTGACGGCATCCCTGAGGCAGTTCGAAGGGAATCAACTCCGGCCAGAAGCGCGTGCCATAATCTACTGTGCCGCCCTGACGAATCGCCAGTGGGCCGACGATCAGGAATACCCAGCTCGCCGTTTAACCACCTTGCTGTTTAATGACAGCAATCTGGTTCGTATCATCGGACACGAAAACGCCTTAAAACTGCTTCAGTTTTATGCGCATGCCCACAATGCGCTGGATGCGCTGCGTATTGGTTCTGTCTTGGTCGATTATGCGATTCAGACTGGGAGTACAGGGGCATCGCTCGTCACCCAGGTCTGGTCATCTCTTCACTGGAATGCGGACGTGTCCAACGCCGCGCTGGAGTTACTGCGTCGTTTTATCCGGGTAATGCCGCTGTCCGATGTGCCGCAGTTAACGACCTATTTCACCCAGACTCTCGGCGCTCCCATCGGTGAAATATTACAGGCCGCCACGCTGATGCGTTTGGTTTTGGCCGATTCCGGTCTGATGCGTTTTGCGGATGATGTTCATATCGCCGTCCATCTGCTTTTTGATCTCGCCACCACCTACCATTCGCAAAAGGAACTCCCCCCCCTGCACCGTCTGCGCCGCGATCTCGACACCATGACCGGTGGTTTGTCCGAAGAAGAGCGCCAGCGTATTGCGGCCAATGTATCCAAAATTACACAGCAGGTTTTCGACTTGGGTCAGAAGCGAACCCGCGCCCGGAACAAAGCGTCTGTGGCCGAATCGTTTGTTCACGCCCAAACCTTGCCCCAAACCGGTGTCGATCTGCTCTTTTTCATCGGCGGTCATTTTTCGCAGCAGAAAGTTTTCCCGCTGCATCTGGAACGCGAGTCCATGACCCACATCTTCGGCAATCGTTCCGCCGCCATGTTCCTGCGCGAAACCGATGCCATGATCCGTCTCCTGAGTGGCTTGCAAGCCGCTGATCCGCGCGTTTTCAAGTTGAGTCTTAAGGCCTTGTCCGCCGAACTTAATAGTTTATGGGCCACCTTATCCCTCTACAACCAGCGCCGCATTCAGGACCAGTTTGCCGAAGATTGCCAGAATCTGGCTGACATCATCGGTATTTTGTCCGACCAGATTAATGAGCGCGTGTTGTCGGCCACTGGCGTCGGCCACCAGCTCGAAACGGGCCAACGTCTCCCCGAAACGGGTCTCGAAGCCATGCGCTGGATTTATGGCTATTTTGCTCGTAAGCACCCGCGTGGATGATAGCCATGAAATATCGGATTCTAAGCCTGGGATTGCTCTGTTTTTTTTTATTGGCCTGTACAGTGTTGGAAGCTGATAACCCCTCGTCATCCGTGGATCCCACCCGCACGCCTGCGCCAACACCATCAACGATGGCGCTTCACGAGAATATGACCCTTAATACGGGGGCGCGTGTCCGTGTAACTGTACGTTCCGTTGAGCTTCTCAAGCGTGAACCCGATACGTCCGCTCAGTTATTGGTGGTTTTAGCGGATGGTCAGGGCCACAGCAGTTATTTGTTATACCCGGCTAATCGTTCAGGTGATCCCACGAATCAGTTCAATTTGGCGGACTATCCGCTCGAACTCAGTCTGGATGCCCAATCCACTTCAGTAAGTTTGTGGATTTTAGCGCTTCATAACAGCCGTTACCTCGCTGCTGAAAAATTAGGCATTTTAGCCCTTGTCCTCAATCTTTCGCGTGGTTTTGATAGCTGGTTAGCCACCGGCGATCTCACCGATGACCCGCTGGCTGGCGTAGTGAGCCAGTCCGAAGGTGTGCTCTACGAATGGTTTGCGGGCGTTGAGGTGCTGGGCCAGGGCGTAACCTCGTTCGCCAAAGCGGATAATTGGAGCTTCGGCACCAACGTATTGCGCTCCGCCGATGACGGGCTGAGCGCGGTTTATAGCATGCAGTATATTTCCGAAGAAGAAGTGGCTCTCATCACACCAACGCCCCCAAGCCCATCAGAGGATCACCCCGGTTATGAGTTAATCTTGGACGAAGATTTTTTGGGAGGGCGCAGCGTCTACGATTGGTTCCAGGGCCAGGACACCACCTATGCCAATAGTGTGGTTGCTGACGCATACGAGATCAGCTTAACCGATATTCGCAGCCGCGAATTTGGCGTTTCGTGGGGATCGATGGAGGGCCAGCGGTTTAGCCGTTATCTCTTCGAAGCAGATATTAGCCTTCTCGAAAATTCCGTCATCGGTGCGCGGTATGGCATCTGGTATAACTACCAGGACGGCAAAAATTTCATGTATTTTGGCATCTCCAACGATGGCCGTTATCTGGTAGCGATCTTCAAGGACAACCAGAAAATTCGGGAAATTCAGGGTTGGACCATGCACCCGGCGATTCATACCGGCGCGGCCAAGAACACCTTGAGTGTTGAGGCCGATGGCAAAGGTAATTTCACATTAGGGATAAATGGCAGTGAAGTGATCGCTTTCACCGATGAAACCTATCCGAGTGGCGAAATAGCGTTTTTCTGTTATGCCCAGAGCGTTCCCGCCACCTGCCGCTTGGAACGCCTTCGTATCTGGGAGCCGACCACCGAGTAATGTTCTTCGATTTTACGTATGCGGCTTTTGACCACTTTTGCGCCCAGAGCGCTCACATGCCTGTTTTCGCGCTGTCCGACTACCTCTCACGGACCACGCTCCCACCACTTCCATATCTCATTCTTCGCATCGACGTAGGTCACATGCATGCCCTTGACTTGGCGCGTATCGCCTCCTGGCACAGCTTGCGTGCTTCCTTCTATTTCCAGGATGCATCTCCCGATGCCATGCACGCCGTAAGCGCTTTGGGGCATGAGGTCATGACCGAGGCTCCCGCCGGGATCAATTTTGCTCAACTAACCTATCTTTCAGATATAGGCGGCTATTGGCATCTATACGATTTTTACCAGCCGCGACAGCGCGGACGTCGAACGTCACTGCGCGCTGTTCTTCGTGACTCGTTCCACCCGCACAGCGCCCTGTACGTCCATTTCCACACAGACTACTGGTTCCCCCGCCCCTGGAACTTGTTTTCTTTCCGGCTTCGTCGTCTTCGTCAGTTTCGCCAGCTACAGGCTGATTAATCGCGGCACCAGCAAAATAAGCGTCCCCGCGCTGATTTGGCAGAAAAAGCTCGCTGCTAATCCATGACGGAAGTGGACATAGCTGTACAGAAAGTTGAGTGCAACCAATGCCGTCCCCATCACAAACCCGACAGCCGGTGTTCTCCCCAATCCGAGATTCGGGAAAAACAGCATAATCGACCACACGCTTGCCAGCAGCGCCACCACTGGAATTGGATGAACGCGTTGCAGCGCTCCCCTAAAGAACAATCCCTCCGATACGGGCATCACAAACACGGTGGCCTGAAACACCCATGTATCCAGCAGTGGGTTATTTTTCTGCCCACCCGCAAATAATCGTTCTGAGGTAATCGTGAGGGTATTTCCCCCGACGATCATCAGTGCCCCACCGATAAACAACCCCAGCCCAATTCCCCACAAGAGATCGCCCGGATCACTTACTTTGAATTGTATTCCGCTTCCCAGCAAAAACGCCATCCCGCCCATCAGCGCCAAAAATGCCCACAGGATCACATACCGCGTATTATCCGCAACTGGCAGCAGGCCGATCCCCAGCGCCATTGCCAGAATATACCCGAACACTGGATCCATATCCTGCCGTGACGTGCGCGTGATCCGGACCGTTGGCGTAGCAGAGAAGTGTTCACTTCCCTCGTCTTCGTTTTCTTCATCTTCCTCTGGTTCAATCGGTGCTAACGGGATCACTTGCGGCGCATGACTGCTTCGCAGTCGCCGCCGGTCCAGGGGAGCCATCGGTTTCGGTTCTACCCCGGATTCTGGTGTTTCTGGTGTATCGCCTTCAGGAGCAGAAAACGGCGCTTTCACGGCAGTTCCTCAACCAATGCCCTTAACACCATCTCGATATGTTCCGTGCTGATCCAGTAATGTGTTACCGCCCGGAAGCGATATTCTCCCATATCCATGATCCAGATATTCCGCGCTGCCAGCCGTTCCGCCATCTCCGGTGCCATAATCCCAGCATCTTCATGCACTTGGAAAAACACCATGTTCGTCTGCACGCGCGTCAGGTCAATTTCGAATTGTGGAATCCGCGCAATGCCTTCCGCTAACCGCCGTGCATTCGCGTGATCCTCGCCCAACCGTTGTGTCATTTTCTCCAGCGCGATCAATCCCGCCGCCGCCAGCACACCGGCTTGGCGCATTCCACCGCCTAGCATTTTGCGCACCCGTCGCGCTTCTTCGATAAACGCCTGTGTCCCGACCAGCACCGATCCCACCGACGCACATAATCCCTTGGATAAGCAAAATGAGATGCTGTCCGCCGCTTCGACTAGTTCCGCCACGTCACATTGAACGGCGGTTGCCGCGTTGAAAATCCGCGCCCCGTCGATGTGCAGTGCCAGTTCATTTTCCCGCGCGATCTCCCCCACCGCATCAATGTACGCTTTCGGCAGCGGAATACCACCCACCGTGCCCTGTGTATTTTCCAGCGCGATCAACCGGGTACGCGGCATATGCACATTATCCGGTCGGATAGCATGCCGGATGTCATCGAGCCGCAGCGTTCCATCCGACTGTACCGGAACTGTATGCGGATTCACGCCGCCGAGCGCCGCAATCCCCCCGGCTTCATACACAAACGTATGCGCCTTATCTCCAAGAATCGCCTCATCACCGCGTCCGCAGTGCGTCAGGACCGCGACCAGATTACCCATCGTCCCACTGCTAACCAATAGGCCCGCTTCTTTTCCGAGACGTTTGGCCGCTTCGTCCTGAAGACGGTTGACGGTCGGGTCTTCCCCAAACACGTCATCTCCCACCACTGCAGTCGCCATAGCTTCTCGCATCTCAGGCGTGGGCCACGTCACCGTATCGCTTCGTAAATCTATTCGATCCATGAGTATTTCCTCTTCATAAAACCGCCCGACGTCGAGCAACGCCGGGCGGAATATGCATAACTTGTGAATACCACTGACTCTACAACAGGATAAACATCAGCACAAAGAACGCGATACAGGCTAACATCGATCCAAACAACGCCAGTTCAATCACCGAGAGCGCCGCCAATGCCGTTGGAGCCGCCCACAACACTTTAACCAGTGTCTGGATCCACCCTGGCATTTCTTCTGCATCCGCATATTCCGTCGGTGCGCCCACATACTCCACCTCTTCCACGGGTGAGGAAGAAGTTAGCTGGTGGGGAGCTTTTTCGCCTGTATCCGGTAACATGATGAGTCTAGTACTTTCGCACCAGCGTTCGGTACACCGTAGGCTGCCGCGATTGTAACGTTTGGTGTTCTTCCCGCTGCTTGCGTACTTCGTCTAGGTCAATCCGTGCCACGCAGTACCCTTCGCGCGGTTGTCCGCTTTCGGGGTCTTTTTCTTCCGCCAACGACGCGAACACCGTCCCACGCGGCCCCACAATCATACTCTCGCCGCCGAAATTCAGAGTTACGTCTTCACCCACCCGGTTCGACGCCGCCACAAACAGCGCATTTTCGAAAGCGCGCGCTTTAACATACGTGCGCCATTCATCAATTTGTGCAGTTTCCCAGTTCCCCATCACGCACAACAGTTCGGCCCCATCCAGCGTCAGGGATCGCGCCACTTCCGGGAATGCCAGATCCCATCCAAGCATCAGCCCGACCTGCCCGATTTCAGTTTCAATAACCGGAAGCCGGAACCCTTCGCGGAACGCCATCCGTTCTTCACCGTGCAGGTGGACTTTATTGTAGCTGCCTAGTAGTTCGCCATCTGGGCCAACCAAAACCGCCGAATTAAACAGGATGCTTTCGACTTTCTCTTTGGTCACCAGACCGAACGCAATATATACGCCAAACTCCGCCGCACGTTGCGCCATCAGGTTGACGGTTGGGCCGGGTACACGTTGCGCCAGTTCGGTAAACCTTACACCCAGTTCATAGCCGCTCGTGACGAGTTCAGGAAATACGATAAGATCGACTTTCTGTTGCGAGGCTATCTTAGATACAAAGTCCGACATCTTTACCAGATTATCTTCCGGCTCGCCAAGTGCTGGTTTCATTTGGACCGTAGCGACCGTGATTTCACGCATGTGTATGTGTACTCCTCGCCTGGGGATTAACGAATAATTGTCTAAGCCCCTAAATTTAGCGCCAAAGGGGGCGGGTGTCAAATGGGGCCGCAGACCAGAACCTATGTTCTGTATTATAGCATACTCCTGCTGTTTTCCCTAGCCCCATCTCGATCCGTTTTGAGAACGGTCCTTCTCATAAGTAACCCTAAAGTTCGAAGATGCCCCGTTTTCACCGGGGCAGTTTATTCAATATCTCCCGCAGTCCGACAGGCAGCGGCGCTTCCACCGTAATTCGTTCCCCGGTTTCCGGCTGTTCAAAGGTAATACTCGCGGCATGCAAAAAATGCCGTTTCATCTTGATTCGCTGCTTGCGCGGTCCGTAGACATTATCGCCTACCACTGGGTGCCCAATAAATGCCAGATGGACGCGAATCTGGTGCGTCCGCCCCGTTTTCGGAAACACATCCAGCAGGCTCTGTTCAGCATATTCTTCTACGAGATGATATTCCGTGATCGCCTCACGCCCATCATGTACCACCGCCATCCGTTTTCGTTGATGCGGATCGCGTCCGATTGGCGCGTCAATCACCCCTTCCGGTGTATCCGGTGTTCCATCGACTAAAGCCACATAGCGTTTTCGAATTTCCCTGTTCTTAAATTGTTCACGCAAATCTTCGAGCGCATACACCGTTTTTGCGATCAGGATCGCGCCCGACGTCTCTTTATCCAGTCTGTGAACAATTCCAGCCCGCGCCATTTCACCAAATTCAGCAATCTGCGGCCAGCGTGACAAAATCGCGTTCACCAGCGTTCCCGACATATGCCCCACCGCCGGATGCACCACCATTCCGGCTGGCTTGTTGATCACCGCGACCTGATCATCCTCATACACCACATCCAGCGTAATCGCTTCGGGTTGAGGTTCCGTTTCTTCTTGTACTTCCACCCGCACCACGATCTGTTCGCCCCCGATAACCCGGTAAGACGATTTAACCGGATTGCCATTTACCGTCACTTGACCGTCTCGAATCAAATCCTGAAGCTGAGTCCGTGACAGTTGCTCAAAGTGCGCCGCCAGCGCCTTATCGATCCGTTCGCCACCTGCGTCGGGAATATATTTCAGTTCCATCATAACCTTCTCAGTGCGTCAGTGTTAGAATGCAAAAATCATTCCTAAAAAGGAGAGACTATGGTTCCGACTGACCGCTTTGTATCCGAAAACTCGTTTTTCGTCCGTTACGCCGAAACCGACGCAATGGCGATTGTCCATCATTCCACCTATATTGTCTACTTCGAAGAGGCGCGCGGTCATTATTCGCGTGTCCAGAATGCTAATTATGCCGACTTCGAACGCAGTGGTTATTGGCTCACCGTTGGAGAAGTTTTCGCCCGTTACCATTATCCCACGCGTTATGGTCAGTGCCTCACCGCCCGCTGTTGGATTTCCGAACTCAAGAGTCGCGGCCTCACCTTTTCCTACGAAATCGTCAACGAGTCCGGCAAAGTCTGTGTCACAGGTTATTCCAAACATATCTGCATCAATCACCAGGGTCAGGTAGTCCATATCCCCGCCGAATGGATGGCGAAATTTAAAGAGGGCTTGCCGGGCTGATGCCCATTTCCGTTACGTCATATCCCGGTTGTGCCGCCACCGCCGCCCGGAATTCCGCGTCCTCCAAAAGCGATAACAGGTGTTGGATCATTGGCTCATCGGGATATCGCGTGACCAGATCATACCGTTCGTAGGCCACCGGAATAAAATCAAGCCCCAGCGCGGTTGCCGCCTTCCGAATTCCCATTCCACAGTCGGCGCGTCCTGCCGCCACCGCCGCCGCTACTGCAAGATGCGTAAATTCTTCCTGTTCATATCCGTCTATACTTGCTGGATCAATGCCTCGTTTTCCCAGTTCATAATCCAGCAGCACCCGCGTCCCTGCTCCTGCTTGCCGGTTGACATACCGCACCCGCGTAAGATCATCCAGCGATTTGATCCCCAATGGATTCCCCGCCGCGATAATTAATCCTTGCTCCCGGTGCGCAAATGTGACCACGTGTACCGGAATTTCCCCTAGTGTTTTGCGAATGTACGATAAGTTATATTCTCCGGTTTCCGGATCAAGCAGATGTGTTCCCGACACATGCGCTTCGCCTCGTTTTTGCGCCACCAACCCGCCCAGGCTTCCCACGTTGGCTGATGTGAGTCGGTATCCCGGAAACCGCAGCGCCAAAAATTGTCCTAACAAATCCAGCATCGGATCGTGACTTCCCACCACGACCACCGTCTTTTGAATTTCCGCTTCGCTTCGATACAGTTGCACCTCGACTTCACTTCCTGCGTTGATTCCTTCGCTGAATCGCGGAATATGTAGCAGCCCATCCGCTCGCACCAGTGACGTGATCACACCCGCCCCGCGCGCCAGCGGAGTCGCCATCACCCGTTCTCCAACTTGCCCCACCGTAACCCG
>DATAMF010000650.1:0-6505 GCA_036260665.1 Aggregatilineaceae bacterium | reverse complement strand
GCGGATTCGCATAATGCACGGGCGCATCAACTTCATCCAGCCGCGTCTGCATGCGCTGGACTTCCGCCGCCAGATACCGCCGCGCCGCCGCCGCGAATACGTCATTTTTCCAAACATTTTCAAGAGGCCAGCGCTGGCAGACACTATCTTCAAGCAGCGTAATTTTGACGCTGTGCCGCAGCCCGCCAAGCGTCGCCACCCAATCGAGCAGCGTGCCCGGCACGATTTCGCCGCACGGTTCGCTGTTTTTGTGCATCACCGCGCGCCCCGCCTCCAGCACGATCAACGCATCCGCCGGATCACCTTCATAGAACAGCACGTCCCCCGCGCGGTGGGTCGTGCTGGTGGGCGCTGGTAACGCGCTGAACGGTAACACTTCATGATTTGGCATACAAGCTCACTTCTTCCCAATGCAGCGCCGCCGCGCCATCGCGCCCGCCGCGCACCCAGATTCCCCATTCGCCTATCGTGTTCACCACAAACACGCCCATCCGCTCATCGTTCAGCCGCAGCCGAAGCTCTCCGCTGTCTTCCACGTGCAGCGTGATCTGATTGGTTTCGCCCGGTGGATGCAGGCGGTTGTACGCGCCCCAACGCCATTCCGGGCGCACCGCCGGACAGTCTTCGAGCGTGGATTCCTGATCTGTACAGGCGCGAATCGTAAAATATCCTTCGCCGCTGATCGCCCAGACGGCGCGTGTGCCGTCTGCCTGTGCGATCCAGATGCCCCACGCGGCGCTCGGATCGGAACCGGCGGCTAACTGCGCACTCAGTCTCAGGGTAAAAGGGCGATTCGGCAGGGCGACAGGCGCAGCATACCACGCGGCAGTTTGCGGCAAGCGGCTTGATTCCCCAGCCCAATCCAGCGCCGAATCGTGCCAGATCAGCAAACCAGCGACAGGCGGATCAGCCGCACCCAGCGCCAGCGCCAAAACGCCGCCGGTCACGGTCAGCACAACCAATCCGCTGCCGGACAGCGCAGCGATCCAAATCCAACGCGGCGGGCAATCAGTTTGTTTCATGGGCTGAAGCTTAGCGCGAATGGAATCAATTTCAAACATTTTTTTGAATTTGATTCTACAATGAGTAATGCGTATTCATTGTTAAGGAGGATAGATTCATGAGACGAAGCGTGTTTTTGGTCTTGCTGCTGTGCGCGTTGGTCGCTTTGCCATCACAGGCCACGATCAGCGCCTCACCGTCACCCTTCGCTATGAGCTGCACGTTCACCGCGAACCGTCCTACTGTCAACCTGCGCAGCGGGCCAGGAACCGAGTATGAACGGGTTGGCACGTTAAAGACAGGTGAAACTCTCGCTGTGGTTGATCAGGGCGTGGGCAAAGATACCTATGTCTGGTGGAAGTCGAGCGCGAATACCTGGGTGCGCTCCGATTTAGGCACGTCGGACTGCCCGGCAACCTGCGGCAACACAGTTTGCGAATATGGCGAAACCTCGGCAAGCTGCGCGAAAGACTGTAGCGGCACCAAAAGTACCGCCAGCACCACGACAACCAGCACCGCCACCACGACAACGGGCACAGGTTGTGTTTTTGCAAGCTGCGAAGCTTGTATCGCGGCATTCCCCTGCACCGGCGGGGCTGCCTGCACGCATACGACATGCAATCTAAACGCCTACGGCTGCCCGGTCTGCACAACGGCTCCGTAATCTCCGCATTTTCACAGGGCAAGACCTCACTGTCTTGCCCGACCTCCTATGGGCGAAAAAGGTAGAATCAGCGAATATTGAGTATGGATACCTTTTTGCTGGAGGTTGTGTATGGAGCAAAAAAATCGCAGCAGTCAATTGTCACGGATGCCGGAACTCATCAAGCAGTTCACCCGTCTTGAGCCTCAGATTCAAGACTCGCCCGAAAAACAAGCGCTGTCCGTGTTACATGCCATGATCCAGGAACTTTCGCGCGGCACGCAGCGTGGAAGCCAGCCTGGAGCACCCGACATTACAACCCTGTACAAGCAAGCGCCTTCGATGGAAGGCCCGGCTGTCACCGAGTGCTTACCCGTTGGTACACTTGCGCCGGATTTTGAACTGCCCGATGCGAGCGGCAGACCCGTGCGTCTGTCCGATTATCGGGGCAGGCAGGTCGTGTTGGTGTTTTATCCGCTGGACTGGAGTCCCGGATGCAGCCAGCAGCTAGACCTGTACCAACAGGAAATCAAAGAATTCGAGCAGCGCGGCGCGAAAATTCTGGGTATCTCGATTGACAGCATTTACAGTCATGGGGCATGGGCCACTGTGCGCGGCATTACGTTCCCGCTGCTGTCCGATTTTAATCCCAAGGGCGCAGTCGCGCGGAAGTATCATGTGTACCGTGAGGACGATGGATTCAGTGATCGGGCGCTGTATATCATCAGCCCGGATGGTTCCATCTGCTATGGGCGTGTGTCGCCCTATCTCCACCATATTCCCGACATTTACGACCTGTTTTCAGCGCTTGAAACGCAGAGGGGATAACTCATGCCAGGTGATCCTTCTGATGGAGTTGTGGTATACGGCACGACATGGTGCGCCCAGACCATGCGTGTCCGCCGTTTCTTGGAGCGCAATGAGATCGCCTACCAGTTTGTGGATGTAGAAGCTGATCAGGCGGCGGCGAATCAGGTCCGCTGGTGGACCGGCGGATTTGTCAGCACACCCACGATCTATATCAATGGGCAGATTTTGGTGGAACCCCAAATGCCCGAACTGGAAGATGCCCTGGTTGCGAATGGGCTGGTCTAGGTCATAAAGGGCGGCTTGCAACGAGTCGCCCTCCACTTTTTTTAGGCCAGATAACCCTGCTGTTGGTACTGCTGGAACAACGCGCCCCAGGTCGTGTTCTCACGCCAGCGTTTCGCCACCGCGCGGTATTTCAGCGGCCAATACATATAATCCTGCTCGACTTCTCCAATGAAGGTCGGCACGACGACCAACGGGGTGCGCAAGACCAGTTTTTGCAGCACGCTCGTCGGCCCATACCACGCCAGCCACGCCAGAAAACTGTGCGAATTATGGCCGACTTTAAAACCCCAGTTTTCGCCGGACAGGTCATCACCGACCAGTTCGATCTGGCGCGGGTCGCCAATACCCAATTTTTGCTCGTGCGCCAGCCGGATATATTTGATGCTCAGCGGGTCAAAACCCATCAGTTTGGCGGCAACCGCATCCAATGCAACCTGATCGGCGGACGCCAGAATGACATTTTTGACCACCGGCTTGATCATACGCGGGCCAGCGCCGTTTCCGGCGGTAGTGCCGTCCATGATCGCAAACACACCGGGATGAATCTCCTTCTGGATCGCTAGCAGATCGACCAATGTTTCATGAATCCAGGTGTGGGTATAGTGACGGTATTTGCTCAGAAGACCGCCGAACGCATTTTTCATTGCGCCGGTTGTGGTGGTGTACATGTGGGTTTTGACCGTCGGTAGGTGGACGATGTTCTTGCCGATGAAAAAATCGGGAATATGGATACCTTCGGGGTAAATGTGATTCAGGGCGAGCATTTTGGCTTCGGGTTTATACGGCACCCAGGTCATATCGTCGGACCGGAAATTATAACGAACTGGGATGTTGTGACGCTTAAAAATGGGCACATAACCGTTCAGGTCTTCGCCTTTGAAGGCATTGGTCACAACGGTCTGATTTTGCACGCAAACCAGATCATCGAAACCGGCGTGGCGCAGCGCGAGAATCGTACCTTCAAGCTGCCAGGGTGTGGTGTTCGCGCCGGGCATGGGAAAATGCCAGGTAATGTTATCTTTGAGGATCGTCGGCGTGCCCGACTGAAGAATTTCTGCACCACCCGCACAATCAAACAGGCGCTGGTAATCATCCAGCACCGTGTCAGGTTGGGTGCGCAGCACAGCCACTTTTGAGGATGTGTTCACATTTAGCTCCTTTACTCACCAGTCAATACAGGTTAGCACGGACTTTTGCTCACTTATTTACTAAATGAGGTTCTCGCACATGCAGCCTTAATGATTTCTGTAGCCAATCTGCTATCAAGAACATAGATTTTTGGGTCGAAATTCGAGATAATGGAAGTATACTCATTCATCTCAGGGTTTGTGTGTATGATTTATCATTTCGACTACGAGTGGTATCTGGATTCTAAAATCCCGATCCTACTGGTTACAGCCGTCGGCGATCTACTGAGCGATATCCAGGCATTGGCGCAGATGATCGACCAGGCCCACTACCGCGCTGGGCAGAGTGAATATCCGGCGGTTTTTATCCTCTACGATTTGACCCAAACCGAGGGCAAAATATCGCTGATTGCCCTGATGCACCGCTCACTGCCCAGCCCGAATGTGCGCGGCGTGGCCTTCGTTGGGACACGCACCCGCGCCGATGAAATGGCCGTGCTGATTCAGGCCGCCGCCAAGCGTCTCAACTATACCTCGTGGTTCTTCAAAACCCGCCGCGAAGCCCTGTTAGGTCTGCAAAATACCCCGTTTCTCTACCCATTTTGGACCCCTTCACAAATTCGCGTAAACCCCCAGGATACGGTATAATTTATCTATGAAAATGGCGGGGCCAGAGGTCTGAAAAGCTTGACTGGTTAGTGGGCCGTAAGGCTCTCACTCAGAACCCCAAAACCACTGGGCGACTTGTCCGCAGGTCGCCCTCAAACTGACTCGCCCCCAGCAGCATTCATAGGGAACTTCGGATGAATATCGGCACGATTCGACAGGTTAATATTAACGAAGAAATGCGCGAGTCGTATCTCGACTACGCGATGAGTGTGATTGTGGCACGCGCGCTTCCTGATGCCCGCGATGGGCTGAAACCCGTCCACCGCCGCATCCTGTACGCCATGTACGACATGGGAATCCGCGCGAACTCGAGCTATAAAAAGTCGGCTCGTATCGTGGGTGAGGTATTGGGTAAGTATCACCCGCACGGTGATGGCGCTGTGTATGATGCGATGGCGCGCATGGCGCAGGATTTTTCGCTGCGCTATATGATGGTCGATGGGCAGGGTAACTTTGGAAGCATCGATGGCGACAGTCCGGCGGCGATGCGTTATACCGAAGCGCGCCTGTCCCGCATCGCGGAAGAAGCGCTCGAAGACATCGGTATGCAGACGGTGGATTTTGTGCCGAACTTCGATGGATCGCTGGATGAGCCGGATGTTCTGCCGTCTAAACTGCCGAATCTGCTGCTGAACGGCACGAGCGGCATCGCGGTGGGGATGGCAACGAACATTCCGCCGCACAACCTGCGGGAAATCGCGGCGGCGGTCACCTTCATGATTGATCGCATGATCGCGTATGAAGGCGATCCGGATGAGGTGATCCCCGATATTAGTGTCGATGACCTGATGCATTTTGTGCATGGCCCAGATTTCCCGACGGGCGCAATGATCGTCGGTGGGGCGGAACTGAAAGAAGCCTATGCGACGGGCAAAGGTCGCATAGTGATGCGCGCTAAAACGCATATTGAAGAGATGCCCAGCGGACGGTTCCGTATTGTGGTGACGGAGATTCCGTATCAGGTCAACAAATCGTCGATTCTGGAACGGATCGCGGAACTGGTGCGCGATGGGCGGCTGGATATGATCGCAGATTTGCGCGACGAATCGGACCGGACCGGACTGGCGATTTCGATTGAACTCAAACGCGCCGCCCAGCCGAAAATGGCGCTGAACCGCCTGTTCAAATTTACACAGCTTCAGAGCACCTTCGGTGTGCAGATGCTGGCGCTGGTTCACGGGGAACCACGTTTGCTGACGCTGCGGCGGGCGCTGCATTTGTATATTAATCATCGGCGTGACGTGCTCCAGCGGCGGAGCGAATATGAACTCGGCAAAGCGCGCGCCCGCGCTCACATTCTGGAAGGGTTGCTCAAAGCGCTCGGATCGATTGATGACATTATTCGGACGATCCGCGAGGCGGATAGCACGGAAGCCGCGCGCGAAGATTTGATGATTCTGTTCGATCTGTCAGAACCGCAAGCCAACGCGATCCTCGATATGCAGCTTCGACGCTTGGCCGCGCTGGAACGGCAGAAGATCGAAGACGAGTACCGTCAACTGATGGACTATGTTGGCTATCTGGAAGATTTGCTGGCGTCGCCCCGCAAAATTCTGGCCCTGATCCGCGATGATCTGAACGAACTGGCTGTAAAGTATGGGGATGATCGGCGGACGGAACTGGCGCTGGACGTGGATACCCAGTTCAACGAAACGGATCTGGTCCGCGAGGAACAGATTTTGATCAGCCTGACGCAGCGCGGGTATATCAAACGCGTGCCGACAGCGGCGTATCGCACGCAGAAACGCGGCGGAAAAGGCGCAACCGGTATGGCAACCCGCGAAGAAGATACAGTGGAGTATCTGTATGCGGCGAACTCGCTCGATCATGTCCTGTTTTTCACCGATCAAGGCAAAGTATATGCGGAGCGCGCCAGCAAATCTTCCAGATAGCCAACATAGTCCATCAGTTGACGGTACTCGTCTTCGATCTTCTGCCGTTCCAGCGCGGCCAAGCGTCGAAGCTGCAT
>DATAMF010000644.1:0-3960 GCA_036260665.1 Aggregatilineaceae bacterium | reverse complement strand
ACCTCTTGAGTTGAAGCGGGACTATACGATTATCATGGTGCCGCACAGCGTCCAGCAAGCCGCGCGAGTAGCGACACATGCGGCTTTTATGTTGAATGGGGAATTGATTGAAGTGGGAAGCGCCACGCAGATTTTTGTGAGTCCCCATGACAAGCGTACCGAAGATTATGTCACAGGACGGTTTGGGTAATGACCACCAAGATCGATGTTCGCAAGTTCAACTTTTTCTATGGTGATTTTCAGGCCCTGATCGATCTTAATCTCACCATTCAACAGAATGAGATTACTGCCCTGATTGGCCCGTCTGGATGCGGCAAATCTACTTTTCTGCGCTGTCTGAACCGGATGAATGATACGATCAAAAGCGCACGCGCTGAGGGTAGAATTCTTCTCGACGGGAAAAACATCTATGACCTCGACATTGATGTGGTGGAACTGCGCCAGCGTGTGGGAATGGTCTTCCAACGGCCCAATCCTTTTCCCCAGAGCATCTATGATAATGTCGCGTTTGGACCACGTATTCGCGCCCAGCAAGGTAACCTGGATGAAATTGTGCGCGAAAGCCTGGAGAGTGCAGGGCTGTGGGATGAAGTAAAGTCGCGGTTGCGCTCTTCGGCGCTTCATTTGAATCCGGGGCAACAGCAGCGTCTTTGCATTGCGCGTGCGATTGCGGTTAAACCCGACATGATTCTGATGGACGAACCATGTTCAGCCCTGGACCCAGTTGCTACCCTGCATGTCGAGGAATTGATGCGTCGTCTGGTCAAGGACTATACGATTGTGATCGTGACGCACAATATGCAGCAGGCGGCCCGTGTTTCGCATCGAACGGGCTTTTTCTGGCTGGGTAAACTGGTCGAATTTGATGAAACCAGCCGGATATTCTCGAATCCAAAAGAAGCGCTCACCGAATCGTATATTACAGGTCGCCATGGATAATCGTCATTCGAGCATGTTTCTAGTACACTTCATACGGTATGCTCTTAGATGGACGAGGGAAGCAAATGTCACCACGAGAACAATTTGACCGGGACTTGAACGATTTACGTTCTCAAGTTCTTAAGCTGGGAACATTAGTCAGCAAACAGTTTGATCTGGCACTTCAGGTATTGGATACACTGGATCCAGTGCTTGCCAAACAGATTATTGCCGGGGATCAGGAAATCAATGAAACGCGCTTTGCAATTGAAGCGTTCTGTTTTACTTTAGTCGCTACCCAGCAACCTGCGGCACGCGATCTGCGGGCCATTTTTGCAGCGATGAATATGATCGTTGACTTTGAGCGTATGGGCGACAAAGTGAAAGATATTGCTGAAACCATTCCCCATATTCTGAAGGCTCCCGATCAACCGCGCCCTGGTAAACTGACACGGATGGCGAATCTGGTCAAAACGATGTTGGACCAATGCATCCTCGCTTATGCCAACAGTGATATTGAGCTTGCTAAAGACTTAGCGATTCAGGATGAAAAGTTGGCCGCTTTGTTTTCCGATGTCCTGGAGCGCGTGATTGAAGACCTGGCAAAAGCGACCAAGGAAAAAAAGGTCACGGCATCCTTTGGGATTCTGCGCACGGCCCAACATTTAGAACGAATTGGCGATCTGGCGACGAATGTAGCCGAACGCATCCTCTATATCCCGACAGGGGATATGCAGGATATGAAGGCGCATCAACAGGATACAATTGATTGATACTGTTTATAACCAGCGGGAGATCATTTCTTCCAGCGTGCCGTCATCTTTCATATCCTCCAGCACGCGTTCGACTTCCTGACAGAGTTTAAAGCTGGCCTGGCGCATGGCAATGACGTAACCCTCGGAGACCACGGTTTCGTCAGCCATCACCAAGCCAGCCTGGTCTTTTAGAAAAAAACGCGCGCTGATGGTATCCACTAAAGCAGCATCGGCTTCATCATCCAAAACCGCTTGCATGGCTTCGGCGGGCAGTATATATCGCTGGATGGACAGCGAATGCAGCCGCCGTTCCCAGCGCCGGGCTTCGGTGTCACCCGATGAGGCAAATTCCACGGCAATTGTTTTGCCATCCAATTGTTTCATTTCCTGATATTTCTCTTCGGGGCGCGATACCAGGATTTGCCCGCCATCAAAATAGGGTTCGGAATAATAAACCCATTCTTCCTGCGAGGGGTCTACGTGCAGGCCCGAAATGACCATATCGACGTCACCCTTGAGAAGAGCGTCGTAGAAGCCATCGGAACCCATAATAAGGATGGTGGTTTTAACGCCTAAACGATCCCCAATTTCGCGGGCGAGGTCAGCCTCTAAACCTTCAATTTGATCCGGCGTCCATTGGGTGAAGGGCGGGTATTCCGGGTCAAGTCCCACATATAGATCACGGTTCACCTGGCTGCGGTGCCACGTCACATCCTGGGAGCCAAACGGCATACCGGGGCGAGTCCAGACCCACACGGCGATAACAGCAGCAAACAGAATGGCATGCAGCAGAACGGCGATACGATAGTGATACACCCACCGGCGAAGTTTAGTCATGGCATTTCATACGGATTTTCCCAGCCGCGCGCATACGCCTGGAGCGCTTCGTAGATCGGCTTAAGGTAGAAGTCGGACGAAACCAGGGCATAGTAGGCGTCACGGGGGTTATGGGAATCGAGCGGTTGGCGGAAGATCCAAAGACATAGTTCTTGTACCCAAGGCCACTGCTCGACCATTTCAAAGGCTTCCAGCGTGTAGGTCAAACGCTGACTGGGACGGACGGCATTGACCCAATAGGGATGATCGTTCCAACCGCTTTCAGTGATATAAACGGGCTTATCCTCATCGCCGTAGCGGATCATAATGTCGCGCAGCAGTTCCACACGGCGGAAATTGACTTTATCCGGCTGCGGTTCGGCGTTGGGCGGATAGGTCATACCATAGGTGTGAACAGCCAGGGCATCAAAATAGTCCGCTGCGCCTGCTTCGTACATCAATTCCAGATATTGCAGATCGTTCAAGCTGGTGCTGGCTTCGTCATCCGCTAAAGTTGGGGCTAATGCGCCACCCAGCACAACAATATCCGGGTTAGCGGCGTGAGCAGCCTGATAGGAAACGCGGAGCAGGTCCGTATAGGCGGCGGGGTCCACTTCCCGATCACCCCATTCACGGTTGATATTCGGCTCGTTCCAGATGATGACGGCGGTCACATCCGCGCGATAGCGGGCGACAAACGCGCCGACAAAGGCCGCAAATTCATCAAAATGATCAGAGGTCAGATATTGGAGCGTGGTAACTTTCTCATAGACGGGCGGACGTGCCCAGTCGGGAACCAGACCCATCCGGGCGATGACCGAAAGGCCCTGGTTATGAACATGGCGAATGGTGCGGTCAAAGTTGGTCCAATCATACTGTCCAGGTTGGTGTTCGACATAGGCCCAGGGGAAAAATTCAACAATGGTGCTAGCGCCCATTTCACGCACCAAACTGAGCGTGCGCTGAATCTTCCATTCTTCAACTTCCAGGTCGAGGCGAGTATGGACGCAGACTTTAGGGTGCAGCGATTCAACCGTCTGGCGGGGACCAAGCTCAATCTGGAGCGGGGCAGGTGCCAAACCATACAACACCGCCAGCAGCAAAAAAAGGCGAAGCCAAAAGCCGCTATAACGCGCCCAGGGCTGCAACCTGGAAAGAAGGGGCTGAAGGGACATCGTAGAAGAAAATCCGATCCTCTGGGAGGATCGGATCATGTTACTTCTTACCGCTGGCACCCAGATCCGTAACCTGACGGACCAGGGCCAACAGGGCCACCGAGAGGCGCATAATATCCAGCGTTTTCACCTTCTGCGGGCCGCTTTCGGATTCTTCGGAGGCGCGGGCGAAGAGATAAGCGGACAGCAAGCCAAGGAACAACCCCGTCACACCGCCAATGGCATAGGTTTTCGGTTTCCAATCAGCATCGTTCTTGTTGACTATCTCACTCATGAATAGTGTCCTTTCCAGGGGG
>DATAMF010000641.1:0-2746 GCA_036260665.1 Aggregatilineaceae bacterium | reverse complement strand
GTCCAACTGACCCATCCAACCAACCCGCGCGCACTGGAACTCGACTACCTCGACTACCTGCGCCTGAACGAACTGGTGCATACCGAAAAATACACCCCGCTGGCGGGGACGGCACACATTCATGCGCGGCCTGTGCCGCATGGTAGAGCAGTTGAGCCGGTGGTCATCCGCCCGGAGTTTGAGCACCTGCGGCGGCGTGTGGATGACGACCAGCCGGGTGAAATCGAGACACGCAAATTCGAGGACATCATCGGGGCGATGGGCGACATCCAGCGAGCGGTGGTGCTGGGTGAGCCGGGTGCGGGCAAAACCACGACCCTGTGGAAACTGGCGCGCAACTTGGTGGATGCGGCGCAAGCTGACCCCACCGCACCTATTCCGGTGCTGGTGCGGTTAGGCCGCTGGACTAACCCCGACCAGCCGCTGCTCGCCTTTATTGCGGGGGAACTAGGTAGATTGGGTGCCCACCTGGACACCCTGCTGAGCAGTGAGCGCGCGGTGCTGCTGCTGGATGGCCTGAATGAAATCCCCGTCGCCCAGCGTGAGGCTAAAGCTCGGCAGGTGCGGGACTTGTTCACGGAACACCCGGCCCTGTCCGCTGTCGTGACCTGCCGCGAGCAGGATTACACACTCGACCTGGGCGTGGACCGCATCCTTATCACCCCGCTGGACCCGCTGCGCATCCGTGAGTTCGTGACGCGCTACCTGGGAGACGAGCAGGGTGAGGCGTTGTTCTGGCGGCTGGCAGGTGAAAGAGCGTATGAATACGAAGAAGAGTTTCGGATGACGTTTGCTGATTTGAACCCAGACTGGGAACATGTTTTCTGGTCCTGGCGCGAGGAAATTCTTCCTGAGGGGTTTGATTGGCGCAAGGTAGACCATGAACGACATGTGGTGTGGTTACGGTGGGAAGATTGGTTGCTTGTTCGAGATAATCTCGGGAGCCTGATGAACCTAGCTCGCAATCCCTACATGTTGCTAATGATGACGGACGTCTATGCCCATAATGGCGATTTGCCTGCTAACCGGGGCGAGTTGTTTAAGCGGTTTGTGGGCACGCTCTTGGCACGTGAGCATATCACCGAAGGGGCAGCGGTGCTGCTCCAGGCATTGGCGGTTCTGGCTTACGAAATGCAGGTTCAGCGTGGACAATATCAGAGTGGCAGTGCCGTTACCGTGCTCCCACGCCCGGCAGCGGCGCGCTTTTTGGATGAGAGGCAGTTTTACCAGGCCAGCAGCGCCAGTCTTTTGAGTGTAGACGATGAGGTGCGTTTCACGCACCAGTTGTTGCAGGAATACTTTGCGGCGACCCATATGCGGGCTGAAATTGAGGCCGGGCGTCTAACTGCCAGCTTTCTCTGGTCGCGTGACCGCTGGTGGTTACGCACCAACTGGGAAGAAGCCGCTGTGCTGCTGACTGGACTATACAGCGCCGACTGCTCGCGTGTGGTGGACTGGATGGCTGTCGCTAACCCCGAAGTGGCCGCCCTGTGTATCACTCGCAGCGGTGCGCACACCCCGCCGGAGACGCTGGAACGCTTGCGCGTGGCCTGGATACCGCGTCTGACCGACTTAGAACACGACCCGCAACCGGAAGCTCGCGCGGCAGTCGGGCGGGCGCTGGGACTGCTGAACCTCGATAACCGCCCTGGTGTCGGACTGAGGACAGATGGTCTGCCAGATATAGATTGGGTGGAAATACGAGAAGGTCCATTCCGTTACCAGAAAAAAGAATGGCTGACCTTGCCCACGTTCTATATCAGTCGTTATCCTATCACCTATCGGCAGTTTCAGGCGTTTATCGATGCGCCAGATGGGTTCTATAATCCATGTTGGTGGGAAGGATTGGCTGCCGATGACGGCCACCGCAGTGCGCCGGGTGAGCAGGCATTCAAGTTCTGGAACCATCCCCGTGAGCGTGTATCGTGGTATGATGCGGTGGCGTTTTGTCGCTGGCTGAGTGCTCAATTGGATGATGTGGTACGTTTACCAACCGAGCAAGAATGGGAAAAAGCCGCGTGCGGAACCAATGGAAGAAAATATCCCTGGGGAAATGATTATATTCAAGGCTACGCCAATATCGATGAAAACTATGATAATACGGGTCCTCATTATCTACAGCAAACCAGCGCTGTTGGAATATACCCGCAGGGTGCATCGCCCTACGGCGTGATGGATATGGCGGGCAATGTGTGGGAATGGTGTCTGAACGAATACAACTATCCTGAAAATACAGTACTGACTGGTGATGCCGCGCGCGTGGGTCGGGGCGGCGCGTGGACCTACTACGAGTTCTATGCACGCTGTGTCTTCCGCTACCGCAGATACCCAGACCCACGGTCTGATTTCATCGGTTTTCGGGTGTGTGTAGTTGCTCATCCTATACTTTAACTCTGACCTCTGGAAACTCAGTGCTCTGGAAATTTTTGTTCTCTGAGGGGCCATATTTCCTAGTGTATCTCCAGGGAAAAAATACTCGCTCAATCGCCTCGTCTGAGCATCTCCGGGTCCACTATCCACCCCTCTGCTTCACAATCCAACGGGACGCCATAATCGGGCTGACGGCTGGCCCATGCCGCTTGTACCGCGCAGAGCACGGCATCCAGCATATCACCATAGGGGGCACCGGCTTGCGGTGGTCGGGCGCGCTGGTAAAGTCGAGGCTGTAGATTTTCATTCCGTCATATTCCTTGTGGCAAGCCCTGCGGCCCTCTACTCAAAGAACATTGGAGTTCCAGAGGCCAGA
>DATAMF010000636.1:0-6133 GCA_036260665.1 Aggregatilineaceae bacterium | reverse complement strand
CGTCAAGGGCGGGGGTACAAATCGGTATTCAAGCACCGCCGCCCTTTACCAACCACTAAAAACTAACGACTACCGACTTTTTCAAAGGGGGGGTCACTTTTCCGACCAAGTCTTACAAAACCCCCACTTTGTAAAACTTTCCAGGCTCAAAACGCCAAAAGCGGGGGGGATCATTCAGAAGATCGACAAACAGCCCGTTTTCACTCCCATTTCTCCCTCAAACAACCCTCCAAGGGGGGATAAATTTTCAGCCCAAGATCCACAAACGGACTCGCCTGAGGGAAAGATTGTCAATCTTAGGCGAACCTTAGATAAAACTTAGGGACACCTAAAACTCCCTCGTTCGAACGAGGGAGTAAGCTAAATGCGCAGCAATTCTGTCCCCTATACTACTGGATTGGCTCCTTAAAATCGTAGATGCCGTCCACGATGGCCCATCGGCCGTCACCGTTCGCACACACCATGCCATCGCCGTCTTGATGCAGCGCCGCGCCGCAGTTCAAACACTTAAACAGCGGTCCTTCGACAGCATCCGGTGGAGTATTTCCCACCGCGTAATTGAGTGTGAACATACTGGGCGAATACGCCGCGATCTGCCCCGTCGGTTGCAGCAGTCGATCCGCCGCGACCAGCAGCCCTGTCGGCACCCACCGCTTGAGCAGCCCAATCCGAAAATATGACAGCGCCAGCCGTTTTTCAGTTTTAAACCCAGCTTTATCCAGACTCTCTGCCATATACGTCGGATGAAAGTCAAAATTGAGTTCCACAAATTCAACGGGCTGTTTGTCGAACGGACTCCACTTTTGCCGCCGCAGCCAGTACCGCACGATGGCCTTCAGATTGCGTTTGTTGGCATACTCCAGCACAAACGGTGCTTGTGGAGCCAGAACCGAGCGAATCTGGCGCAGCGCGGCTGGAACATCTGCCATATGATGAATCACCCGTTCCATAACCGCCGCATCACAGCTACCTTCCGCCAGCGGCAGGTGATAAATATCCGCCGCCACATACACAAACCGCCCATTGCGGCCCAGTTGCGCCTGTGCGTCTTGCAGCATCGTGCGCGAATAGTCGAGCACCACCACCTGATCATACCCGCTTAGTTCATTGCTCATCCGCCCAAACCCGGCTCCGAGATGAACAATCCGCCGCCCTTTTGGAGGTAATAAGCGCCGCAGTGCGATCCGTTCAGTCAGGTCTTCGTAATCACGCCCGCGCCCTTCCCAGAAATCGGTGCGATACTTCGACCCTTCATAATTACAAACAGGCGGCGTAGATTGATTTGCGGTAGTCAAAACTATTCTCCTGTTCCTGTCGGTGTGGGAGTCTGAACAGAAACCGTCGGCATAACCATGGGATACGGTGTAATCGTCATCGTTGGCGTAATAAGCGCACCATCGCCGGAGGTTTGACGATCTTGACCCTCTTCAGCCTCTTCTGTAATAACCTGATCGCCCGGCCAGGGATCTTTACTCTCCTCCGATGGCGATGTCAACAGCACACCCTCGCCTTGAATCGCGTCAATCGTAAAGTCAGGCACCTGATCCCAACCGTCCGGCAGATGATCCATAACTCGAACATACGGTTCCAGCAGGTTACGCAGCCCCACAAAGGGATAGTGCAGTTCCGTTTCGTTGAGCGGGATTTCTACAGCTACAGGTAGATTAATCGGGATGCTGGTGTCAACCGGCACGATCATATCGAGTTGCACAGGCAAAATCAGTCCTTGCGGCAGCACAATATCCACCCGCCCATTGATCATACCGCCCCCGCCCGGCAGCGTAAAAGTCGCGCTAGCGGCAATCGGGACATCCCCTGTCAAAACGACATTCGTGGCTTGGTTGAGTGGGAGATCGAATTGAACCGGAATCTGATCCTCAACATCAATGGTGCGCTCAATGACAGCCTCATCCAGGCCGACAAAATTGCGATGCAGCCCATCAATCAGCGGTTCCAGAATCCCATTTTTAATCTGAAAGAGCTGCATCACGACCAGCAGCAGCACCACAATCGTGACAAAATTTAAAATGAAGGACAGCAAAATCGCGACAGTTTTAAAACTATTCCACCAAACTCGAAATCGTTGCATGGCGGTGCTCCTCTCGCAGCGGGGTTGGTTTGTTGCTCATCATAACATCGGTGCTAATCGATGGTCAACTTAGAGAACCTGCTGCACCGCTTTTTGCCATCCTGCATAGTATATTTCTGCCTGTGCCGCGTCCATTTGCGGATCATAATCCACAAATCCGAGCGGCAGACCTTCCAGATCGTTCAGCGAATGATATACGCCTTGTCCCAGCGCGCCGAACAACACCGCGCCCAGTGCCGAAAGCTCAGGCAGGCTGGACGCTCGCACCGTGTATCGGACAATATCCGCTACAAATTGCATCAGGAACTTATTGTTAACCATGCCCCCATCGCCATGCACATGCTGGAGCGTCACCCCGGCATCTTGCGCCATTAATCCCAGCACATCCCGAATCTGGTAGGCAATCGCTTCCAGCGCCGCCCGCACAACGTGTTCTTTGGTGCTGGCAGGCGTCAGCCCCACCACTGCCCCGTGTGCATCCGCGCGCCAGTAGGGAGCGCTCAACCCGACAAATGCAGGCACCAGATACACATTCCCATTATCTGGCACCGCCAGGGCCAGCGCTTCTGTTTCCTGCGGTGTATCGATCAACCGGAGTTGATCGCGCAGCCAGGCCACCGTCGCCCCCGTAAAATTGATGATCCCCTCAAATGCATAGGTGGTTTTTCCGCAGTACCGCCATCCGATAGTGGTCACAATGCCATTGGGTGACAGCTTAAATTGTTCCCCGATGTTGAGCAGCACCGATGAACCGGTTCCAAAGGTGACTTTTCCGCTGCCGGTTGCAAAACACCGCTCTGCAAACAGCGCCGCCTGCGAGTCGCCCATTACCCCACAGATCGGAAGCGGGTGATCGAGCAGGTCTTCGAGTGTGGTTTCGCCATACTGTGCCGCGCTCTCCCGCACATCCGGCAGCGCATAAACCGGGACATCGAACACCGCGCCGAGCGTTTCATCCCAGCCCAGCTTCCCAATATCATACAGCAGCGTTCGGCATGCGTTGCTGTGATCGCTGGCGAAAGTTTGTCCTTTCGTCAAACGATAGATCAGGTATGCATCGATAGTGCCAATCAACGCCCGCCCTTCGACCACCTCTCGATGGATTTCAGGATGATTCTGGAACAGCCATTTTAACTTCGCTGCCGGAAAATACGTGTCGATTTTCAGCCCGGTGCTTTGCTGAACCTGTTCACTGTATCCTTGTTTGATCAAATCCTGGCAAATCGCATCTCCCCGGCGGCACTGCCACACAATCGCATGGTGCAGCGGTTTGCCCGTTTTTTTGTCGAACACCACAATTGTTTCCCGCTGGTTCGTGATGCTCAGCCATAACAACTCGTCCTTCAATGCCTCGTGTTTAACCAGCAGCATCCCTATCGCTTTGATCGTATTGCGATAAATTTCTTCTGCATCATGTTCCACCCATCCGGGCTGTGGATAGATTTGTTGGTGTTCAACCGCGACTTTATTGATCAATTCGCCTGTAGTGCTGAATAACAGTGCTTTGGTTGCCGATGTGCTCTGATCTACCGCCAAAATCGCGCTCATACGCGGCTCCCCACCCTCAAAAGTTTTCTCGCTGTCTGCGCCAACCCTTCCGCCGAAATGCCATAGTGCGCAAAAATCTCGCCCTGGCTGCCCGTAACCGTATATTCATCCGGGATCCCCACAATCTCGAACGGAAGGGTTATTCCCGCCCGCAGCAAAACGGCTGCACACGCTTCTCCCAACCCGCCATAAACACTGTGTTCTTCAACTGTGATCAATACCTGAGCTTGGCGTGCCACATCCAGCAAACAATCTTTATCCAGCGGTTTGACCGTATGCATGCTGATGACGCTGCACGCCAATCCCTCTTTTTCCAACACCTCGCTCGCCATCACAGCGGGTGCAGCCGTTTCACCTGTCGCGATAAATGTCACATCCGTCCCGCTTTTTAAAACACGGGCTTTCCCAATCTCAAACGTATCATTCAGACGGGGCAAATCGGGCATCGCTTTTTTACCAAACCGAATGTAAAGCGGTCGCGGATGCCGGATCGCTGCTTTGATCGTTTCCCGCGTCTCAAAGTTGTCCGCGGGCGCAACCACATCGATATTATTGATCGCCCGCAGTGCCGCGAAATCATGCAGCGAATGGTGCGTCGATCCCAGCGCTCCATAGCTGACTCCCGCGCTGATCCCAATCACTTTGACCCGCTGATCCGAATACGCCACATCATTTTTGATCTGTTCCAGTGAGCGCGCTGTCAAAAAGCAGGCAGGCGACACCGCGAATACCTTTTTGCCTGTCGAAGCCAGTCCCGCCGCAATTCCCACCAGATTCTGCTCTGCGATCCCCACTTCCACGATCTGCGCGGGCAGCGTTTCCCCAAACGAAGTCAGCTTCCCCGACCCACGCGAGTCGCTGGTCACGACCAATACATCTCGATCCTGCTGCGCCAATTCCAACACCGTCTCAGCAAAAATATCCAAATTCGCCTTGCTCATAATGGCACCACCTTTAACGCCTCTTCCGCCCCATCCAATTCCTCAAGCGCGCGTGCCAGTTCATCCTGCGTCGGCACCTTGTGATGCCACTTGACCGTATTTTCGATAAAACTCACACCCAGTCCCTTAGTGGTATGAGCCAGAATCAAATTCGGCTTTCCCACCTCAAACGGCACTTGATCAAATAGGTTAACCAGTTCACAAGGATCGTTCCCGTTACATTCCCGAACCGCATACCCAAACGCCGCGAACTTATCCGCGACAGGCTCCAATGCGACCACTTTTTCAGTTGGTCCCGTAATTTGCAGCCCGTTGCGATCCACAATCACGATCAGGTTATCCAGCTTGTAATGCGCGGCGGTCATCGATGCTTCCCAACTCGACCCTTCCGTTAACTCACCATCCCCCAGCAGTGTATACACGCGATAGGGGCGTTCATCCAGTTTGCCCGCCAGCGCCATTCCTACCGCGACCGAAAGACCATGACCGAGTGCGCCTGTATTCTGCTCAATGCCGTTCACATGGCGTGTCGGGTGCCCGATATAGTGCGACTGGTAATGGCACAGCGTATCCAAATCCTCAAGGGGAAAGAATCCCCGATCAGCCAGCACCGTATACAGGGCTTCGACGGAATGCCCCTTGCTTTGCACATAGCGATCCCGGTTAGGATCGCCAAAGGTTTCCGGCGACACATTCATCACGCGGTTATACAGCACATTCAGAATATCAACGCACGACAGGCTTCCGCCCGTATGTCCGGATCCGGCATGGTGGATAATTTTGAGAATGGTTTTTCGGTATTGAACGGACTTTAGCCTGAGTTCACTTTCGGTCATGATCCTACAGCTCCCACTTATGCAGGCGGAATAACACCAATCGTGAGCAAAATACATGCCCATGTGCGTTGTTCGCCTGTCGCAATGACAAGTGCCGTATCAGGTGAACGCGCTGCTTCATAGAACGGAAACCGCCCCAGCGTTTGCAGTTCAACCTCCGGCATCAATTGGCGATATTCAGCGAAAATACGCGGCTCCGGTCCGCTGTCCGGTGCAATAGCATGCGCCGCCTCAATCGGAATAACTTTGACCAATACGCTCAACACATCCGTGACCGTCATTTTTCCCGGCGCAAGATTCAGAAATACATGCTCTGCGTTCGGGTGCGATCCGGTGGTAAAGGGATAATTGCCATCTGCGATAAGTACTCTTGATCCGTGTCCTGCTCCAGCGAGTGCTTTAAGTATCTGGGGATGTAAAAGCTCTCCACGTATCATGGTTTGCTCCTTGTAATGAAATTGATGCGGGTGAATGGAAAATCCACCCGCATTCATGAAATAGCTTATTGCGCGACAGGCGCGAAGTTAAAGTAGTCTTCGACGTTCTCAGGGGTGATGAGGATGCAGTCGATAGAAATCTTCTCTTCGGCAGGCAGTTCACCCGTGGTGATGTAGGCGTGCGCCATTTCAACAGCGAGTGGTCCGAACCCAGCTACCGGCTGAAGGACCGTCGCCTGGATGGTTCCGGCTTTGATGGCGTCCATCACAAGGAGCAAACCA
>DATAMF010000634.1:0-1776 GCA_036260665.1 Aggregatilineaceae bacterium | reverse complement strand
AAGTTTTATTTTGGCGACGGGGAAGATGGGAAAGCGCTGATCGAAAAAACGAGTGATGTCTCGGCGCTGCGGCTCTACGATCTGGCTGATCTGGCTGCGCCACCAGTCCTGGTGGAACGGGCAAAGTTGGACGAAATCAGTGAGGCGCTTGAACCCGATTACCGGTTACAGCTTTATACGATTGATGAGACAAACATTCAGGTCGTGGTGTTGAAAGATCCAAGCGGATGGGATCAGCGCGTGAACCGGCTGTACTTCAGCCTGGTTCCGGCGGCTGATCCGGCAGCCGAGCCAATTGATGTGCTGGCCAATAGTCCTCGATTGACCCGCGCGACGGTTGAGGTCGAAGGCAAGATTCTGCCGCTGTACAGCATGCAGATGGCTGATGGCGAAAGACGTCGAATGGCCGCGATAGTTGAAAATGGAACGGAAAAACGGAACCAGCGCTCGTACATTTTTTTGATCGATCCAGATGCGCTGCCGGAAACAATACCACAAACCATCGATGAGGCCGTTCAAAATGAGCACGTTACG
The DNA here is from genome assembly GCA_036260665.1 of Aggregatilineaceae bacterium. GTDB lineage: Bacteria > Chloroflexota > Anaerolineae > Aggregatilineales > Aggregatilineaceae > DATAMF01. The sequence goes on along the minus strand of DATAMF010000634.1, from coordinate 1,242 downwards.
AAGGCCCTGTTTGATGACATAGAACCGGTCCGGTATGTCTATTTTGATCTTGATAACTATGAAGGGGCGATCAAAAGTTTCGATTTTCTGCTTTATCTGCGCAACAGCATTGTGGTGACAGTGGTTGCTACAGCTATCACCCTGTTGATTAACAGTATGGCGGCATTCGGATTGAGTAAGTATAAGTTTCGCGGGCGTGACGCGATTTTTCTGCTGATCATCAGTACGCTGATGGTGCCTGTAACCGTGATCATGATTCCGGCATTCCTGGTTGTTTCGGAAGTCGGATGGTCATACAGCCTATGGGGATTGATTGTTCCGGGCGCAGCTACTCCGACAGGCGTGTTTCTGCTGCGGCAGTATATGCTCACGATTCCCGATGAACTGCTGGACTCGGCGCGGATTGATGGGGCAAGTGAGTGGCGTATTTACTGGCAGGTGATTCTGCCGCTGGCGAAACCGGCTTTGGCAGTGCTGGCGATATTCTCCGTGATGTGGCGCTGGAATGACTTTTTGTGGCCGCTGATTGTCACCGCAGGGCGTGAGGAATTGTATACGCTACCGGTGGCACTAAATAATTTCCAGGGAAACCTGAACGTTCAATGGCACTATATCCTGGCTATGACGGTGCTCACGCTGCTGCCTGTAGCCGTCGTATTTGTGTTTTTGCAGCGATATATCACCACAGGAATTGCAACAACAGGGATGAAGTAAGGAGTTTACATGGTTTCCAAACATCCATTTTTAGTGGGCGGCGAGTGGCGCAGCAGTAACGAGACACTTCAGGTTCATTTTCCGTACAATGGCGAACTGGTTGCCGAAGTATCAATGGCGACGGAGCAGGATATTGAGGATGCGATCCAAGCTACGGTGAAGGGCTTTGAGATCACCAAAAGACTGCCCGCGCATGCTCGTTCGGAAATTTTGTATAACTTGCTGGGCGAAATGGACCGTCGCGCAGATGAATTGATCGATGCGCTGGTGATGGAAGGCGGCAAAGCGCGGCAGGTTGCCAAAGGGGAATTTGGGCGCGCAAAAGAAACAGTACGGGTGGCCGCCGAAGAAGCCAAACGAATCGCGGGCGAAATCGTGCCGATGGATTGGACGGCGGCGGGCGAAAATCGACAGGCGATTGTGCGGCGGTTCCCGCTGGGGCCGGTGCTGGGTATCACACCTTTTAACTATCCGCTGAATCTTGGCTCGCATAAACTGGCTCCGGCTATCGCGGCGGGGAATTCGTTT
>DATAMF010000165.1:0-3162 GCA_036260665.1 Aggregatilineaceae bacterium | reverse complement strand
CGGTGTTTGTTCGGTCTGCCGCTGCCAGCAGGATCACTGCCAGCCCGAAAAAGAACGCTTCCAACCCTAAACGCGCCACGCCCGGAATCGCAACCACCGCATTGGTGGGATCGTTCGGGACGCGGAAGATACCCCACATCGCGCTTGCGCCGACCACCAGCCCAATCGTCCACAGGACGCGCCCCGATTCCGTCGTGCTGCGTCCAGCCCCAATAGCCCATTGCCACCAGCGCCGCGATTTCCAGAAAGAAGGCGAGCGCCAGAATGACCGGATTTTTGCTCATTGGCCGTTAAACGGGGCGGCGAGAATCCCGCTTAAATCCGTGAGTGGTATCTGGACCGTAAAGCCGCCCACCGCGTAGGCCGCGATCTGGTACGGCGAGAAGAAGAAATACAGCGAATTCGCGTCAATCGCCCAGGCCTGATAGTTCGCCGGATTCGTCCCCGTGCCATCCTCGATCCAGTTGCCTTCCAGCGCGCCCATTTCCGTAAGCTGCCGCTCCAGATCCGTCATCACCAGCGGTGCAATCGTCGCCAGCGGATCAACCCCCGGCTGGAACAGATCATCCAGGGTCAGCACCCGGTTTTGTTCCAGGTCCAGCGCCAGTGTGGAATAAAACGTGTTCGGATGCGCCCCGCCTGTATAATCCGAGATCGTGAACTTGAACGAGATCACTGTATCCGAAAAATCGTATTCGTCCGTCACCACATACAGCGACATCGGCCCCGGCGACCACGCGAAGACGGTCAGGTTGGAGAACCAGTTCTGCCGCAGATCGAGCAAATATTGATCGATGGTCTGCTCTGCGAAATCATTCCCCATCACCGCCACCGGATAGCCGACAGTCATCATCACACTGATCTCGCATGCCCCCGTTTCGGGGTTAATTTGTCCGCCTTTTTCCATGCACGGATCATCCTGAGCATAGACCGTCGAGACGCTCGCCAGCAGCAGCCCAACGATCAGCAGCACCTTAAAGTTTCGCATTCCTGCCTCCTGTTGAAAGATATAGATCGATTATATCAATGCTTTGATGAATGGGCTGAGGTAATAAGTCGGTTTGTTTTCTGTAGTATATGTGGATGTAGCATAATGGCGCGTGCCCGATCTTCCTCATATACTAAAGAGACCTTTTAGAGGGGGGTAAAGTAGAATGTCTCATTCTCTACGAAGCTATTTACACGAGCACATCCTGGTGATCACACTCAATGCCGACTTTTGCCGCCGGGACGAACTGATCCAAATCGGCTTCGAAGCTCTCCGGCGCTTGAATGCGGCAGTCGGCGAGCTGACCTTGATTTTTGATCTTGTAGCTGCACCCCTGGATTATACGGCTTTATTTCATCTCGTTAATTTTGGCGCGCGTGGCGATACGCCCATTTTTCATCATCCCAACGTGGGGCGGCTTATTTTTGTCACCCAAAGCGAACTGATCGAACTCGGTGCGAAAACGCTCGACAGCCCCATCTATGGCAATTTGTCGATTCCGGTCTTTCCCACGTTGGATCAGGCGATGCACTACGCCCGTTCACTTTAAATAAAAACCCCCTCGCCAATTCGGTTGGCGAGGGGGAGGTTCTGCCTTTAACGGGATGCCGTTGAACTGCGCCCCGCACTAACCACATCCCGGCAAATTCGGATATGGGCAGTCCGGGTGATCATAATTGCGTTCCAGCGTGCGTAACGAGGCGAGCGTTTGCGGCGTGGTAGTGCTGTGGGTTTGCTCAGTCACCATCGCTACGGATGCGGTTGAGGTGAGTGCCAGCACCAGCACCAGCGCGATCAACACAACTTTCTTAAACATAACCTGTATCCTCCTTCATAAAAGGCGAAACTCTAGCTTATTATGAAACGGCCTGATTGGTCAATGCAAGTTCAACCGGTTGCGCCTGCTCAAGCGATTCAAACTCTTTATAGTGCGCAATTTTCCACTCGATGCACGACAGGCAGTCATTCAGTTCGTCAAGCTGAGCCAACATGCGCGCCTGGTGTTTTTCCAACAACTGCCGCCGCGCGCTGGAGGTTGAATCACCCTGCCACATCAGCGTGGCATACTGCTTCATCTCCTGGATCGGCATTCCAGTTTTGCGCAGCTTTTTGAGAAAATCGATCCAGGCCAGATCCGCCTCGGAATAACTGCGGTGTCCGCTGGACGAGCGTCCCACCGGCTGGATCAGTCCAATCCGCTCATAATATCGCAGCGTGTGCGTGGTCATCCCGGTGTATTCCGCCGCTTCTTGTATCGTCATGGTTCGCTCCTTTGTCTGATGACCACTCTAAGCCGGACTCCCGCCGCTGTCAAGTGGTTCAGCCCTGCGAATGCCCCCGCAATTTTCCGCGTGTGGATCGGCATCGCCTTCCCCCTCTTCCAGCTTGGCGGGAGAGGGGGATAGACATCAACTGAAGCCCCTTTTCAGCCAGGAATCGCCCGAAATACAAGCCTTCTGTAGGGGCGCTGCTTGCTGCGCCCGTCGCCCCCTTTCTCTACGATAGTGGGGAAAGGGGCCGGGGGGCTAGGGGTTCCTTACCGCTGCAAAATCACATCGATCTCGCGCATCTGTTCCGCCGTCAGCGGACCAAATTCCAGCGCGCGGGCATTTTCGTCGGCCTGTTTCAGCGTCTTAAAGCCGGGGATCGGGATAGTTTTCTCGCTGCGGCCCCACAACCACGCCAGCGCGCCCTGTGCCAGCGTGCGCCCCTGGCTGGTCAGCACCTCGCGCACCGCCTCGATCTTTTTCAGCCAGTCGGGGTTCAGCTTGCCATTCTGGAAACCGCCGAACCACGTAGCCTGACTGCGGACATCATCGGGCGAAAACTGCGTGTTCGGGGTGAACTTGCCCGTCAGGATGCCCATGGCTAGCGGCGCGCGGTTGATGCTGGCAAGATTGCGTTTTTCGCACAACGCCAGAATGCCGTCCGTATTTCCGGTCGGGTTGCCCTCGAACACGTTTAACTGCTGCTGCACGGCGATGCAGTTTGGTCCCTCGGCGAACACTTCCACGCTTTCCAGCAAATCCGTGCTCCACCCATACCCGCGAATCTTACCCTCGCTCACCAGCGTTTCGAGCGTATCGCGGATCGGCGCGCCTTTTTCGGCGGGAAAACCCCACAGGTGAAACTGGTACAGATCAATATAGTCTGTCTTCAGGCGGCGCAGACTG
>DATAMF010000630.1:0-10877 GCA_036260665.1 Aggregatilineaceae bacterium | reverse complement strand
AAAACCGAAGACATCACCGCCTTCGCCGCAAGCGCCAAAACACCGCCAGGTCTGTGTATCTGGGAAAACGATAAAAGAAGGAGTTCGCTCCTGGTGAAAAGGGCACAACGCCTTATAGTTGCGACCCGCTTTATGCAGAGTTACGTATCCCGATACAACATCAACAATATCCAGGCGGGCTTTAACGTCATCTACAACTGACATGTTTGAGGTAGCCCCACCAATCACCGCTTGAGTCGTTTAGAATTATATGTGGGAGGCCCGGTTCTCGCAAACGCCCTCCCTTGACAAAGGATGTCGGGTGCGGTACGAATCCGCCCTTGGTCCGCGAAAATTATTAGGAAGGCGCTTATGACTCACCCCCTGGTGGAATGTATTCCGAATTTCAGCGAAGGCCGCCGTCCAGAAGTGGTCGAGGCGATTGTGAAAGCCATGCAGCAGGCTGCGCCGATTCATGTGCTGGATACCAGCAGCGACGCCGATCATAACCGCACGGTCGTGACCTTCGTGGGCGAACCCGACGCCGTTGAAAAAGCGGCATTCGCGGGCATCCGCACGGCTGCTCAGTTGATTGATATGACGCAGCACACGGGCGAGCATCCCCGGTTGGGTGCGTCGGACGTGGTGCCATTTGTGCCGATCCGCGATGTGGCAATGGAAGAATGTGTTGCCATCGCCCAACGGTTGGGCCAGCGTGTCGGGCTGGAATTAAATATCCCGGTATATCTGTACGAGTCGGCAGCGACCCGCCCGGACCGCGAAAATCTTGCCAAGCTGCGCAGTGCTAAATTTCAATATGAACAGTTGCAAGACGCGATCAAAGCGGACCCGGACCGCATGCCGGATTTTGGCCCCGCCGAACTCGGTACGGCAGGCGCATCGGTGATCGGTGCCCGCCCGCCTCTGGTGGCCTATAATGTCTATCTGAGCACGGATCAAGTTGATATTGCGGCCAAGATCGCGCGTGCCATTCGCCAGTCCAACGGCGGCTACCAGTTTGTGAAGTCGTCGGGTTTTCTGGTCGAGGGGCAGGCGCAGGTATCCATGAACCTGACCAACTACCAGAAGACGCCGGTTTACCGCGTGATGGAAACCATTCGCAGCGAAGCCGCACGGTATGGGGTGAGAATCACCCACAGCGAACTGGTCGGGCTGGCTCCGCAGGAATTTTTTGTCGAGGCGGCGCGCTGGTATTTGCAACTGGATAAGTTCGAACCCGACCAAATTCTTGAATATCGCATCCAACAGGCCGAGCGGACTCCCTCGGCGCTGTCGCAGGAAGAACCGCCCGTGCCGGATGAAGCGTCCCGGCTGGTGAAGGCAGTTGCGGCTCCGGCGACTCCGGCGCAGTTCGTTACCAGCGTATCCGAAGGAACGGCAGCTCCCGGCGGCGGGGCGGTGGCGGCGCTGGCAGGCGCGTTGAGCGCGGCGCTGGCCGAAATGGTCGCCAAGCTGACGATCGGCAAGAAAAAATACCAGTCCGTCGGCCCGACCATGACGGCGATTGCCGCAGCGGGAACGAATCTACGGCAGCAGTTGTTAGACGCCGTGGATCAGGATGTAAAGGCGTTTACGTCGGTGATGGAAGCCTACCGCCTGCCGCAGGATGATCCAAATCGGGCCAGCACGATTCAGACAGCGATGGCCCATGCCGCCGATGTCCCGCTTAACGTGGCGCGGCTGTCGCTCGAAGCGATGCAGTTGGCGGAACAGGTTGTCAAGCTGGGTAATACCAACGCCGCCAGCGATGGCGCGGTGTCGGCGCTGATGGGGTTGGCCGCGATTGAAGGGGCGGCGCTCAATGTGCGGGTGAATGCGACCAATATCGACGATCAGGATCTGGCGGCGCGTTATCGCAACGACATCAATGCGATCCTGGAAAAGGCGCGCACCGTCCGCGATGCGGCAGTCGCGGCGGCGGAACAACGCGCGGGTCTGGTTTAAGGCCTTCCCTCCAAAGGGGCATCAAACCGGATGAATGGGTTTCTGGGGATGGCCTCACATTTCGTTCGATTTCTCGCATGGCGGGAACAGGCCGAAGGGCAAATTATCGTGGCAAAGTTGGTTGAACGGTTGAGTGTGGTTCTAGTTATCGGTTTACTGGCAGCGGCATGTGGAGCGAATGGGGAAGATAACACCCAAGATACGGTTAGTGCTACACCCGCCGATACGTTGACGGCAACTCAAGACGCCTTCTCGACGCTCATCGCGATGCAGGCGACGGCGGTTCCCAGCGTGACGCCGTGGCCGACGCACACGCCAACCTATACACCCACCACCACGTACACCCCCTCACCGACCAGTACCTTTACGCTTACGCCGACCGATTTACCGCAAATAGTGACCGCCTTTCCAGTCAATACGCCGCGCGCCACCCAGACGGTTTTAGAGGCTGCCACGCCGATTGTGGTCACACAGGTTGCCCTGTATACGGGGGCCGAGCCGCTGCAAGATCATTATGTGCTGGCGCGGCCCTTCCCGCGCGATCCGAGCAATACCATCCGCGATTGGGCTTCGCGCAGTTATCCGTTTGGCACTACCGGCGGTGGGCAATTTAACACCCATCACGGCGTGGATATTCAGAATCCGCAGGGCACGCCGATTCTGGCGGTGGCAAGCGGCTGGGTGATTTATGCCGGGCCGGATGATGAAGTAATGTTCGGCCCGCAAAATGATTTCTATGGCAATGTGGTCGTCATCGAGCACGATTTCCCTGCCCCGAATGGCGAAAAGCTCTATACCCTGTACGGACATATGTCCAAAGTGCAGGTTGAAACCGGGCAGCGTGTCGAACAGGGGCAGATCATCGGGAATGTGGGCGCGACGGGAGTCGCATTGGGCGCACATCTGCACCTGGAAGTGCGGTTGGGCGATCCGAGTGATTACAACAATGTGTATAATCCTGATCTATGGGTGCGGCCCTGGCCGACGTATGGCACGTTAGCCGGACGTGTTTTCAACAGCGACGGCACCCGGACCTACGGCGTGATGATCACGATTCAGGCTAAGAATGGGGATGCCTCGCGCTATACCTTCAGCTACAGCGACGACACGATCAAATCTGACCCCTATTATGGCGAACATTTTACCTATGCAGATCTGCCTGAAGGGGATTATGAGGTGTTTGTGCGCGTTCGTTCCGCGCTGGTGTTCAAGCAGGACATCACGGTTATGGCGGGCCAAACGAACTGGCTGGATATTCATTTGAAATAGGGGCGGGTCAGTAAATTCACCAGCGAAGTTAGTCATCCAAGTTAGTACTTCAATGGTGATGACAATCCCGAACATCCGTGCTATTATGTTGTTAGTGCCCTATTTTGCCCTTTACCAACAACTAACGACTTCCACAAGGGGGGTCAAAAAATCGACCAAGTTTTACAAAACCCCCCACTTTGTCAAACTTCCCAGGTTCAAAATGCCAAAAGCGGGGGGGGATCATTGGGAAGTTGTACTTATGGGCTTCGCTAGTCGTATAAGCCGCGCAGTTGCAGACGCCACCGTGGTTCAGCCAGCAGATCGGTGTTGTCGCTGATCAGATCGATCCCACCGATCAAACGTTTATCCGCTATTCGTTTGACTTCGGGATCCTGAATTTGCATTTTGAGGGCATCCGCAAACCGTTCCGCATGAATCACCCGAAAGGGGCGATTGTGGAACGAAGACACCTGGGCAGGCAGCATTTCGGTAAGGTTCAAGTTGTTGTGCTGCTCGGCTAACGCTTCATAAGCTGATACCAGATACTGTTCGCGCGCTTGCCATGTAGGAGCCGTAAGCGCCTCCCGCAGCGCAGGCATCAAACGTGGTGCACAATCCAACCGGGCGAACGCCGTTCCAAACCATTTCGGATATGGCGCATACTGTCTTTCCATCAGGAACCCCAACCGCATCACGTCGCGCACCAAGCGGGAAGCGATCAGCGCCGAGCCGATTTCATCGCCCACAAATCCTGCACGTCCCATCAAATGTTCCTCTTGTCCGATCCGCGTCCAAGCCGCCGCCAGCAAGTACAACCACACAGCATGCGGATAATAGACAAATCGCTGCCGGACTGCTTCTAGCCCAATTTCATCATGGTAAACCGCTCCGGCGGTGATACTGCGCAGCTTCTGTTCAGAGAAGGTCAGCCAGTCAGCCGGATGAATATCCTTCTGAATATCGAAATTGAGATAGACCAGGAAAAATTCCCGCAGCGTATGAATCTCAACCCGGTGGTTGACCGGACCGCTGGCAGCTTCCTCAAGCAGTTGAGTGCCGCCGTCTGCTGGATCAGGCGCGCTAAAGTTAGTGGAGTAGCTATAAAAATGGTACGGTAATTTCTGGCGCAGCGTCTCGTGGATAGTCTCCGCAGAGGAATCGTCATCGCGCAGAAACAGCAGTAAACGCGGTCCCCAGCCGTGATCGGTAGACATTTCCGTATCGAAGCCCAGCACCTCAGACCCGGCTCCGATCAACGCGGCACTGTGAGCTAACCCCGGAAAATCGCGTTCCAGAATAGGCTGAACCGCTTTTTGGTAAAACAGTTCGCTTAGTTGAAGACCAGGGATAAATGGCGTCATCACTTGCGCCTACCTGAGCTACTGAATCAGTCGAAAAGCCGGTGTTTCCATTCGCCGCCGATCATCGTACCCACCACCTGCGTGTCAAGGATTTCATCCGGCGAAATCGTAAATAGATCGCGGTCCACCACAAGCAAATCGGCCAGATAACCAGGGGCAAGGGTGCCGAGATCGTTTTCCAGCCCGGCGGCATAGGCTGGCCCTTGCGTGAACCCACGCAAAGCCGTAGCCATATCCAGCCGTCCTTCGGGGAACCAGCCCTCCGGCCCCGGCGAACCGTCGGGACGGCGGCGCGTCACGGCGGCAAAAATGCCCTTGAGCGGCTCAAAGGGTTCGACAGGCGAATCGGAGCCAAACGCGAGGACGGCCCCCGCCTGACGCTGAGCCTGCCAGTTATAGCTCCACCGGGCGCGCGCGCCCCAGTACAAGTCGGCCATCTCATAATCGGAGGTGGCATGAATGGGCTGCATCGAGGCAATAATGCCAAGCTCTCCCAGCCGTTTGGCATCAGCCGGATGGATCAGTTGGACGTGTTCGATGCGGTGCCGCCGCGCCGAACGCGGCTCCCCGCGCGCGGCTTCTTCCTGGCGCACCGCTTCGTAGACATCCAGCACATCATGCACGGCACGATCCCCGATGGCGTGAATGGTCGAAGGCAGTCCGGCGGCGCTGGCCTGGCTGACCAATTCGTAGATCGCCTCTTTATCGGTCACGACGATGCCGTAATTATCCGGTTCGCCCTCATATGGTTCGATCATAGAGGCGGTGCGCGGTCCCAGCGCGCCATCGGCATAGATTTTCACGCCACCGATCCGAATCCAGAGATCACCAAATCCCCAGCGGATGCCCAGTTCGTGCGCGTGCTCCACAAACGGATCGTTAATATTTTTGACGACACGAATGCCCAACTGTCCGCGCTCGCGCAGCACTTGCAACGCCACCATACAGCTTGGATCATCAAAATCATGGATGCCAGTCAAGCCACAGGCCCAGGCAAGCTGTTGGGCTTGCCGCATCGATTCGACGGTTTGTTCGGTGGTCAGCTTGGGGATCCGGTCTGTGACCAACATCATCGCGGGCGCTTCGAGCAGAATCCCCGTCGCGCGGCCCGCTGCATCGCGCTGAATGCTGCCGCCCACCGGATCAGGATTGGAAGGGGTGATATGCGCCGCTTGGAGCGCCAGCGTATTCACCCACCCCATGTGCCCGCTTTTGGCTCCCAGATAGACCGGGTTGTTGGGTGCGACGGAGTCCAGATCAGCCGCTGTCGGGAACTCTTTCAGGGGCCAATAGGTTTGCGACCATCCCTGCCCCACAATCCATTCGCCTGGCGGGGTGAGACGCGCTTTTTCCGCCACCCGGCGCAGCGCTTCTTCTTTGGTGGGCACTTCAAACACATTCACGCTGCGCAAGCTGTGTGCCACGCCTTCCCAGTGAATCTGCGCATCGGTCAGCCCGGGAATCACGGGACGGCCTCCCGCATCATCAATCCGTGTCCCCGCCCCGGCAAGTGCCCGGATCGCGTCATCACGGCCCACCGCGACGATCCGATCCCGTGCGATGGCAAGCGCGGAAGCCTGCGGTTGGGACACGCTTAGTGTGTGGATTTGCGCATTCACAAGAAGGCGGTCAATCATGGGACGCTCTCCGGCAAACTAATCCTGGGTTTCGGATGCGGAATAACCTTCAACTTCGGCAATCGCTTCATAGGGCGTTCTGCCGCCATAGATGACGCTCATCAGCCCCGGTAAGTAGTGGTTCATGGTCAGGACTGCCGGATAAATGGCGTGGCGAATCCAATTGGGCGTTAGCATTTCGCCTTCAAAATCCAGGCTGGTTTTATAACGCACTTCGCCATCTGAGTAGTCCATCTCAAAACCGCCGATCCGCATGCCATAGTTGGCTCGGGTGATAAATTCAGCAACGGCAGGACGGATCTCTTCGGGTACGCGCGACGCGGCTACGGCATAGAATAAGAACTGTTCGAGGTTGACAATGATATGTGCATAACAGCGCAGGTCGCCATTTTTGCCCGAAAAGGATGCCCGGTAGATATATTTATCCTCGACTTGCTGGGGATACCAACTATCGGATTCGAGAAACTGGGCGAGCGTTTCAAACGCCCGCAAGCCGTTGGGATTAAGTGGTTCGGGTTCAGTACCACTGTCGGAAGAAAGATGATGCTGCGAATCGTCCATTTTACACCATTCTTACACAGGACTCGCTTGGAGAGTCCACTACGATGACACCTCATTCATTGCCCGTGTTACTTCGTCCGGCGTAGGGGAACTGGAGAATCCCACCCGGCACACCGATTGTCCGGCCAGCCGTGCCGCAACCCGCACCGCCCGATCCAGGTCGCCTAGCTGGTGCCAGGCGATATGCAGCGCGGTGGCAAACACATCGCCCGCCCCAGTGGGGTCCAGTTGTTCAACCTCAATCGCCGCAAAGCGTTGGGGCTGCCCCTGACGATAGACCACGCCGCCGTGCATGCCATCGGTGACGACCAACACGGGCGCAAAACGGGCAAATACAAATTCCAGGTTGGGATCGTGCCGGATGTCCTCGCGGCTCATCACCGTAAGCACCGCCTGCGACAACACTTCTTCAGCAGCCAGCCAATCGTCTGCCGTCACGCGGTTGTCCGGTTCTCGGCGGCGCATCCAACCCTGGGGCGTTACACAGACACGGCAGTTCTCAAAGGCGGTCATGAAGGTGGGATCAACTTCGTAAGCGATAGGGCCTAGGTGAACAAGCCGGGCATTTCGCCAAGTCGGGGGCAGAAAATCCGGAAATAACGTGGCAGCGCGATGATGGAGTAGCTGCGTGCGTATTCCATTAGTATACCGGTTTTCAAACGTCGTGGTATGGTCAGAAGGCACATTAATTACCGTGACATTTGGCGGCAAACTTCGGAGTAGGGGTTCATCCGGCGCGGCGCTGGTCAGAATGCCGACCTGTAAGCCGAAAGAGATAGCCGTATAAGCCGCAAAGCTCACCGTACCGCCCAGTTGTGGGCCGTTGGGCGTCACATCGTGTGAGATGTGTCCAATCAAAAGATAGTCGGGGGTGGTATCAGTCATGGTTTCTCTACCTAAAGAAAAATGCCGCGATAGGACGCGGCATGAATTATACACGGAATAAAGCGTTACTTTTAACGGCGATTCGGAATAATAGTTACTTTGCGGTGTTCGCCTTCACCCACGCTTTGCGTCATCACATCCTGGCGCTCACGTAAGGCCAGATGGATAATGCGGCGTTCATACGGCGGCATGGGTTCCAGAGGCACCGTGCGGCCCATTTGCACAGCCTGATCCGCCATGCGTACCGCCAGCTTGCGCAGCATTTGTTCGCGGCGGGTCTTGTAACCTTCGACATCCAGCACAATATTGGCCCGGCGCTGCAATTCGCGGCTGACAATCAGGCGGGTAATATATTGTAATGCGCCCAATGTTTCGCCGCGCCGCCCGATCAAGGTGCCCAGGTCACGCCCATGAATCTGAAGCACCCAGGGCGCAGTATCGCCGCCCGTTGGCGCAGCGCGGTAGACATCGACCTGGGCTTTGATGTACATACGGCCCAGCAGTTCCTTGACGGTTGCCAGCCCGACCCGCGCATCATCATCCAGTTCTTCGTCCGATACCCGAACTGCCTGCGACAACAGCGGGATATGGTCATCGTCCTCTTCATCGACATCATATGCACCCGGACGTTCCGCCCGCTGCGGCGGTGGGGGTGGCGGTGGGGCGGCAGGGCGGGCTGCCGTAGTCAGACGAACACGCGCCGGACGGGCACCAATCCCCAGCAAGCCTCGGCTGGGTTCATCCAAAATCTCAACGATCACGCTCTCACGCGAGACACCGAGCTTACTTAAGCCTAATTCGATTGCTTCCTCGATATCCGCCGCGCTGGTTTCCACAGACCGCGTTTCACTCATCGATTTACTTCCTCGTCAAAAGAGACCATTAGCCTTTTTTAGCCCGACTGGTGCGAGTATCGCTGATACCCGAACGTTTCGCTTTGATCGCCGGACGCTCCACACTGCGTTCTACCGGGACACGCTTGGGCTTTTCACCCTCGATCACGCCCCGTTTCGGCTTCTCCACATCGAGCGGATCAGCACGTTTTGTTTTATCAAACGACGCTTTAGCGGGTGATTCAGTCACTGTGCGCCCAGACATCGTCTTAACATCAATTTTGCCTGTCAGCATACCCTGTCCGATACCGATCAGGTTGGACACGATAAAGTAGATTGACAGACCGGAAGCAAAGGATAGGGAAAAGAAACCAAACATCAGCGGCATCACAATCATCATCTGTTTGGTCATGGCGGCTGATGGATCGGGTTTAGTACCGGGTTCGGGTTCTTTGGGCGCGGGCATCATTAATTTTTGCTGAAGCCACGTCGTCACCAGCACCAGAATAGGCAGGATATACAAGGGATCGGGCACGGCCAGATTGAGCCAGAGAAACCGGTTGCCCAGCGGGATTTCGCTCGCCAGCGATGGCACCCACAACCGCCCCGACAGATTGAGCAGTTGTAGCGGTGTGGCAGCCAGAGTCGCAATAATAGCCTGATAGAGCGCAATAATGACCGGGAACTGGATGATAAGCGGCAAACACCCGGCCAGCGGGTTAACGCCGAACTCTTTGTAGAGGGCCATTTGCGCCTGGGCCTTCTTTTCAGGATCGTTTTTGTACTTTTCCTGAAGTTTCTTCAGTTCTGGCTGGAGCGCCTGCATTGCCTTGGTCGAGCGCTGCTGCTTGGCCGTCAGAGGATACGTCGCCAGACGCACCAGAATGGTGAAGACTACAATCGCCAGAACAACATTGCCGCCCAGAAGTTTGTACAGGAACAGCAGAATCGTGATAAACGGGTTAATGATGAAATCGAGCATGCGACGATCTTTCTACTTTCGCCTTGTTATTTGTCCGAATAGTCCCAGTCTCGCTTACCGGTTTCAATATTATAAGCGACCACCAGTTCTTCACTTTCAGATGTTCCTGCGATCACAAGCAAAGGCGCGTCCGAATTTTCAGGATCGCTGGGTACGAGCACGAGGTCCGTCAGGACATCGCCCTTGGTCGTCTGTTCCCATTGCTTGGTTCCATTGTCTTTGGCGAACGCATAGATGCGCTTGTTTTTCGAGCCGACAATCACCAAACCATCGGAGCCGGGAGTCAAAGCGGGGGTGGCGCGAATGGGTTCTTCCGAAAGCTGTTTTTTCCACAGGGTGGTAAACGCGCCCGTATCACTCACCGACACCGCGTACAGATAGCCGTTCAAATCCCCGAAATAAAGCCTATCGCTCTGGGGGGTGTCCGTTTCGGCAGGCTCGTCCGTAGCTTCGGGAGTTGGCTCGGCGGTGGGTTCGGGTTCAGCAGTCGCGGCGGCGGCGCTCGTTTCGGCAGCCTGATCGGTGTTGGGAATGATCTCGCCTGCGGGGGCTTCAATAATGGGACCGCCCCATACCCACCCCTCAGTTTCAAATGAACTGAGAATTTTTTGGGCGTTCAGATCAACGAGCAGCAAGCCCTCGCCCAAGGTTCCAATATAGGCCCAGTTGTGACGTGCATCATACGTCACACTGCCAGGAGCCGCGCTTTTCATATCGAGCTTCCACACTTCACCGCCGGTTTCGGGATTCAGTGCGTAGAAGAAATGATCCAGGGATACCACATACAGCATTGCGGGACGGTCATCCTGCGCCGGGACATACAACGGGGTACCCCAAACGCCATGATCAGTTTCAAAAGTCCAGATCGCGTCATCGGGCTGGGTGCTGCTGCGTGGAAGGGCAACGACATTGCGGCTGGCTAACCCGTAGAAAATTTTGTCTTCGCTTAACGCCACGCCGCTGATAATACGATCATCGGGCGTAGTAGACAACGGGCCAATTTTGTCCCCCTTGGGAGGCGTATAGATCCAGCGAACTTTGCCATCAACCGTATTAATGGCATGCAGGCGGCCTTTAAAATCGCCGACATAGACGGTTTCGTTTGCTTGATCCACCACGGGAATCGCAAAAAACTTACTATCCCGATCATCTTTACCTGGATATTCCCAAAGCCGCTTGCCAGTGGCCGCGTTTAAGGCCATCACCCGCTGGTTATAGGAGACAAAAATGGTGTCGCCCAGGGTCGTTTGTTCACCGTTCGACGAGATCCCAGCCCAGCTATCGCCGCGAACACCACCACAGGCTGCCAACAGAATCGACGCAATCAGCAGGAGCGCCAATACAGACCATTTACGATGTAACTTCAGCATGAATTCCTCGACCTCTAACCACACGTCTACGGAACCGGATCATAGCCGCCAGG
>DATAMF010000624.1:0-5804 GCA_036260665.1 Aggregatilineaceae bacterium | reverse complement strand
CTTTACGCCCGCATTTCGGATGTGCTCAACAGCACGGGTGAGACGTGGGAACTGGTGTTGGTGAATGATGGCAGCTCGGATGGCTCCGCCGAAAAAATGGCAGCACTGGCCGAACGCGAGGCGCGCATCCGCGTGATCAATTTTGCACGAAACTTCGGCCACCAAAATGCTGTTACCGCCGGGCTTGACTATGCGCGCGGGGATGCAGTCATCATTATCGATGCGGACTTACAAGACCCACCCGAAGTGATTTTGCAATTAATAGCGAAATGGCGCGAAGGTTATCATGTGGTATATGCGGTGCGCTCGGAACGCAAAGGCGAAACGTGGTTTAAGAAATTTACTGCCAAAGCCTTCTACCGCATGATCTACCGGATTACCGATGTACATATTCCGGTCGATACCGGCGATTTCCGGCTGATGGACCGCCAGGTGGTCAATGCATTAAAAACGATGCGTGAACACAACCGCTTTATTCGCGGCCTGACCAGTTGGGTGGGCTTTAAACAGACCGGGGTGTATTACGTCCGCGAAGAACGGGCGTGGGGAAAAACCAAGTATCCCTTCAAGAAGATGCTGCGGTTTGCCTTCGATGCCATTACTGGATTCTCGTTTTTCCCGCTGCAAGTGACAATTTATGCCAGCCTGATCATTGCCCTCATGGCTGTCCTGGCGATCCCGCTGGTGATGATTCTCCGGCTGTCGGGAAGCTCGATACAATTTGAAGGACAGGCAACCACGCTGGTGGTCCTGCTGCTGTTGAGTTCGTTCCAGTTGTTCTTTTTCTTCATCATGGGCCAGTACGTGGCGCGGATTTATGACGAGGTGCGCGAACGGCCCCTGTATATTGTGGCGAATGTTTGGGAAAAACAGGTAGATGGCACCACGAACCCGGCTAAACTTGGCGAAACAACGGACAATCTACAGTAACAAGGTGAAAACGTTGTGACCGAACAAAACCCAAACGATCTCGATCAAGTGCAGCAGTACCGCAAACTGGTGCTGGAATATGAGGCGTTGGACGAGGAAATCGATGCGCTTTTGGAGCGGAACCACGGCGCAACCGAGAAGATGTCTGACGAAGATTTTGAGCATTACCGGGAACTCGCTTTTCGTCGGGATTATGTCTATAACCAGATGAAAGCGATGGAGCGGCGCATTTTGTTAGACGATTCAGATAGTCGTTGAAACCGTTTATTTGTGCAGGTTGATCCTGTTTAAAAATACAGTCTACAGAGGAGTATTTAACGTGTCTGAAAGAAAACTCATCACTGGCCCAACCTTTGAAGAAATGCTGCATCCGAATCTAATCGCTCCCGACATTCGGGCCAAGGCGAACGAAGCTCGCACCACAGCGCCGTTGGATGCGATCAATCTTTATAATATTTCATGGCGTGACTACAACAACCAGATTTATTATTTTGTGCTGCCGCCAGAACTCACCGGGGTCGAAACGCCGATTGCGGTGATGTACGGCGCGCGTTTCCCATCGGGAAGCCATAAAGTCGGCGCGACCTATTCGATTCTGCTGGAAAAGGAACTGTTTGGCGAAGTTGATCCCTGGCAGCACACGATGGTGTGGCCCTCAACGGGCAATTATGGCATCGGCGGCGCGTATGTCGCGGGACGGATGGGCTGCAAAAGCATCGTTGTGCTGCCCGAAGAAATGAGCAAGGAACGCTTCGAGATGATCGAGCGGTTCGGCGCGCAGGTGATCAAAACCGTCGGCTGCGAAAGCAATGTCAAGGAAATCTACGACAAAACGCACGAACTGTCGCAGGACCCCCAGGTCCGCATTCTGAACCAGTTCCAGGAAATGGGAAACTACCGTTTCCACTACTATGTGACAGGCAACACGTTTATTGATCTCGCCCGTGAACTGGCCGAAAAAGGCATCGGCAGCGGTAAAGTTTCGGCTTATACCTCCGCGATGGGGAGTTCCGGCACGATTGCGGCAGGCGACCGGCTGAAGCAGGAATGGCCGGATCATAAGATTGTTGGCCTCGAACCGATCCAGTGCCCCACGCTGGCGCTCAACGGCTACGGCGGACACGATATTCAGGGCATTGGCGACAAACATGTGACCTGGATTCACAACGTCCTCAACCAGGACGCCGTGATGTGTATTGACGACGTGGACTGTAAGCTGGGCCTGCAAATTTTCGCGGACGAAGGCGGACGCCGCGCGCTGGTGGATCGTTTCCATATGGACCCCGCGCTGGTCGAACAACTGTCATGGTGCATGGGTATCAGCAGCATCTGCAATATCTACGGCGCGATCAAAGCGGTCAAGCACTACGGTTTTGGCAAGGATGATCTCGTGGTCACGATTGCCACCGACGGCATGGATCGTTATCCCAGTGTGATGGACCAGATGCGCCAGAGTCATGGCGTGGTGGACGAAACCGAAGCGGTGGCCCGCGTGCGCAGCCTGTTCTATGGGCTGAAGAATGACTGGGTTTTCGATGGCACGATGGACAACCGCCAGCGCTGGCACAACCTGAAGTATTACACCTGGGTGGAGCAGCAGGGCAAAACCGTCGAAGAACTGGACGCACAGCGCGATCCCGCATGGTGGGAAAACGAACAGCATCGCGTCACCGAAATCAACGCGAAACTGAAGGAATATCGCGCCGCTCATAAGTAAATCAGGCAAGGGCAATGTACCCGGAAGACCGTATCTTGGTGGGGGTTATCAATCGGAAGCGTGACTTTGAAAAAGTGCAGGCTGAGGGTTGGTATCGTATCCCGCAGGGGCGGTTTCCCAAAGGGATTCAGACCGAGTATGTTGCCTTTTTTTTCAGCCAGGCGTTCAAAGAGCTAAACGGCGGGATTCATTTTTATGCGCCGTTTCAAGGGGTGGAACTGGTGTACCGCCGGGACTTGCTGCCCGAAGAAGCCAGCCACCCCCGCGCCAATGAGCTTTACTACAAAGTGCAGCTTGGAGAACTGCGCCGCCGGGAGACTGCTATTTTGAATCCCACCCGGCGCAGTGTCGCTTTTATCTATACGACGTGGGATCGGTTTGAACAGGCGGCAACGTTGGCCGACCTGTACAGCGAAGCGGATCAGTTTGTGGACCGGGTTTTTCACGCGCTGGATCGCTCTCATATTCAAGTCGAGCGGGTTTGGGAAGCTGAACGCGACGGTGGAGCCGGGCTGCGGATCGAATGCAAGAAGGGCACCATCCTGGCTTCGACGACGCCGCACCATGATCAGGTGATTCCGCTCCATGTTTCCGATGCGGTGCCGATCAGTGTCACGACGATTCTGGCGGCGATTGAAGCATCGGGAGGACCGCTGATGATTTCTGTACCGATTGAAGAGTGAACCATGACTTTACTGCTTACTCATGCGAAGGTCGTAACCTGGGGAACCCCAAGCCGGATTCTGGAGGATCACGCGCTGCTGATCGAAGATAGCCGCATCCAACAAATCGGCCCAACAGCAGATTTATGGTCCCAGTATCCGGGTGTGGAAACGCTCGATGCGCATGGGCAGCTTGCCATGCCCGGCAACATCTGCGCACACACCCATTTTTACGGTGCGTATGCGCGCGGCTTAGCGATCCCCGGCCCTGCGCCGCGTAACTTTCCCGAAATTTTGCAGCGGCTGTGGTGGCCGCTGGATAAATCACTGGATGAAAAAGCGGTTCGCTTCAGCGCGTTAGTCTGTTTAATCGACGCGATCAAACATGGCACGACCACCTTGATCGATCACCATGCCAGCCCGAACTTTATCGACGGCAGCCTGGATGTGATCGCAGATGCGGTGGATGAAGCGGGACTGCGGGCGGTGTTGTGTTACGAAGTCACGGATCGGGATGGCGTGGCGAAGGCTGAGGCGGGCATCCGCGAAAATGTCCGGTTCCTGCGCGCGGTGAAGGATCGCCCGCTGCTGGGTGCATCTTTTGGGCTGCATGCCAGCCTCACGCTTTCCGACGAAACATTAGAAAAATGCGTGGCGGCGGCTGAGGGGCTGGACACGGGTTTTCATATCCACGTGGCGGAACATGAAGTCGATGAAGAAGATAGCCTGCAAAAATGCGGCGAACGGATTGTCAACCGGCTGCAACGTCTGCATATTCTGGGTCCCAAGACGATTGTGGCCCATGCCGTGCATGTGAACGCCGAAGAACGCGCCATCCTGAAAGACACCAGCACCTGGGTGACTCACCAGCCGCGCTCGAATATGAACAATGCCGTCGGCGCCGCGGCGCTGGATACGATGCTGGCCGAAGGAATCAAGCTTGCGCTGGGCAATGATGGTTTCAGCAATAATATGCTCGAAGACTGGAAAGCGGCTTATCTGCTGCATAAGGTGGCGAACCGCGATCCGCGTCTGGCTCCCGGCGATGCAAATGCCCGCATGGCAACCGAAAATAACGCGCGTCTGGCCGAAGTCTTTTTCGCGGGGCAGACGATTGGAAAGTTAGTGCCGGGTGCGGCGGCGGATGTGATTCTGGTCGATTACCACCCGTTCACGCCGCTGACCCCAGGCAACCTGCCCTGGCATATTATTTTTGGGTTTGAAGCATCCATGATCACCACCACGATTGTCGCCGGAAAAATCCTGATGCAGGACCGGCAACTGCGCACGCTGGACGAGGCGACCATTGCGGATGAAGCGCGCGCCTATGCACCGGTTGTTTGGGAACGTTACCAGCAGTTTGCTCAGCAAACGCTTTAATTAGGGAGGCATACATCTTTGGAAAACAACTCGCCAACGGTTATGACCATTGCGGTGGTCGGCGGTACAGGTAAAGAGGGGTCCGGGCTGGTGCTGCGCTGGGCCAGCAGTGGGTATCGCGTTTTGATCGGCTCGCGCGATGCGGCCAAAGCGGATGCCAAAGCGCAGGAACTCAACGGGGTTTTGGGCGTGGAAGTGATTCGCGGCCTTAGCAATGAAGACGCCGCCGCCAAGGGGGATGTCGTCGTGTTGAGCGTCCCCTATGCCGCGCATCAGGAAATTTTGCAATCCATTTGTCAGGCTGTACAAGGCAAAATTCTGGTTGATCTCACTGTGCCGTTGCAGCCGCCCGCTATTCGTAAGGTGTATATTCCCGAAGGCAAAGCTGCCGCGCTGGAAACGCAGGCCCTGGTGGGTGAGGGGGTGCGCGTGGTGGGCGCATTCCACAATATCAGTGCGGTCCATCTGCATAAGCTGGATCATAATGTAGACTGCGACGTGCTGGTTTGCGGCGATGATGCCGACGCCAAAAGCGAGGTATTCAAGCTGGTTGAAGCTATCCCCGGCATGCGGGCGGTGGATGCCGGTCCGCTGGTGAATGTCGTGGCGGCTGAGGCATTGACCCCAGTGATCCTGTATATCAATAAGCAGTACAAAGTGCCTGGCGCGGGGATTCGGATTACAGGACTGCCATAGCGTGAGCGAACGAAGACAATTAACTCTGACAGCTTTGTCGGGGATACCGTATATTCAGCCGGGTGATGACCTCGCCCGGCTCATCATCTCAAGCCTGGAGCAAGAGTCCCTGCGGCTGGAACCCGGTGATGTACTGGTGATCACATCCAAGCTGGTGTCCAAGTCCGAAGGACGCTTTGTCGATTTGCGAACCGTGACGCCATCGGCACGCGCCGTCGAAGTCGGCCAGATGACGAAAAAAGACCCCCGGCTGGTGGAATTGATCCTGGGTGAGTCGTCGGAGATTGTGCGGACGCGCGGTGAAGTGCTGATCGTGCGCCACAAACTCGGTTTTACGCTGGCGAACGCCGGGATCGATCATTCGAATGTCGGGAAGGAAGGCGAAGAGTGGGTGCTGCTCCTGCCCGAAAACCCGGATC
>DATAMF010000161.1:0-9463 GCA_036260665.1 Aggregatilineaceae bacterium | reverse complement strand
ATGGAAGAATGGCTTCCCGCCTGCACCGACGAAGAACTGGCGCAGGAAAGTGTCGCCGAATCCGACGCCTATTTGACCCGCTACTTTGAAGAGATCGAGCCTGCCTTCAACGAAGACTTCAGCGACGACGGCGTGATAAGCGATGAAAATTTGCTCCTCATGGCGCAGTCCGTGGATGAACTCAACCAATTGGACGAGGAACTGCCTGCTTGTGAGCCGGTCTTCTCGAAAGCCTTTGACATCTACCGCCTCTATCTGGAATCCTCGCTTATAGCCCTGCACATGCGCCTCAGCAGCATCGATGATGGCGCATATGCCGAGGCGATTGCACCGCTTTCGATGGCTCGTCTCGGCTGGGCTACTGAAGAATTATTCGGACCGTACCGCCCTGTCGAGGAAGCGGAATAACCGTTTACGGCTGTAATCCCCCCCGCGACTCAACCCTGAGTCGCGGTTTTTTGTTTTGCCGATACCGCCTCGTAGGGGCAATTCACGAATTGCCCCGGAAACTGCTTACAAATACTGCCTCAGCACTGGATTCTCCCGCAGTTTATCTTCCACGGGCAGATTTGCCGCCCGCAGCGCTTCCACCACATCCCGCGCCGAAAAGCTTTCACGTTTCCCATCCCAGCATTCATGTGCCAGACCCAGAATCGCCGCCCAAACGCCTTCTGGCGCAAGTGGCCTCAGTTCTTTCCACAGCCATTCCCGCTGCGCGAACAAATCCGCTTCAACGATCAACCGGCTGTAATGTCGCTCCGTTGCCGCGAACCCCGCCGCGTCAAATTTCGGCTCGTGGATTTCCATCGTATTCAAATCGTAATGCGTGACTTGCGGCGCTTGCCCCGTTTCGAGGCGCATCACCGCCACTGTCTGGATCACTTGTTTCGTCCACGCATTTCCCGACGCGACTCCGCCTGGATTGACCATCAGGATGTTTTCGTAGTGCAGGTTCATCGGAATATGCAGATGCCCATAAACGATGATTTCTGCGCCATGTTCCCGCGCGAAAGCTGATCGCCGCTGCAAGGTGGGTTCCCACGCTTCCGTCCGGCTCGCCAACTCTTCCGCCCGATCGGGATAATGCGCATGGGTCAGCACAATCCGGTGTCCCGCCGCGACAATCGTTTGCAGATACGGCAGCGCCGCTGTCGCTTCGGCGGTTTCATCGTTGCCATGCACCGCCACAACGGGCGCAATCCGGCTCAACTCGTCCAACACCCACAATTGCCCCACGTCGCCCGCATGCAGAATCACATCCACGCCGTCAAACAGCTTAAAAACCGTCGCTGGAATTTGCTTCCACCGTTCCGGCATATGCGTATCCGAGATCAATCCTATTCGCAATTCGCCCTCTCCACCGTTATAGTCTGATTCACAAGGAGCTAATTATATGCCCGTTCACATCACAGAACTGCATTCCTGGAATCTCGCGCCCGACGAGGCTATCGCCGTGCAGCGCGAACTCGCCGCCCAGATTATCACCGACCAGCCGCTCGACCTTCCGAATCTCAAACTGGTTGGCGGTGTGGATGTCAGTGTGAAAGAGCACGTCAGTCAGGCCGCTGTAGTGGTGCTGCGCTACCCCGAACTGGATGTGGTTGAAGTCGCTCGTGCCACCCAGCCAACCACGTTCCCGTATATTCCCGGTTTGTTATCCTTCCGCGAAGGCGCAGTCATTCTGGATGCGATGCGCAAACTTCAGGCGACGCCCGATGTGTTCATTTTTGACGGCATGGGCACCTCTCACCCGCGCCGTATCGGGATCGCGTGCCACATCGGTCTGTTCATCGACATTCCCACCGTCGGCTGTGGCAAAAGTCGCTTGGTCGGCAGTCACGATATGCTGCCCGAAACCAAAGGCGCTTGGCGTGAACTGAAACACCGCGGCGAAACGATTGGTGTGGTGCTTCGTACCCGCAATAATGTTAGCCCGGTGTATGTTTCGGTGGGCAACCGCGCCACGCTCGACACGTCCCGCGAACTCGTGATACGCTGCACCACTCGCTACCGTTTGCCCGAACCGACTCGCGCTGCGCACAACGCCGCCGGACAAGGCGGCCCGCAGGACTCCGATGGTCCTTCCGGACAGCTTACCCTGTTTTGATGGTGTTTTGATGCTGTGTTGATGCTGTGTTGATGTTCGGTCTCGTAGGGGCGATTCATGAATCGCCCTCTGAAAAATATTACCCGATCTGGTCCAACGCCTGGAACATATCCCGCAGCAAATCATCAGGATGTTCCAGCCCCACCGACAGCCGGATCAGACTCGGCGGAACACCGCGCTCCATGAACTGGGCTTCGGTCAGTGTTCCGGCCAGCATCGCCGCCGGTTGGACGGCCAGCGTATGAATTCCGCCCAGGCTCGCCGCGCAGTCAATCAGGTGCAGCTTTGCCAGGAATTGTTCTGCTGCTGCATAGCCACCGTGCAGCTCAAAACTCAACATGCCCGTGAATCCCGACATCTGCGTTTTTGCCAGTTCATATTGTGGATGATCTTCCAGCCCAGGATAATACACCGCTTTGATCGCCGGATGATCGGCCAGCCGCCGCGCGATTTGCAGCGCATTCGCATTGTGTTTTTCCACGCGGAGTTGCAGCGTTCGCAGCCCACGCAGCAGCAGCCAGCTATCAAAGGCATTTAGCGCCGCGCCCACCGTGAGCGATGTGCGCCACACTCGCTCGATCAGTTCCCCGCTGCCCACGATTACGCCCGCGATCAGATCATGGTGCCCGCCGAGATACTTGGTTGCGCTGTGGTACACCAGATCAATCCCGTAGTCGAGCGGCCTTTGGTTGACCGGTGTCGCAAACGTGTTATCCGCAATGGTCACGATGCTGTGCGCCTTGGCGAGTGCGGCTATTGCTTTGAGATCGGTCAGCAGCATCAGTGGATTGGTCGGCGTTTCGACTACGATCAGTTTTGTGTTGGGCCGAATCGCGGCTTCAAACGCCCCGACATCCGTCTGATCCACAAACGTGGTTTCGACGCCATACTTCGCCATCAGTTTTTCAAACAGCCCAATCGTCCCGCCATAATGCACTTTTTGAGCGACCACATGCGCGCCTGCTTCCAGCAGCGCGAACGCCATCGTCGTCATTGCGCCCATGCCCGATCCGGTCAACAGCGCTTTTTCCCCACCTTCCAGGGCCGCAATCACCGCCTGGACATGTTCATGGGTTGGATTGCCATACCGCGCATAAAACCGGGGATGCTGCGGTTCGGTTGCCATTTCCATAAATTCTTCGGCGGAGTGCGACGCAAAAGTAGACGTTTGGAAGATCGGCGGCGCAAGCGACGTAGTCTCATCTACATATTTGTCGGCATGTATCGCGCGCGTTTCGGGAGCAAGATCATCCCACGAGAACGAATTGTTAGTCATCCTTCATCCTTTTTTGAGCCAGTTTGTTGATCAGTGTAGTGCGGTTGCGCCAGCCCGTCGATGACCAACTAGTGCCGCGTTTCGGGTGCCAGTTCTACGATCAGCCCCTCGCTCCACCCGTATTTTTTGTCCATCAGGTCCGACACTGCCGCCGCGAGTTCTGGCTCGACCTGCGGATCGACAACGCGCGCCGTTCCTGGGATCGTTTCCGGTCCGACACGGAATGTCACCGCCGGGTAGTATTCAATGTTTTGCACCCAATGTGACTGTTCCCGGTTTTCCGACACCAGATAATACTGGCCCTCGCGTTCCACGAACCAGATTTCGACGGTATGTTCTTCCCCGCTTTTCCAACCTTTAGTCGTTAAATACAGAAATTGTTCTGTCATATGTTCAACCTCCTACTCAAGTTTTAGCCTACGTGCGGCTGCATTCCAAACGGAACCAAGCCCATTGATTGCGCTCAGCTTCTCAGTTAGAATGGCGTGGATGCGCATTTGCACAATTAAGGAACAAACATCGTGAGCGGCATCTGGAGTCGAGTTCCGCGTTATCCGTCACAAATCTGGCTGCTGTTTTGGGGCACGTTAACCGGCAGCATTGGGCAGAGTATCGTCTGGCCGTTTCTGGTGATCGTCATCCGCGAACGTGTGCATGTGCCGTTAACTACCGTTACCCTGCTTTTTACCCTGCAATCGGTTGCTGGATTCGCCGCCACGACCGTGCTTGGCCCCTTGATGGATCGTTTTGGACGTAAGCGCGCCATGCTGGTAGGGCTGGTTTCCAGTGGATTGGTGCTCGCTGCGATGAGTCAGGCAACCACCTTGGCGATGTGGGCGGTGCTGCTTCCAGCCTATGGCATGGTCAATACCATGTTTCGCATCGGTAGTTATGCGATGGTCGCCGATTTGGTCGAACCCCACCGCCGCGCCGATACCTATGCCCTGCTGCGTATGGGTGACAACCTGGGGATTGTGATCGGCCCGACGATTGGCGGTTTTCTGGCCTCGGCGACCTATGCGTTGTCCTACCTTTTGGCCGCCAGCACGCAGTTTATCCTCTTTGTTTTCGTTGCGGTGATTGTCCATGAGACACTGCCCCAGCGCGACCCGTCCCAGTCTGGTTTGATGCTCACGCCGCCCAAGGGAACGAGCGGGTATGGTCCGCTGATGCATGACTGGACATTTCTTCGGGTTTGGGGTTTGTATATCCTGGTCAATATTGCCAGTTCAATGGTGTTTGTGCTGCTGGGTGCCTATATGAAAGAGAACTTCGGCATCCAGGAGAATGATTATGGAAAAGTCATTGGGACGAATGCGGCGATGGTGGTTTTGTTTCAGTTCACCGTCACCCGTTATACGATCAAACATTCACCACTGCCTGTCATTGGTGTGGGCGCGCTGTTTTATGCGTCGGGCCTGTTTATTTATGCCATCAGCCAGGGCTTCTACGGCTTTTTGTTCGGCATGATGGTGATGACCTGTGGCGAACTGATGATTTCCCCAACCACTACCGCGCTGGTTGCCAACATTGCGCCGCCAGAAATGCGGGCGCGCTATATGGGTGCTTTTGCCCTGTCGTTCCGCGTTGGGGCCGGAATTGGCCCGGTGTTGGGCGGCCTCTTGAGCGATAATATTGCACCGGTTGCGATCTGGTATGGCGGTATGACGTTCTGCCTCATCGCGGCGGCAGGCTATTTTATACTGGTCCGCCAATCAGCATCCAATCCCACCATGCAGCCGTTGCAGTTGCAACCCGTTTCCAGCGAAACTTCCCCCGGAGATTGATAGACATTCTCCAGGGGAAGTGGCGGCTAACGGTGCAGACTCTGTTTCAAGAATGCCTTGACGGCGTGGACCGGAATCGCAAACCCCACATCTGGCCCGGCGATCATGGTATTGATCCCGACCAGTCGGCCATCGACATCCACCAGTGGCCCACCCGAATGCCCAGGCCGCATGTGTAAATCGACCACGATCCATTCATGTTGGGCGCGCGGCACATCGGGCAGATTCGCGCCCATACCGATCACGATTCCCCCTGTCACGGCACCTTGCACGCCCCAGGGATGACCTACCGCGATCACCCAGTCACCGGCGCGCAGCCGTTTGGAATTGCCCAACTCGATGCAGGGTAAATCGTGGGCATCAACGGCCAGCGCCGCCACGTCTCGATCCGGATCGACAGCCAACACATCAGCAGGTAAAGTCCGGCCATCGGGTAGCGATACGTTCAGCCCGTGATGTCCCGCGACGACGTGTGCATTGGTGATGATCAGTCCGTTGGGATGCCAGATGGTGCCTGCGCCAAAGCCGCGCCCGCCGTTGCTGATCTGCACTAATCCATGTTGGGCGGATGCAACAGCCTTGGTCAGGCTGTGATTGATTTGTTCTAAAACGCTTTCCATATTTTCCGCTCCCTGAATCAAATCAGTCTGGAGCAAGCATTCAATCACTCCAGACTGCTCAATACGGTGTTAGGAACGCTCGCCAACGACCACAGCAACCTCTTGCACCTGACCGCCGCGAATGACGCGCACAGGGATCGACTGGCCGACGTGTTCGCCGCCTAGTTGGGCTTGCAGATCGTCCATGTGGCGCACGCGTTCGCCGCCCATGCCTACGATCACATCACCGAGCAGCAAGCCGCCTTTTCCGGCTGGGCTGTCGGCGTCAACCGACATGAGCAGCAGTCCGGTTTCCTGGCCGAGCTGATCCACCAGCGAATCGGGCAGGCGTACGGGCTGCGCGCCGACGCCAAGAAAACCGCGACGCACATGACCATGTTTCAGAACTGCTTCCGCCACACGGCGCAGCGTCGGCACCGGAATCGCCACGCTGAAATCACGCAGCAGGGCCGAGGTGTTCAGGCCCAAAAACGCGCCTGATGCGCCGACCAGCGGGCCACCCGAAAAACCCGGATACATCACAATATCGGTTTGGACATAACGATCAATGCCGCCGCCTGCCGGAGTCCGCCAACTGTCACCCAACGCGCTGATCACGCCGAGTGTCGCCTGAACGGTGCGACCTGGGCGACCCATCGCCAGCACTAATTGCCCTACCGCCAGCCGATCTGATTCGGTCCATTGCGCCGCGGTCAAGCCGGAGCCTTCCACGCGTAATAGTGCCAGATCGGTGCTGGGATCACGTCCGACCAGTGCCGCCGACACGGAGTCGCCGTTGGGCAGGCCGACGAACAGGTTTTCGTCGCGGGTGACCACATGATGCGCCGTGATGATCAGCCCATCCGCCGACCAGACAAGGCCCGTCGCGGGCATGCGTTTGCGCCCTTCGATGCGCACGATACTTTTTCCCGCCGTCTCAACCGCGGCGGCAAGTTCATCTGATAACTGTTGCAATACCATTCCAAACTCCTTCAATTGATGGCCCTCACCATAATTCCATCTTATACCAGACGCACACGCGCTACATCGCTCCTTTGATGAGGCGTATCCTGTCCAAATAGGTAGGTGATTGGGGAATTTTAGATGGTGATCAGGCCGAGGCGGATCGCTTGAACTACGGCTTCGGTCCGGCTTTGGGCATTCAGTTTGCTGAGGATGGCATTCAGGTGAAATTTGACCGTGTGTTCGCTGATCTCCAAGCGCCGTGCAATCGCTTTGTTGGGCAGTCCTTCGGTCAGCAGATGGAGCACTTCGAGTTCGCGGGCAGTTAACTCTTGCGACAGGCTGATGGGATTCGTTTCGCGGAGTGCCTTTACCAGTTCGGGCTGGAAGACGGCTAATCCATGCGCCGCACCTTCCAGGGCTGCCAACAGATGATCACTGTCTGCGCTGCGCAGCAGCAAGCCGCGCACGCCTGCCGCCCAAACACTCGCGGTCTGGTGATCTTCGGGGAGGAGCGCAACCACAGGCGGATTAGCATCACCCCAATCGGCCAGATGTTCGGGCAGCGCGTCCACATCCCAGCCGAGATCCCACAGCACAACATCGGGACGGTAGACATCCAGTGGAAGCTCAGTTTCGCCGGATACCTGTCCGACCACATCACAGCGCCCGGTTAACAGCGCGGCGAGTCCCGCTCGTGCCAGCGGATCATCGGCAACGACTAATACTCGAAGTTCGCTCATGTTGTTATGATAAGGAGGATATGTGGGCAAGACAAACATTCTATGAAAGTTCTGACAGAGGACAAGATGGATCCAAATCGAATTGTGAATATCGGGGTGCAAGTGCTGCCGCTGACCGAGGACGCGATCCCATTCGTAGATCGGGCTATCGAAGCGATTATTGCCAGCGGACTACATTATGAAGTGGGGCCGCTGGAAACGACTATCGAAGGGCCGTTCGAAGTAGCCTTCGCCGCTGCCAAAGCTGCACATCTCGCCACCCTCGAAGCGGGCGCAGGACACGTGATCACCATCATCAAAATTGCCGATGGAGCCAGCGGCGGCATGACGATTGAGGAAAAAACGTCGAAGTGGCGCGACAAGTAGCTACTATTTTTCTAATGCGAGTTGATCGACCTGTCGAAAGTGTTCGTCGCGTGTCACCAGGATGAGGCTGTATTCGAGGGCAAGCGCAGCAATCCAAATATCATTTTCGGGGATTGGGCAGCCCTTGGTTTCCAATTTGTGTTTGATCTGGCCGTAGAGATCGGCAGTTGTGGGTGAGCAGTTCAGGACAACCGTAATCGAGAGCAAGCCTCGGATTTGCTGCGCGTTACTTGTGGTTTTGCTTGATTTATACGCTCCATAATACAGCTCACCCACAGCAATACTGGGAATGAAAATTTCGGTACCTGCCAGGTGTTGACGGATGGCAGGTTCGCGGTTGAAGTAGGCTATTGGTGTCGATCAGATATTTACCACTCATCCCAGTCTATTCTTTCGCATCCTTCTTCAATCGCCTGAGCTATCTCATCCAAATTCCCTGGTTCAAATTTGAACGAATCCATGCGCGCGGTCAAGTCTTCACCCGGAGTGCCTAACGGTTGCTGAACAGTACGCGTGAAATCCAGCACGCGATGGAGTTGTTCGAGAGACAGCCGATCCAACTCCTGGATAATTTCAGTCTTGATCGATGTGGTTTTGACCATATTTCGCCTCTCCTCATTTTCATTATAATGCGAAGCCGTCCACGCGGTAGGGCGAGACGCGCGTCTGCGGCGGCACGATTTGGCGTACGGCGGCTTGAAGCGCGCGCATCTGGGCCGCGATCTCTTCATTGGTCAGGGCACGGATTCCGGCGACGGTGGCCTGGTAATCGTATTCCGTGCCGGGAACCGAGACATAGTGCGAGAGGTAGACCAGATCATCTGGTCCTAAATCCATCTGCTGGATCGCCTCAACCGAGCGCTGCATGTGTGTTTCGGCAAACTGATCGCCACCAATACCTGCCATCAGGATCACGCCCACTGCAACACCGCCGGCACGCAGCGCATGCACCGCCTCAATCGCATCCTGCACGGAGCCGGGCTTGTTGAGAAAACGCAGCAGGGCATCATCACCTGTTTCGAGACCGATATAAGCTCGTTCCAATCCCATGCTATGCAGTTCGGCCCACTCAGCCGCCGATTTCCGGTTGACATCAAAGGCACTGATGAACGAATAGATCGATGTGGGTTGGTTGGGTTGGCCGAAATAGGCCTGGGCGATCTCGATGAGCGCTGTCAAGCGAGGCTGGGGGATAATCAGCGCGTTCGCATCGGCCAAAAAAATGCCGCGCCGCAAACTGATGCCTTCGGCGTAAAAATCGCGCACAGCCTGACAATGCGCACGGAAACTCTCTGGGCTGTGAATGCGAAAGTCCCGATCCCGGTACAGGCCACAGAAGGTACAGCGATTCCAGGAACAGCCTTCGGTGGCTTGTAACACCAGCGCGAGATATTGATCCGGTGGCAGCACGCTGATCGGCTTATAGAGCGTATCAAATAAATAACCATCGGCGGCAAGGTGTTCGGGATCAAAACGCAGAATGGCATCCAGGGCCTGGGCAAGCTGGTTTTGATCCTGAACCGGCAAATTGAGATCG
Organism: Aggregatilineaceae bacterium; assembly: GCA_036260665.1. Lineage (GTDB taxonomy): Bacteria > Chloroflexota > Anaerolineae > Aggregatilineales > Aggregatilineaceae > DATAMF01. The sequence goes on along the minus strand of DATAMF010000161.1, from coordinate 85 downwards.
GGTAGGGCCGCGACTAAATTTTGCAGGGAATCAAATGACTGGGCAAGCAGCGCGTCGCGTTCGGTGCGGCTTAACTCACGGCGGC
>DATAMF010000160.1:0-10538 GCA_036260665.1 Aggregatilineaceae bacterium | reverse complement strand
TGTCATCGAAAATATGCAGCGCCAGCAGTGGCCGGAGCGCGAATTATCCACCGGGTTGATTGATCAGGTGATCAAAACTCGCGAACCGCTGCTCAATGCGGTTCCTGAACGGGCTTCGGCAGCGAGTAACCCACTTTTCTTAGGCGTGCCGCTTTGGGCCGGAGATCAATTATTAGGGGTCGTAGCACTCCACCGGAAGAACCGTTTTACCCTCGATGATGCCGGGCTGCTAAGTACGCTCGCCTCACTCATTACGCCAGTCTTGCAAAATACCCTGCTCCAGAATGATGTATTGCGCCAGCGCATAATTGAACTCTCTACCATTGAAGTTCTCTCCCGCCATCTCTCCGCTACCCTCGATCTGGAAACGATCATTGTGGATGTAGTTGCTGGGGTAATGTCAGCCATCGGAGCGGCATCCGGCAGTTGCGCCCTGATGATCGATGGCGAACGGTTTATCGCCGTCTCCCCAAACGATAAACCGTATCATATCGGCCCGGTCAATGAGGGAATTGTAGGCCGCGTTCTAAAAAGTCAGGAACTCATTTTGCTCACCGAGCCGAATGCCCCAGATTCAGGGGCGCGTTCTGTGCTGTGCGTACCCATCGTGCGTGAGGGTAAAACCATCGGCGCGCTTAACTTTGCAGACCCGCGCCCCAACGCTTTTGATGAGTCACATGTTCATTTTGTCGATACGCTGTCCCAGCATGCCGGGATCGCCATCGAAAATGCCCGCTTGTTCAGTGAGCGCCGCCGCCAGATCGAGATTCTGCTCAGCTTGCGCACCATGTCGCACCAACTCCTGGCCAATCTGAATCTCCAGAATGTGCTCAGTACCGTACTCAAGTGCGCTCAGGAAATTGCGCATTCGCAGCAGGTGCGGCTGTATTTCCACCTCTGCGATCCCGAAAAACAGTTGATGATCGTCGGCCCAGACAACACGCCTGATCCGTCCGACTTATCCCCGCTCCTTCAGCAGGTGGTGGAAACCGAACAGTCCTACTATTCCGTGGACATCAATCAGTTGCCCGAATACTGGAACCTGATCCCAGTTCCCGATTTTCAGGCGACAGTTTACATTCCCATGAAACGCGCTGGTGAAGTGCGCGGCGTGATGGAGGTTAATTTTGAGAATGCTCAGTACTACACCCCGAATGAAATCCAGGGGCTTGAAGTGCTGGCCGGGCAAATAGCTGTGGCCTTTGAAAGCTCTTGCCTGTATGATGAAGTCCGTTCTGGTCACGATCAGATGAAGGCCATTCTGGATTCCACCCGTGAAGGGATGCTTTTAATCGATAATCGCCGCCGCCTGCTGCAAATCAATGCGGCTGCTCAAAAAATGCTAGGCGAGAAATCGAAGCTTTATCCCGGTGGTGACTTTATTGAGTGGTTGCAGCAAGCCGGTGAAGCTTGGCTGAAAGATATCGCCGGGACTTCCCTACAAGAGTTGAACGATCTGGCAACTGAAATTAGACACAATCCCGATCAGGTAACGCATCGCCAGTTTGAGCAGATCCAGGGCGATGAACGCCATTACATTGACGAAACGGGTTCGGCGGTCCTCGACCTGCATCAACAACGGGCCGGCTGGCTGGTGGTCTGGCGTGACATGACTGAAGAACGTCAGATCGAGTTGTTGCGCGAGGAATTAACAAACATGATCATCCATGATCTGCGCAGTCCTTTGACCGCCATGATCAGCGCCATGACCCTGATGCAGGATTTGTTAAACGAAGGCGAAGCCTCTCCCGATGTGTTCAACGAAATTTTGCACATCTCCATGAACAGTGGCGAAAACATGCTCAGTCTGGTCCAGTCCCTGCTCGATATAGCTCGCCTGGAACACCAGAATTTAGCCTTGGATTGCGACAGTTTTGCCTTAGATGAAATCGCACTGAGCAGTTGTAGTTCCGTCCAGAGTTTGGCAATGGGCGCTCAAATTCGCCTTGAAGTACATATCCCGCCTGATCTGCCGCTCGTTTGGGTCGATGATGAAAAAATCCGCCGGGTATTGATCAATCTGCTCGATAACGCCTTGCGCCACTCACCACTCAAAGGGCAAATCACCATTAACGCCGCCTTATACGACGAAGGAAAAGCGGTGCTGGTCCAGGTTATCGATAGCGGTCCGGGGGTTCCTCCTGAAGCGCGCCAGTTGATTTTTGACAAATTCATGCAGCTTCATCATCAAGCGCTGCGCGGTCACAAAGGAACCGGCTTGGGCCTCACCTACTGTAAGCTGGCAGTCGAGGCCCATGGCGGCAGGATTTGGGTTGAAGAAGGTCAAAACGGCGGTGCAGCATTCTGTTTTACGGTGCCGGTTGTGCCTCCCGTCGCGCCGTTGCCGAGTTGACTATTTGCCTCTGCGTGAGCCTATGTTAGATTGATAGGTGTTTAGGCCACCCGTTCAAGGGCTAATTCATGGTGTCAAAACGTCTTCTGCTTTCTGGGACTCTGAGTCTCTTTACACTTGCCGCCCTGCTTTCCATTCCGTTCCCGGCGGCATCACTCTGGATATTTTTCATCCTGCTCATCGGCTTGATGCTCAACCTGGGCATTAAGCTGGATGATATTCTGATTTCCCCCGTCCCCACGGCGGCCCTGCTTGCCTATCTCACCCTGGGCACCGGAGCGCTGTGGAGCATTGCCGCCGGGGTTCTGCTGGGTTACATCCTCCTCTGGGCCTATCACAGGCAGATCACGGTTCAACAGGGTTTGCTCACCGCCAGTCGTTTAATTCTGGGGCTGTTTCTGGCGCATGGTGTCTATCGCCAGTTGGATGGTCAGCTTCCCCTTCAAAATCTCGATAGCAGCGATCTTTTTCCCCTCACGCTGTTAATCCTGGTCTATTTGTGCATCGATCTGGCAATCTTGGGCATCTATCAGCCCGGATTCCTTCGACAGTTATTGCGTAGTGGATCGGAAGCTCTGGGCATATTTTTTGTGCCCCTGCCTTTTGCCGTAGTCGGCGCAGTAACCTATCACCAGTTATCCTCGCTTGCATTCGGCTTACTCATCATCAGCTTTCTGATTGTGGTATTGGGCATGTTTGTCCTGGTTCATTCCCGCAAGCGTTCCCGTCGGCAGGTGCTCGAACTTTCCGCCGTCTCCGCCATCAGTCAGGCCATGCACAACAACCTGGATCTCAATGCGCTCCTCGATGTCATTTGCCATCAGGCGTACCAGTTGCTAAACGTCAACAATTTCACCGTAGCGCTTTTTGATCCCAGCCGCAGCACCCTTTACTTTCCGATGAATATCGTGAATCACCACCCGGTGCCGCTCCCTCCCCAGGAAATGGGCAGCGGTTTGATCGAGCACGTCATCGAACAAAAAACATCGCTCCTCCTGCCGGATCACGTGGCCCAGCAAGCGCAGGCGCGCGGGTTGATCCCCCCCACTTCTCTCGTCTATTCCTGGATGGGTGTGCCTCTGTTAGCGCCGGATCGCGTTTTAGGTTGTCTGGCCGTTTATTCCACCCGCTCCGAACAGCATTTCTCAGCCGGTGATCTGCGCCAGTTGACCACGTTAGCGGGTCAGGCGAGCATCGCCATTGATAATGCGCAGCTCTATGGTCAGGCCCGTGATCGTTCGGTGCAGTTAGCCACGTTGAATAATATCGCCACCATCCTCAACACGACCCTGAACTTCCAGCAGGTGCTCGATTTAGTCAGTTCGTCGGCGGTGGCGGTGGCCTCATGCGATGCGGTAGCCCTGTTTATGTGGTGGGATGGCACCCATCGCCCCTATGTGTTGGAACGCATGAATGGGCTGAGTGAATCGTTTAAACTGGAACCGGTTCGCCCCCTGCTCATGGATATTGGCGATCTTCAGCGCCGCCGCCAGCCGCTGGTGGTAACAGATGTCCTCACCGATCAGCGTACCCCGTCGGTTCGCGCCGCCATGATCCGCGAATCCAAGCGCGCGTGGATCGAGTATTTGCTGCGCACCGGGGACGATATTCTGGGCGTTTTGGTCTTTTATTTCGATGAGCCGCGTACCTTCAGCGCTGAAGAAATCGAATTACTGCGCAACTTCACCAATCAGGCGTCCTCGGCCATCAGTAATGCCCGGTTGTATACACAAACCGATGAAGCGCTGCATCGCCGTGTCGATCAGCTTTCTGCCTTAGCCGATATTAGCCGCGAACTCACCTCAACCCTGAATCTACCTCGGCTGTTCCGCTTGGTCTTGGATCGGGCGCTCGAAGCCACCCAATCCCATACCGGGGCCTTGTTGCTGCGTTCCGACGAAGGCTTGCCGCGTTTAGTCGCGTCTCAGGGGTTGTCACCCCACAAATCGCTTCTTTCAAAAGGCACAGAAGAGACATTCCGTACTGGCTTGCCCAGCCACGATGAAAAACAGCTCAATGTCCCTATTCTTCATGGCGAGGATGTCTTTGGGGTAATCTCCCTGAACAGTGATCGCGACTACAGCGCTGATGAACTCGCCTTTGTGACCCAGCTCGCAACCCAGGCCCAGATTGCCATCGAAAATGCCCGCCTCTTTCGCCGCATCGAAGATGCGCGTGATCGGCTGCAAATCATTCTGGACAGCATGCAAGAGGCGGTTCTCCTGCTCGGCGCGGAAGGTCATATCCTGTTGGCGAATCCGCGTGTCGCTGACCTTCTCACCCTTGATCCGAATCAGATCATCGATTCACCGCTCGGCGATCTGCTCAAGGATGAAAAACTGGATATAGCGGCTCGTCTGGGTTTTACCCGCGCTTCACTCTTAAAATTGCTTCAAAATCTAAAACTTGGGCAGTGGGATGCCACATCCAATGATGGCACCCGCGTCAATTTCCAGATTCAGGCCCGTTTTTTGGATCGCACCGATGCCCCTGTCCGCGATAATACAGGGCGCGCTGTGGGCTTGTTAATGGTCTTTTCCGATGTGACCAAAGAGCGCCAGCTCAACCAGGCCCGCGAAGATTTAGGCAGTATGATCGTCCATGATCTGCGCGGCCCCTTAACAGCCATAACCGCCAGTTTGAAGTTGTTAAATGAAATTGCGCCGTCCGATTCCTTCGGCGCGGCGGTCCGTCAGACCACCGATATGGCCGCGCGGGCCGTGCGCAAAATGTTAAATCTGGTGGACTCATTGCTCGATATTTCCAAAATCGAAAGCGGCATGCTGACGCTTGAGCGCGAACCGGCCCAATTTGAAACGATGTGTGGAGCTGTGGTTGAGGAATTGTCTCCTCTTGCCCAGGATCTGGAAGTCAACATCGCGGTTTCGGTTCTGCCCGACCTGCCTCATTTGGATGTAGACGCCAACAAGATCGAGCGCGTCCTGCTGAATTTGATGGACAATGCCCTCAAATTTTCGCCAGAGCATGGTCAGGTGACAATTCGCGCCCTGCCCGGTGCAGAAGGTTTCATCCGCATCGAAGTGGCCGATACTGGCCCCGGTATCCCGGATGAATACAAAGAAAAACTCTTTGACCGCTTCACGCAAATTGAAGGGCTGCGCGGGCGTCGGCGCGGCACAGGTTTGGGCCTGACCTTCTGTAAATTGGCCGTCGAAGCGCATGACGGTAAGATTTGGATTGAAGATAACCCGGTAGGCGGCACAATTTTTGTGTTCACCCTGCCCGTTGCCAATCTCCAATCTTGGGACTTGGATGAGTAAGCGCAAAATTATTAACCATTCAAGTTTACCAGTGAAGTTAGTCGGTGGATGGTGATGACAGAATCGAACATCCGTGCTATCCTGAATTTGCACGGATTGCACCTTTAAAACTCAATGCTCCAAACGCACTCCTGAGAACCCAAGGGGGGGGCAGAAAATCGATCAAGTTTTACAAAACCCCCACTTTGTCAAACTTCTCAGGTTCAAAATGCCAAAAGCGGGGGGGGGGGGATCATTCAGAAGATCAACAAACCCCAAAATTCGCGACGCGAAATGGCGTTTGACGACGTGAAAATAACGATTCCATATCGCGAAAAGGGCAGTTCCTGCCATAAAATCCCACTTCCTGCCAGGATCTCACCCTTTTGAAAGCAATTTCTCCCTCAAATGCCAATCAAAGGGGGGGCGGGGGTACTCAACCTTTGAAATTTAGAGTATAGCGAGTGCTGTTCATGGATATTTTACTCGACTACGGCCAAACAGGACTTCCCATCACCTTACCGGATGACGCCAACATCACGATCATTCACCCGCGTCATATCGATACCCTCCCCGATCCTCAAACAGCGTTGCGTGAGGCGCTCCGACATCCCATCAATTCACCATCCTTGTCAGATTGTGTGCGTTCCGATCAAACCGTCGCTATCGTCTTTAGCGACATTACCCGCGCCACACCCAATCATCTGCTGCTTCCCGCCGTACTGGCGGAACTTGCCCACGTCCCCGCTGAAAACATCGTACTCTGCAATTCGCTTGGCACACATCGCGCCAACACCCGCGAAGAACTGGAGCAGCTCTTAGGCCAGGCTCTGGTTCAGCGTTACCGCATTGAACAAAATAATTGCTTCGACCCATCTACTCAGGTTTATCTGGGAACCTCGTCCCGCCATCATCCCATCTGGATCAATCGCACCTACATGGAAGCCAGCGTAAAAATCCTGACGGGATTCATTGAACCCCATTTTTTTGCGGGTTTTTCAGGCGGAGGCAAAGCCGTCATGCCCGGCATGGCGGGCCAGCCAACCGTCCTGGGCAATCACGACGCCGGAATGATCGCCAATCCCCAGTCAACCTGGGGCATCACCTGGGGTAATCCAATCTGGGAAGAAGCTCGCGAAGTCGCCCTCAAAACCAATCCTACATTTTTGCTCAATGTCACGCTCAACCGTGCCAAACAAATCACAGGCGTTTTTGCAGGCAGCTTAGAATCTGCCCACGACGCCGGAATCGCCTTTGTCCGCGACACCGCCATGATTCCGGTTGATGGCCTCTTCGATATCGTGATCACCACCAATTCCGGCTATCCCCTGGATATGAACTTATATCAATGTGGCAAAGGCCTCAGCGCCGCCGAACAGATTGTCCGCCCCGGTGGTTCAATCATCATGGCGGCTGAATGTTCCGAAGGCATTCCTGAACATGGTTTGTTTGGCGCAATGTTGCATGCCGCGCACAACCCCGAAGAACTATTCCAGAATGTGATGAAACTCCCGGAACCCTTGCAGGATCAATGGGCCGCGCAAATCCAGGGTCGCATCCAGTTGAAAGCCGATGTCTACTTGTACTCGGATTATTTCACCGACGAACAGATTCGTCAGTGTCTCTTGTTCCCCTGCCGCGACATTCCCACTTTAGTCGCATCCCTGCGCGACAAATACGGCCAAGCTGCCCGTATCTGTGTGCTTCCCGAAGGTCCGCAGACCGTGCCTTACTGCTTAGAAAAGGTTCTAACCGGATAAACAAAAAAGGGGACAGTTTGCTCATGCTTACTGCCCCTCGGTACGCCTAGTGCATAATTTCGGCTTCAAGTCCTTTCAGGTACTTCAGCCCTTCGCTCAGCAGGTAATCGCTGGATGGTGCAATTTGCCGCCAGACACACGTTGCGGCGCGCATCGCCTCCGACGATTCGATAAACGATTCCAATCCGACAACCCCTTCATAACCACAATCGGCCAAAGCGCGATAGATGCTCGCCCAGTCTACCGTTCCTTGACCCGGCACCCCGCGATGGCTTTCGCTCAGGTGATAGTGGCAAATGTACGGCGCAGCCAGCTTGGTCGGGCTGTAAAAATCTTCTTCCTCGATATTCATATGGTATGCATCTGGATGAATACCAACATTCGGCTCGTCGATCATGTCCCGCAGTTGGAGCGCTTGGGCGCACGTGTTAATCAGAAATGTTTCGTAGCGGTTAACCGGTTCCAACCCAACCGTGACATCAAAATCCTGGGCATACCGGGCCACTTCTTTTAGCCCTTTCGCCGCCCAATCCCAATGTTGCTGAGTCGGCATCGAATCGATTTTGCGGCCAATTGCCGAGTAAATCACCCCGGTAACAACCTGCGCATCCATATCGGCGGCGGCTTTGACACACTGCTTCAGATACTCGACGCCGTGTTTTCTGACCGCTTCACTGTCAGCAGTTAAATCTCGTGGTTCCGAGCAGGCCACCGACGTAATCACGCCAATATTGACCTCTTCCGCCCGCCGTTTGATCGCCGCCGGATCGACCTTTTCAATTTCCATCAAAGGAATTTCGATCAGATCAAATCCCAGTGACTTCGCATGGTTGATGAGATTCAGCGTCTCATTGCTCCAACTGGTTGTCCACGCATACGCATGCACTGAATAACGTAGTTTTCCCATAAAACTTCCTCCCATAAAAATAATCAGAAAATCTGATTATCATTATATGATAGAACCAGTATCTTTTGTTTGGCCGAGGCCCCAATGATCCCTTATTATCCCTATCCCTATCCGCCCTATCGTTGTTTGCGCCGCCCCCTGTTTGCCCCCAACGGTGTTGTTGCCACCAGCCAACCCTTAGCCGCCCAGGCTGGTCTGTCCATGTTGCTGCGCGGCGGAAACGCCGTCGATGCAGCCGTTGCCGCTGCCATCACGCTGACCGTAGTCGAACCCGCCTCATGCAGCATGGGCGGCGATGTTTTTGCGCTGGTCTGGGACGGCAAAATGTTGCATGGGCTGAACGGTTCAGGCCGATCCTCCGCCGCACTCACCGCCGATCTGTTACGTCAGCGTGGGCACACCGAAATGCCGGATAATGGTTGGCCCTCGACCACCGTTCCCGGCGCACCTGCCGCCTGGTATGACCTGCACGCCCGCTTCGGCAAGCTGCCCTTTGCCCAACTCTTCGAACCAGCGATTAACTATGCCGAACGCGGCTTTCCCGTTGCTCCTATCGCCCAGTACGATTGGCAGTGGAGCCTTGCCAAACTTCCCGTCGGCCCAGAATTTGAACCTTGCCGCGCCGTTTTCGCTCCGAATGGACAGGCTCCCCAGGTCGGCGAACACTGGTATTCCGAAGATATGGCTCGCAGCTTGCGCCTCGTGGCCGAAACCAATACGCAGGCGTTTTACCAGGGCGACCTGGCCGATTCAATTGTCGCCTTCTCACGCGCCACAGGGGGTTTCTTCAGCTTGGACGATTTAACCCAACATACCAGCGCCTGGGTTGATCCCATCAGTACGACCTATCGCGGTGTCAAAATATGGGAAATCCCCCCCAACGGACAAGGACTGGCCGCCCTTCTCGCCCTCAATATCCTGGAAGGCTTCGACTTACCTTCTCGTGAATCAGCGGAAAGTTATCATCTCCAAATCGAAGCGATGAAACTTGCTTATGCTGATGCCAAACGTTACATTGCCGATCCTGCTTCGATGGATATTTCCGTGGAAGCGCTGCTGTCTAAAGACTATGCCGCCGTCCGCCGTCGCCTGATTGGAGCACATGCCCTTATCCCGGAGTCCGGCGCGCCCATACAAAGCGATACCGCCTACCTGTGTACCGCCGATTCTGATGTTTTGATGGTCAGTTTGATTGAATCAACCTTTTCGGGATTTGGATCAGGGATTGTCATTCCAGGTACTGGCATTGTCCTTCAGAATCGCGGCAGCGGCTTTACGCTTGAACCTGATCATCCCAATGGTTTAGCGCCCCGCAAACGCCCCTACCACACGATCATTCCCGGCTTTTTGACCAGGCAGGGCGAACCTATCGGTCCATTTGGTGTGATGGGTGGACACATGCAGCCTCAAGGCCATGTCCAGGTCGTTGTCAATACCGTAGACTATGGCTTTGATCCGCAGGTTGCGCTTGATGCGCCGCGCTGGTTCTGGTGGTCTGACCGTTATCTGAAGGTCGAGCCAACCGTTGATCCATCGCTGGTCCAGCGCTTATCGGAACGCGGCCACGAAGTGGATGTCGATAGCGATATTGATATTTTTGGCCGGGGACAAGCCATCTGGCGGCTTCCGTCTGGCGGCTACATCGCCGGAAGTGATAGCCGCGCCGATGGCTGTGCAATTGGCTATTAATCCAAAAAACTGCGGCGTGACCGCCCCTGTCGTTTAGGCTGTCCTGCGGAATCCCCACCCCGGTAATCCGGCGCAAGAATCGCAATCAGTCGGCAGCTTCGTTTATCTAGCAGTCGGCTTTGCAGCATCGGATCAATGTCTTCAATCGGCTGCGTGGTTGTGAACAGCGTTGGAAGTCGGCTCAGGTAGCGGTGATCCGCAAGCTGACGAATTTTCTCCAGCGCCCAGGGTGTCGCATTGCGCAGATCAAGCTGATCCAGAATCAGCAGCGACACCGTTTCCAGTTCGCGGAATCGTTTATCCAGTGAAATCGCCGTTCCGCCGCTAAATGCGGCTCGTAAATAGTCGAGCAAATCCGGCACCGTCATCAGAATAACGGAATCGCCGCGATGTTGCCGATAATTAGCGATAGCTGCGGCCAGATGTGTTTTTCCACAGCCATTTTTCCCCAGGAACACAAGCCATCCTTGCGGCGATTTGGCATAGGCAACAGCGGTTTGAAACGCATTCTGAAGATTTTGCTGTTCATTCTCCGGCAAACTGGGACGTGGTTCAAACGTCTCAAAAAT
>DATAMF010000620.1:0-62553 GCA_036260665.1 Aggregatilineaceae bacterium | reverse complement strand
GAAGTGCAGATTCAGGATGCGATGTTACGGTTGATGAGCGGGCGGACCAGCTTTGTGATCGCACACCGGCTGAGCACGATTCGGAATGCGGACAATATTCTCGTTATTCGCGACGGTGAAATCATTGAGCGTGGATCCCATCGTGAACTACTTGAGCAGGGTGGTTTTTATCACCACCTGTATATGAGCCAGTTCAAGGATACTGACCATCTGCTGCTGGGAGTTCAACTATAAATTGGCTCCCCTGCCCCACCTGGCTCTCCACCCAAATACGGCCCTGGTGCAGACGGACGAGTTCCTGGCTGATCGCAAGCCCCAGGCCGGATCCAGTTTGGTCGCGTTGGCGGGCTTCATCCGTGCGGTAGAAGCGTTCGAAGATATGTCCCACCTGTTCTGGGGTTAAGCCTGATCCGGTATCAGAGACTACAAAACGAATATAAGAACCATGCTGAGAGGTTGTCACGGTAACTCGTCCACCAGTAGGTGTATGTTTTAAGGCATTGGAAACCAGATTGGCGAGCACCTGCCGCAGACGGCCCGCATCGGCTTTGATCGAAGGCAGATTGTCACCTAGGTCGGTGCTAAGCACAATGCCCTGATCCTGCGCCAGCGATGCAAAATCAGATACCACCTGCTGCGACAGCCCACCAGGGGCGACCTGTGTTATTTCGAGCGGTAGACGATCTGCTTCAGCCCGCGTTAAGGTACGCAAGTCCTCAATCAAGCGCCCTAGATGCAGAGTCTGATCATACACAACAGCCAATTGTTCGGTATTGAGTGGGAAGACACCATCCATCATGGCTTCAAGCTGACCGCGCATGACGCTGACTGGGGAGCGCAGTTCGTGGGCAATATCGGAAGTCATGCGCTGACGAAGCAAGCGGCTTTCGGCTAAGGCGGCTGACATGGCATTGAAGGCGGTGGCTACTTCACGGAATTCGCTTGTTCCGACCAGTGGCATTTGCGCCCCCAACTCGCCGCGCGTAATTTGCGCTGCTGATATTCTCAGGTATCTGAGGGGGCGAACCAGCAGCCAAGCGAACCCTAGTCCTATGGCAACCGCCAGCAGAACGGCAATTCCAGCCGTCAGCGTTAGCACGCGTGACACATCATCAAGAAAATTCTGTTGGGCGTGGTCCAGGGCTTGCATACCAACCGTTGCTCGAACTAAATACCCAACCGTTTTTCCATTGACCGTCAAAACAAGCGCTACTTCACGTTCATTCTGATCTAATGTGCGTCCGATTTGTTCTGAATCCGTGGCGGCGATTACCAGGTAGTCCGTTTGGGCTACTAACGAACTCGGCCCTGCTCCACGCCCCTGTCCTGCGCCGCGCCCACCGCCACGCCCGCTCGTTAACAGGTCTTGTGCGCCTTCCCATGAACTGGTGGTGGCATAGAGATTTTCCAGCGATTGAACAAGATCGCCGCTGCTATTCGCCATATTCTGCTGCCCGACATAACGGCGAAAACTGGTGGTCGTGGTCCGATTAACGACGACAGCAACCGTGCCCACGGTGATGAGCGTTATGATCACAAAAACGCCTGCCAGCCGAACCCAGAGTTTATTCATCGCTGCGCATCCGATACCCTACGCCGTAGACCGTCTCGATCATATCGCCCGCTGGCCCTAATTTTGCGCGCAGATTTTTGATGTGAACATCCACCGTACGCTCATAGGCTGCAAATGCTTCACCCTGCGTATGTTCCAACAGTTCCATCCGAGTAAATACCCGCCCCGGACGGTTCATGAGGGCCGCCAACAAATCAAATTCGGAACGTGTGAGGTCAAGTGGTTGACCATCCAGCGTGGCCTCATGGGATTCTTCCTTCAGCAGCAGGCCATTGACACGCAGGATGGCAGGTTCACCCGCCAGATCGCCATAAGCGCGGCGGAGCGCCGCTTTCACACGGGCGACCAGTACCCGCGGGCTGAAAGGTTTGGTGACATAATCATCGGCCCCCAGTTCCAGCCCGGCGGTCTGATCGGCTTCGTCATCACGCGCTGTGAGCATGATGATCGGGACTGCACTTTCCTTTCGAATCAGCCGTGCCGCCTCAAAGCCGTCCATTTCGGGCATCATCACATCGAGCAGAATGAGATCGGGGTGTTCGTGGCGCATGCTAAACAGCGCGTCCTGGCCGTTGCCAGCGACAAACACAGTATAACCAGCCTCTTCCAAGTAGGCGCGTACGGTACGGCGCAGTTGAGCATCATCATCTGCTATTAAGATCGAACGAGCCATAATTTGCTCCCGATAAATAGTGTTCGCGGCAGAGCAGAAATGCTCTTTTTATCCAGAATACTCTAACTTTGTGTGAATCTTATGAAGGAGTTTCAGTTAACCGGGCTTTTCATCGTACACGTAGACGCGGGTGTTCATGATAATCCAGTTGTCCCACAGCCACTTGGCATCGCTGACGCTGAGATTGACGCAACCATGCGACCAGTAGTAGCCGAAATTGTCGTGCCAGTAGACACCGTGGAGGGCCTCACGCCAGTTGAAATACATGTGGTAGGGTACCTGATCGAGCGCGTAAAAGTTGTCACTCCCAGCGGCACCTTCCATTGGCCCCACTTCCCAAAACAGTTCAACTTTCCATACACCAGGATCGGTCTGCCACTTTTCCTCGTCCATATCGCCGGTAGAAACCAGCGTTGCCATCATGGGGCGCTCCCCTTCGTAAGCGACAAGGTTTTGCTCGTAGGTGCTTACACCCACCCAACGCCAGTTGTAGACCGCGGGTGGCGTGGGATGCACAATGCTGAGATTCGTTTGGATCGTCCACTGTTTGGGTCCGACAAGGTGCCAGTCCCATTCGCCCACATGGACGGTGGCATAGATGTTCATCAGATCGTAACGATCGAATGAACCGGATTGTTGGCAGTTGCGCCGACCACCGGGCGTCAGCGCAGTACAGTGATCATAGATCGCCCAGGCGAAGGGCATCTCCATATGATTGATGATGACGCCGGTAAACGTCGAGGGTTCGGCAAAGATCGCGTTTTCAAGCGAGGCCCAGCGGCCCGGACGGATCTCGGCCCAACTGCCGGATGTCTGGAGTACATTGAAGTAACTGCTGCGACCAGCGGTCAGAATTTCGACCTCTTCCCCATTGGGTGCATTATAGAGTGGCACTTCGTCAGCATCAAAATAGATGAAATCCTGCCCCGCAATCACGCCAAGATCGTAAGGAACTGGCGTTACATCGGGATAGGGTTGCGCCGCCATAACCGCATCACATTCCGGTGTTTGGAGAACTGCGGCAGTAATGCCTGCGCATCCAGGATGTCCCTGGAGAGCTGGGGGGGGATTTGTAGGGGGTGCCGGCGCAGCGTGAGTTAGGGCGGGGCCAGTCCAAGCAGCAAACGAGATCAAGCCAACCAGAATAAGCAGTGTGCGGAAGTTCACCATTCCAATCCCACATTACGCGTGCCTATGATGTCATCATACCGCAAATCTGCTGTATGCCCATGTGACGTAGGGTAAACGTTGGGAAGTCGATCTTCGAGGAAGAAACATTGAAAAACAACTAGCCACCTCTCCCTATAAAATACGCGGAACTGTTGAATTCGAAAGGACTTGAATGGACTGCGCTACCTGAGAGTAAAGCCTACCCTACGATGTCATAATTTGCGTGTGCTGGAGGTTGCTAAAGACAATCTCCAGCACACGCGCGTTTCTGTACTCAAACCGCCGAGCTTTCCTCCCCTGCTTTCAATCCGCTTAATATTTCACAATATTGACATAAAAAATAACCAAGCATAGACTGAAAAAACGTCGATAAATTGATAAATGTAGGATTTATTATATAAACTTCCGTTGTTCTGGCTAAAAAACAGCTTCACAGATTTGCGGCCTTGATCCAGTTTTACTATCCAATCGCTGTATCCGACTATCGGGTGATTAGGACAGGCAACGTGCAAGCAACACCTACCCATGTTCAATCTACGACAAGCCCTAACCGCAGCCGGGTAAATAAAGTATCCCCAAAACACACCCGACACATCCTGCTTCTGATTGGGATAGCCCTTCTGCTATCAGGTTGTACTCCGGCTCTCACCGATAAAGATGTCCTGGATATTTTTGCCGTAATCACTGCTACTGGCGTGCTCAGTCAAAGAAAATCCAGAGCACTCACGGAGTTTGATCATTTTGTCAAACATCGCATTCGAGCACTTATCGCTGAAAATTCCAGTTGGAAAACAGCACCCTACACCATTCTCGCCAACCGGATAGCCCTCGAAATTGATCGGGTTGCCACCTTTATCGAGGAAAAACTGGGCACTCCCGATGCCCCCGGAAATCTGGGCGGCGCGATTGATTCGGGTATTCCTGCCCACGTAGATCTCCAAGATGTGGCAAAAATGTATGTAGATGATGGGCAGGAACTTGTTACTCAACGTGGAGCCAGCTTTGTCACTGCCCGGCGGCAGCGTGTCCGACGTATTGTCTGGCGGGCTATGGCGATCCACTCCAATTTGTGGAAAGCTCCGTCGTCTACGACTGATGTTGATATTCAGCTTGTCCCGTTAGAGGAAATTCTCAACCGCCGTCTGCGTTTTGTTGAGCGCATGATCCATACGGATAGCGCGCAGGGGGATCGCGGCCTGAAGTGGTCAATCACAGCCGCTGGGGGACCATGGAAGGACAACATGCGTACGGTCCTGTTCGAATATCCATTTCTATCCGTAAACGACACGTCTCCTGGTTCCTTTATGGCTGCGCTGACAACCGCCGGGTTGGATGTATCGGGCTTATCGAGCAACTTTGCGTTTCGAGGACCACCACGCAATGAGATTCGCTACAAGGTCAGTGCGGGCCGTGTCAGACCTAGCGTATCCAATCACTGGGGGCTTATCGCCGATGACTACATTTGGAAAATGAAGTTGGATGGTAAGACTCCTGCCCAGATATTTGACTTATTCGCACCCTCAACCTCGCCCGTGAATACCGCTTTTGAAGATTTTTGGGAGCGGAACTGGATTTTCTGCGACCACATGGTTAGCGTTTTGGAGGTGGATGCGCTCCGGTTTGGGCTATTTCGGCGCACGGGAAACGAGAACGCGTTTAACGATGCTGCTGACGATGGTGTGAAGCTCAGTGTGCCCATTCCAAGAACGGGCAGCCCTGATCCAAACTCGCTGATGAACAATGGCAGTGATTATTTTGAAGGTGTAGCCATCAGTGTTGAGGATCTTCAAATTGGTGATCTCGTCATCATTTGGAATAACTACTTCTTCCGCACGCTGTTTAAGACGGACTTTGGGCTGGAAAACAGCATCATCAGCGATATCACGGGGGATGAGCCTCGTAACGCGTTTCTGGTAGGACACGGCGCACCAGAAAAGAAGTATACAGAGTTCGTGGGCGGGTTAGTTGGTGATCTGGGCAAAATCATGAAGGCGCTGCGCAAATTTATCACCGACAAAATGAATGCTGCTGATCCGTCGCATAATTATGTGCTCACTGGCGCAGTACTCAAGCCTACAGCACCCTTCGTGTTGGAACTTATCTTCTGGAATCCCTTTGACGAGGATCTCAAGCCCGCAGACACCCATCAGGAACTGCAAGTTCCGGGGGCATGGTGGATTCGTGTCTCCCTGGCTGCTGTCGATCTACCCCTGGAACAAGCGCTGATTCTGTTCCCCAAATCGGTTGCCATCGATACTACTATTCACACACCCCCGAAATTCATTGAAAATGCTGCCTCTGACTATAAAGACTCGGTCTATATCCCGCTATCCATGCCCAAAGGTGTGAGGGGGGGCTGGATTGGTTACTTCAAGCAAGCCAAAGATGATGCCGGTGCAGGATTGCCCCCCACAACCGTGAGCGAATTGGAAGACGCTAAAGTGGATTCGGATTGGGCACCTGGTTTTCATTACGCCGGACCCGGAACCAAAATCCCGGTACTTCGACCTAAGGTGCGCATATGACCAACGGGACAGCATCAGCAGTTTCTTCGATCGAACGCATCGCTCAGTTTATCGCAGACGCGCTGTCAGCACTTCTGCCTTTTGTAGGAACCAATGATTCGAGCGGTGAGCCGATTCGACAACTTGTGCGCGACCTGGGTTGGGAACTCCCTGGCCCGATCCCGCCCTCCCTGATTGCGCTGCGTCCGGCGGTTGCTGCGCTGGCCGAAAACTCAGCGCGGGCGACCGCTCTCTTAGAAAAGGCGCGCAGCGGACAAGCTCCGTCTGTCGAAGAGACAGCGGTGATCCTGACGGCGCTTGTAGCAGCGTTGGGCAAAACGATTGCTGACGTATCGCAGTTGAATGGAAAGCTGGCAAGCGAACTTCCCGCCGCTTTTGTCAGCGCGACCCAAATTAACCAGAATTTCAGCGCTCGACTTCTCGATACGCTCTTCATCAATGCCGCCCTCAAGCGTGTGCCAGCGGCAATTCATGTCCTACGTGTGCTCGGAATCATCGAGATTTCACAGCAGGATGCTGATCCCACAGCTTCGCAGCCCGAATTTACCTTCCGCCAGATTCACTGGGAGCGCATCCCCCAGTTCTTCGAGAATCCGAGGGATGTCTTCCGGGATGCCTATGGTTGGGGCACATCCGATTTGAAATTAGAACCCATCCTCGATGCTCTGGCAGCGATGGCTAGCGCGCATGGTATCTATGATTATCCTTCAGCCGGATTGATCCAGGCGGTTGCCCCAACAGTTGATCCAAAGACGGCAGATATCGAACGCTCTTTCGAGATGCCCATCATTGATCTGGGATTGTTTAAGGCGGTTGCCGGAATTACCGCTATACCCAAAGCCTCACCCAGCGAACTACAGGGACTGGCTGTTGCGCTCTTCATCACAGGTGGAACCGCGAAAATTGAAGTTCCACTCACCACAACTCTCTCGTTGATAGTTGGTGGATCACTGGAAGGTTCAACGGGGATCGCACTGGCATTCCGACCGGGACAGGGACTCTCCGTTGTATCTGATTTTGACGGAACGCGCTCCCCCGTCACGGGAGCTGAACTCTCAGCAGCACTGGCATTTAAAGCGCCAAGTGAACAAGAACCACTTAGCCTGCTATCAATTCCCGGCGGATCGCGGCTTGAGCTTCATGCAGGACACGTGAGCGGCGGCTTGATCGTGGATGGCGGATCACCACCTGACTTTATTTTTGAATTGGGTATTGATCAGGGCCGTTTCATCCTCGGCGGCGGACAGGGAGATGGTTTTTTAAATCAAATCCTCCCTAAAGATGGAATTCGCAGCGACTTTCAGGTCATTGTCGGGTTTTCCTATGCTCACGGTATCTACTTCAAGGGCAGCGCAGGCCTCGAAATCCAGTTACCTGTCCACTTGAGTCTGGGTCCCATTGAGATTCAAGCCTTGTATTTGATGCTGGCAATTCGGGATGGCAAGCTACCGCTCGAAATCTCCAGCATGATCAAGGCCAATCTAGGTCCACTGCAAGCTGTCGTCGAGCGCTTAGGTGTGACCGCAACGATTGATTTTCCTCCTGGCGGTGGGAACCTCGGCCCGATTAACCTGGGACTGGGCTTCAAACCACCCAGCGGTATTGGTCTCACGGTGGATGCGGGCGTAGTCAAGGGCGGCGGCTATCTCTACTTTGATTTTGACCGTGAAGAATACGCGGGTGTCCTGGAACTGTCGTTCAGCGGAATTGTAACCATTACAGCTATTGGTCTGCTGACCACCCGAATGCCGGACGGTTCGAAGGGTTTTTCGCTGCTCATCATCATCAGTGTCGAGTTTGGCACAGGTATCCAGCTTAGCTTTGGATTTACCCTGATCGGGCTGGGAGGTATTCTCGGCCTCAACCGGACTATGAACCTCCAGGCGCTAACCGAGGGTGTGCGTACCGGGGCGGTGAACAATATCATGTTCCCGCGCGATGTGGTCGCCAACGCGCCGCGCATTATCAGCGATCTACGTGCCATCTTCCCGCCCGCGAATGACATCTTCCTGATCGGCCCCTTCGCGAAGATTGGTTGGGGGACACCCACTCTGGTTAGTGTTTCACTTGGCATCATCATTGAAATCCCCGGCAATATCGCCATTATTGGAGTGCTGCGGGTAGCACTGCCTACTGACGACGCGGCCCTGATCATTCTGCAAGTCAGCTTTGTTGGGGCGATTGAATTCGATAAAAAACGGATTTTCTTTTTCGCCAGC
The DNA here is from genome assembly GCA_036260665.1 of Aggregatilineaceae bacterium. Lineage (GTDB taxonomy): Bacteria > Chloroflexota > Anaerolineae > Aggregatilineales > Aggregatilineaceae > DATAMF01. The sequence goes on along the minus strand of DATAMF010000620.1, from coordinate 54,393 downwards.
CTGTTTGAATCGCGTATTCTGTTCATTACAATTGAAGGGGAAATGGGGCTGCTCATCGCGTTTGGCGATGACGCCAATTTTGTGCTGTCGGTCGGTGGCTTTCACCCCCGTTTTAATCCGCCGCCGCTGCCCTTCCCCAACCCGCGCCGAATTGCCTTTGATATCCTCCATACACCTGTCGCCCTGATTCGTGTAGAGGGGTATTTTGCCGTCACCAGCAACACAGTTCAGTTTGGGGCGCGCGCTGATCTGAAGTTCGGTTTCGATGACTTTGGGCTGGAAGGGCATATCGCTTTTGACGTTCTGATCCAGTTCTCGCCATTCTACTTTATCGCAGAAATCTCAGCCTCAGTCTCGCTCAAAGCATTTGGAGTTGGTCTGTTCAGTATCCGGCTCCGCTTTTCGCTGGAAGGCCCAACGCCCTACCGGGCTAAAGGTTCAGGATCCATATCGCTGCTGTTCTTCGAGATTTCAGCCGATTTCGATATTACCTGGGGCGAATCACGCGATACCAGTCTTCCGCCTATCGCCGTCATCCTGCTGCTCAAGGTCGAATTCGAGAAGACAGACAATTGGCGCGCACTGCTCCCCGCCGGAAACAATCTGCTCGTCGCACTGCGCAAAGTCGAAGACACGACAAATACGATTGTACTCCACCCCGTCGGCACACTGCGGATTAGCCAGAAAATCGTCCCGTTAGATATCACCATCGACAAGGTGGGCAGTCAAAAGCCGAGCGACGCCAAACGCTTCTCAGTGAGTGTAGCGAGCAACGGTCTGGGCAAGAAAAGTGATGCGGCGGAACAGTTCGCCATCGCCCAATTCCAGGATATGGATGATACCTCGAAGCTCTCACGACCTGCTTTCCAGCCTCAAAACGGCGGTATCGAACTCTCCGTAGTAGGGCAGGATATCAATTCCAGCCGCGTGGTCAAACGTATTGTGCGCTATGAAGAAATCATCATCGACAACAACTACAAGCGATTTGTGAGGCGTTTCCGTGTGCTGGCAAGTGCATTGTTCGTCCATTTCCTCAAAGGGGCAAGTGTCAGCCAATCTTCGCTTTCTCAACATTACGCACAACAGCGCCAGCCCTTTGCGGAGAAAATCGCGGTAAAGGATGAAGCCTATACCGTCGCTTTCCAGGCGAACAACCAGGCTTTCAGCGAAACGGCGACCTTCTCCAGCGAAGCATCAGCCCACGAATTTATGCGCCAACTCGATCCCAACCAGACCGAGATGCTGCATGTGATCCCACAGTATGAGGTGGTGTCATGACACTATCAAATTACTCATTTTTACCCTGGTTGCGGCAGGGCATCGCCAACCACATCAAATCAGGCGACAACGACCAGAGTGTAAAACTAAGGGCAGAAGTGCAGGTCGATCTCCAATTGAACGCGGAAAAGCTGGAAGGCGGTGTCCAAACTGAAACTATCCCGAAAAAGATACAGCTCTACGGACCGGGCGATATCGTGGGCATTGAAGGTCGCGCCATCATCCGCACCGATCCGCGGAACTGGATCACGAACTACGAACCCAATTACCTGCCGAGTATCGAATTTTATGATGAAGATTTTCCCTGGCGCTACACCCCCGCCATGCCTGATGGCGCGAAACACCGTTTGCGCCCCTGGCTCACGCTGGTGGTCCTGAAGGAGGGCGAATTCGAGGATGGGGCGAATATCAAGGACAGACCGCTGGCTTATATCAACGTGGAAGATGCCGCGCGCTTTCCCCCCGCCGATCTTCTGTGGGCGTGGGCACATGTGCATGTCAATCGCAGCCTGACAGCCAACGATCAGGAAATGACGAGCAACGACATGAATGCCGTACTGCCCCGTTTGACCAATACGCTCAGGGGAAACCCGGATTTCGCCTATTCGCGCCTGATCAGTCCGCGTCACCTGGAACCGAATGTACCGTATCACGCCTTTGTTGTTCCGACCTTTGAAAGCGGGCGGTTGGCCGGGCTGGGGCTGGACCCCGACGCTGCACCCTACGCAACTCATTCAGCATGGGCTGCCTATCCATCGGGAACAAGAGCCGAGCCTCAATCGTACCCGATTTACTATCGCTGGTACTTCCGCACGGGCGACATCGGGGATTTTGAATATCTCGTCCGCCTGCTGGAAGCCAAACCCGTGAATCCCAAGGTGGGGAACCGGGATATGGATGTGTTATTCCCTGGCGCGAATCTGCCTCCCATCGATGATGAGGACTTGGGCGGGGTGCTCAAGCTGGGCGGCGCACTCCGTCCACCGGATAGCCCTGATTATGATGACTGGGATGATCCGATTCCGCATCCCTTCCAGACCAGCCTCGCTAAACTGGTCAATTTAGCCGATGAATATACCGAAAAAAACGGCCCCGGAAGCCCACACGGAGGCTGGAATCGCGCCGCCGGAAGCTCCCGATGATACGGATGATCCACTGATCACGCCGCCGATCTACGGTCAGTGGCATGCACTCTCACAACGACTGCTGTCGGATAAGGAGGGGAACCCTCTGACCAATCCCGATAACTGGCTGCATGAGCTAAACCTGGACCCGCGATACCGTGTTCCGGCTGGATATGGAACACAGGTCATTCAGGCCAAACAAGAAGATTACATGGATGCGGCCTGGGGACAAATCGGGGATGTGCTCGAAGCAAACCGTCGTATCCGTGAAGCACAGTTGGCACAGGGGGTAGCGTGGATCTGGCACGAGCGGCACCTCAAACCGTTGGCTGTCGCGCAGCCGGACAAAATATTCATGCTTACAGCGCCGATAGCGCGTCGGGTGGTCGTGCAAGGTTCGACCATTCAACACCACCTCAGCGGCAGTATCCTGCCTCCAGTCCTGACTTCAACGGGAATACGTCGCACGCTGCGTCCGGGCGGGCGGTTGATGACACGGGTGAACTTCAATGGACAGGCGAAACCCACGAATCTCCTGACGCGCATCAGCGCAGGACAGGTCGTCGCTGTTCCACCCAAACCCATACCGGATAATCTCCCTTCCCCCGAAGCGATTGGCGAGGATCTGGCGAAAACAGAATTAGGCGATCACCCCTCCTGGATGCTGAATGTCTTGCGTCAGTATCCCTGGTTGGTGATTGCGCCGCTGAAGTTGATTCCTATAGTAGCGCTGGTCACACTGATTCTGTTCTTCACGATCCTTATCATTCCAATTGGGATCGCTGTCATAGTCGGGCTGGTATATCTGCACCGTTATCTGAAACATCTGGAAGAGGAACTGGCGCGAGCCGAAGCGATTTTTCCCTCGCAGCAAACGCCTGGCGCAGTCGATAAGTTACCTAAAAGCCCAGACTTCGTGCTATCGACGCCCGATCACCCAGCCACGGTTACACCGGGCAAGCGTGACAGTGCTGAAGCGAAACGCTTTAAGGAGTCGCTTCGCGATGTAAACGCCGTTCTGGAGGCCAGCCAGAAAATCGGTGTTGTTCCTCCCCTGAAACGGGTGAATCTGAGCGCCTTAACTGAAGCGACTCTACGAGCCATTGACCCGCAGATGACCGTGCCCAAACGCACCTGGGGATCGTTGATTATCCCTGAACGTATTTGGGACCAGCTTGTTCTCTCTACACCAGAAGAATTCGTTGAGGCAATGGCCTATCCTGAATTCGATATCCCAATGTACTGCCCGCTGGTCGATCTGTCGTCCGAACTGTTCCTGCCCAATATCCAATTGATCGACCAGAACAGCATCACGCTGCTTAAGACAAACCAGAAATTCATCGAATCCTATATGGTGGGTCTTAACCACGAATTCGCGCGGGAACTGTTGTGGCGCGAATATCCCACTGACCAGCGCGGGAGTTACTTCCGGCAGTTCTGGGATGTAACAGGTTATATGGATACGGACAACCTGAACAATGAGACGCTGCGTGAGAAACTGCGCGACATCCCACCCCTACACCGCTGGGGCAAGCGTTCCCAGTTGGGGGACCACGATCATCGTGAAGAAGACGGTGCTGTAGAGGATGAAGTTGTGCTCGTCATTCGCGGTGAACTGCTCAAAAAGTATCCGACGGCAGTCATCTATGCGCATCAGGCTGAATGGCAGCGCACTGCCGATGGCAGTATCGACAACACGAAGGAACGCCGCCTGCGAGAACCCGACGATCTGCCACCGCCTGTACCAGCGAATCCGCTTAAAGTGTTGGTCAAAACGCCGCTTTATGAGGCCAAAGTGGATCCCGATATCTACTTTTTTGGTTTTGATCTGACAGTCGAGGAAGTGCAAGGTGGCACAGGCGAAAACCCGGATGATTCGGCGGGATGGTTCTTTGTCATCAAAGAGCGCCCTGGTGAACCGCGTTTTGGGCTGGATATTGATAAACAGCCGCAGTTGAACGTCTGGAATGATCTCGCGTGGGGGGATGTGCTACCCGGTAATGGGGGTGGTTTTATCCCGCTTCACCAGACTTTCACGCTAGTGAATCCTGCTGGCGATCCGTCGCTGGTGGAAAAGGTCGAGCAGTATAAAGATGATAAAAACATCATCTGGAACCCCAATACAAATTCGGCAGAACTCGCTTATATCCTCTACCAATCACCGGTTCTGGTAGCTGTGCATGCCAGCGAAATGCTGCGTCGCAAGTAGGAGGCGCTGATCATGGGTAATGGGAACCACAATGGAGCGCAGCTACACCAAGCACGGCTCCAAAAAGAGCAGAGCCGCCGGGAACTGTTTGAAGCACAGGAACGTCTCAAACAGATTGAGAACGACGAGGCGGCGCTTAATCGCAGCTTTGATCCCCAGAGCGATACCTACCAACGGCGAAAAGTCGAACTGGAGCGCAAACGTGACGAGGCAGAACAGCTTCTTAAACGAGCGCGTGGCCAGTTCCGGCGAACGGCGAGTATCGAGGCCGAGTTGTTTGAGGCTTTTAAGCCGATCAGTGATCCGCGTGAACAGCTTGAAGCCTTCAAGCCGCAGTACCCTTTCCTGCTATTGCCGCTGCGCATCGAAACACGTTTTAAGGCGGATGTCCACCAGATGTGGCTGCGGGTCTATCCCGATGATGTGGCGGTTGATTCATTCGAGCCTACCCTGTCGGAAAATGAGATCGCCAATGAGCGTACGTTCTGGGCAGGCATGTGGGCCGCTGGCGGGAACGAAGGACAGGAGCGAGCAGTATGGCGCTCGCTGGTTGCCAGCCATGGGGCAGGCCGCGCTCGCTGGATCATTCAGAATTATGGGCCAACCAGTACCATCAAGCCCACTAAAACCAATGACGATGACGTAATCCTGGCGATTCCTACCGATCAGCCGCTCAGCCCAACCGAAGCCAGCGCAGTAACTTCGTATTGGAAAGCGGTCTGGCTGGCAGATAATGATTTTGTCAAACTTCAAACTGCGCTCAATACCCTGCGTGGTAAAGTCGGTGGTGCCGAACGCGCCGCCGAACTAGTTGAGCACTACCGTCCCTTTAATCTAACTGAAAAACCAGCAACCAAGCCGAAGGATCAGGTTATTTCGAGTGTCATTTTTGTTGAATTTCCACCACCGGAGGCACAGCCAACCAAACGCAATTCCTGGTCTCAATCGGCAAAGGTTCATGTGATGCCGGAACGTCTGATCGTCCTTGGTTATGTGAATAACGATCTGGTGCTGGAAATTGCTGGCAATCCGATTCCGTCGCCGCTTGTGTTGACCCCCGATCCGTCGGGAACCAGTGAAGCACAAATCACAGCCCAAGACGGCGATCTGGTTATCGGGGACGATATTCGGTGGATGACCGATTTTGAGCGGGCTGTAGAGTGGGGCCTGGGCTTTAAAATTGATCTGAATGTTGATCAGTTTGCACGCGGTTTTGATCGCCTGTTGGTGCTGGGCGTGCGGCTGAGCGCGGATGAACAAGAGGGCAAAGAACTGCTGCAAACCCTGTTGGTCAACCATCACTTTAGCAGCAAGGGCCTGACGATTCTTCCACAGGGAACGCCCACCAATAATACAGACGGTAATGGCGCAGGCTACAGCCGTTCAGATGATGCCGATGCGACTTTCCAAGACTATGTCCATGGGGTGACAGGCATCAGCCCAACCCATGATGAGATGCTGAAGTCCGATGGGCAGTGGTTCAGTGAATATCTTGGGATTGATCTCGAGCTAGGAATGGGCCTGCCGCACGCAAATGGACAGGATCAAGCGGAAGCACGGGCGATGAATCTGGCTCTCTTCCCATCCACGCTTGGCTACATGCTACAGCGCTTGCTCAAACCTACCCTGACCTGGGATCAGGTGCGTTCAACGCGCTGGTTCTTCACACGATATGTGAGTGGGCGCGGCGCGATTCCGGCGATACGCATTGGCAACCAACCTTATGGCATTCTGCCAACGACAGCCTTTTCAAGAATGCGATGGGTGCATGGAGATCTATTCGTAGATCGGCGCAATCGAGGGTTTCTGCCCAAGTTGTACGAGATTTTGCGACAATTCAGAGTGGTCTGGGAGCAGTTAGCCCAAAACATCGATCACGTAGGTAAACAAGGGGACGCCCACCAGATTTTGCTCAATATCGTGGGGCTGCATCCGTCCTCGGTTGAGTTTTACAGCCGTTATGCGGAGAGTGAGTCGCACCTGTATAACCTGATGAATATCCAGAGTGTTGCCAATTCCTTTCAAAACGCAGCCCGCACTTGGTCAGCCCGCGAATGGGCTAGTTCGGATGGAGTCGATCCGGCATTGCTGTTTCTGAGATCGCTGGGTTATACAGGCGACGAAACGCCGCTGCTGTTCAGCCTGTTCTTTTGGAATAGTGCCCAACTGCTGCAAGGTCCGGTGATTGACGATCAGCCGCTGTCCGAAACCAATCCTATCCGTAAATATACGCTCGATCCCAACGGCAAGAACTATCTCCAGTGGCTGGCGGACACGGCAACTACATCGCTAGATGCGCTGCGCAAACAGGATGGTTTTATCGACAATACGCCACCAGACGCTCTGCTCTATATTCTGCTCCGATTCGCGCTCATGAATGGCTTCCACGATGCCACCTTGAATATACAGGTGCAAAATTCGATCATCACACTGGATGAGGCGATTGCCCTGCATGCGGAACCTGAATTTATCCATATCAAAGCACAGCAAAAATTCAGCGAGAGCCGTTGGGAGCCGCTCTACCGCGCTATACCGGAAATTACGAATAGTCCAACCTTACCTGTGGGTGAATATATTGCCCAGAATGCATTCACCCTCGCCGATACAACCGAACTCAAAGAGCAAATCCAGGCGGTCAGCTACCTTGCAGATACACCTACGGCGCGTCTAGAAAGACTCCTGGCGGAACATGTTGATACCTGCTCATACCGGCTCGATGCGTGGCTACTTGGTCTGGTCCACTTCCAACTCGACTCCCTGCGTCGCCAGCAATATTCCGATGAGGGAAACCAGGGCGGCATTTATTTGGGGGCGTATGGCTGGCTGGAAAATGTGCGACCCGAAAATAAACTATTAACCCCAGTCCAGTTGCCGGAGGAGCTGGAACCGATCTTTAATCCGTCACCGGAACCTAACATTCAGCCGCTCTCTCCATTAATGCGTGACAGCACGAACGGGGGTTATATTCATGCCCCATCCCTCAATCAGGCGGTTACAGCGGCAGTGCTGCGCAATGGATATATCAGCAATGCCACACCGCAGAATCCTGACACACTGGCGATCAACCTGTCATCTGAGCGTGTGCGAATCGCGCTCTCATTCATCGAAGGGATGCGCAATGGTCAGAGTTTGAGTGCGCTGTTGGGCTATCAGCTTGAACGTGGTCTTCACGACCGTTACGCCTTGGCGGAAGTCGATGAGTTTATTTTCGATTTGCGCAAGGCGTTCCCACTGCGCGCAAAGCGTCTCAAACTCCAGGCGAAACCGAGCGATGATGCGCCTGATCCCGACTTGGCCTCCATTGAATCCCTGGAGGCACGTAATGTCATCAATGGCCTGAGTTTGATCGAACATATTAAGCGCACGTCGCAAAAAATGTATCCTTTTGGCAAACCACTACCCGCTGCGAGCAACGCCCAAAAAGCGGCGATCAACACGGAGGTGGATCGCTTGTTAGATATTTACGATGCCCTGGCCGATCTGGCGATGGCTGAGGGGGTACATCAGGTTGCCCAGGGAAATTACGACCGTGCCGCAGCGACTCTCGACGCGTATGGCAAGAGCAGCTTTCCGCCTATTCCCGATGTCGTTCAGACTCCGCGTAGTGGTATCACGCTCACACACCGGGTTGGTCTCCATTTGAAAACAAGTGTGAACGCGAATGTCAGTCCGGTGACAGGCATTACGGCGATCACACCACGTGCTCAAGCCGAGCCTGCGCTCAACGATTGGTTGGCATCGCTTCTGCCCAACCAGCCAAACAAACTGGTTTGTAACGTGCAGTTCACCGATCCGATCACAGGAATCGACACCGAACAAATCGTAAGCTGGCAGAACCTTCAGCTCCAGCCCATCGATCTACTCTACATCATCCGCACCGATAACCAACCGGCGATGTCGGAACTGGATGATCGTATCGTGCGCCACATCCTAGCAACCAACTCGATCCGGCCCGATGTCGCCATTCAAATTCAATATATAGAACAGGTGACAAACGCTCTCACATTTTTCCAGATTGCACCGCTGATACAGAGTTTGCGGGCCTTAACACTCGCATCGCGACCACTCACATCCAATGATGTGATGCTGCAAACAGAAGCGGCGCAGTCGCAGGACGAAGCGGTTTTCGCCGATCCACAGCGGGTGCTCAATGTACGCGATGCGCTGAGTCTTTTGCGTGATGATCTGCAAGACTATGTAGCGGGGCTGGAAACGATCTTTGCTGATTTGCCTACGTTGGGAGGCCAACTGCTCACAGACATCGATACGCTTATACAAGCGCTAATCGAACTGCTCGTTCGCGCCAGCAGTTTTGGCATTCCACAGAGCGGCTGGGGATTCATATATTCCTGGAAAGGCGAGCTGTATACCCAGATTTTGAGCCAGGTGCAGGATCTGGTTGATCGTTGGGATTCCCAACTGGATAACTTTGATCATCTCATGGTCCAATACGGCACACTGACCAGTTCGACGCCGGATGAAGATCGTTTCAGCCTTTTGCAGCGCGCGGAACTTCTCATCTCAGCGGCATTGACAACACCGCGACCCGCCACGCCCGACGATCTGCGCATCCTGCTCGATACCCGGCGCGCTACATTTGAAGCCAAACGCAACACTTTTGCGGACCAGTTAAACACGAGCACACCATCGCTGGCAAGCCTGTACGCGAATGTCGAAGCACTGCTGCCCATTGGTGATCTGGACATCACATCTTTCGATCTAACCGATGTTCAGAAACGAATTGTAACCTTTAGCCGCGACCTGCTGAGTGTTGCTCAAGCCGTCGCCCATGATGCGGACAAACGAATCAACGCTGCACAAGAGTACATCGACGCTCATAGTACTGCTGCGAAACCCTCGGATCAGGTCAAAGCACTACAAGACGCAGCCAAGACCCTGTTAGGCGACGATTTTCGGCTTATCCCGGAATTTAGCTTTGCTGACGGTCAGGGCGACGAATGGAACAAGGCGCTCATCGCTTCGCAAAACGGCACACTGTTTCAGCATTTGACACAAACAGTCGGTATTGATTTCCCCGTAGATGACTGGCTCTATGGAACGGCTCGTGTGCGTGAAAAAATGGCACACTGGGAACGTCTGCTTATGCTGTCCGCGGTGAAGCCAGAATTAACTTCGATTCAACTGCCTTACCAGGACCACGATTCATGGCTGGGATTAGAATTCCCGCCCACTTATACCATCGACAGTGATCGCCTGCTTTATACAGCTCACTATGCCACCCCCTTTAACAAGGCTGGGCGACAGTGCGGGCTGCTGTTGGATGAATGGACTGAGGTTATCCCAGGCACAGAAGAAACAACCGGGATTACCTTTCACTACGACCGCCCCAGCAGTGAGCCGCCGCAAACTCTGCTGCTGGTGACCTCCGCGCTTATGGGGGCGAGTTGGAGCTGGGATGAACTGGTTGCTGCGCTGCACGAAACGCTGGAATTAGCCCGGCTGCGTGCGGTTGAACCCGATCAGATCGATGACACACCGCTCAATCGTTTTCTGCCTGCGGCCATGATGGCAATGACTCTGCGCGAAAATTCCATCTCGGCCAACTTAGCGATCAACAATGGAGTTCTGAAGGCAATCAGGGTGAAGGACACATGAGTCAAAAATTCATAATCCAAGATATGGCAGAAGCGCTGAACAGTCGTCTTTTCCCGGCTGTCACAGTCTGGAACCGGTTGGAGGGACGCCCTCGTACCCAGAACTTTAGCCGGGCGCTCAAAGCAGAGGTGCGCGATGCCCTATGGATGCTTACCCGCCAGTGGCAGATGGGCGAATTTGAGGGTGACGATGCTGGCTCTCCCATTTTTGCCAAGCTGCACCTGAGCACGACTCAGCTCACTCGGTACCAATCGGAGGGTTTTCCAACCGAGGACTTTGATAATGCAACGCCATTAGAAGCCACGGTGGAACGCCGCCCGATTCCATTTAGACTCAACGAACAGAATATGGCGCTTGATCTGCGTCTGCTCATGGGGCGGCAGTGGCTCAAACTGCTGCATACTGTCACGACCAACGCTGCCGATCACAGCGAATTTTTGAACGCTTATCCGATTGAGGTGCCAGACCCTGATGATCCATCTGATGCGGCGATTTGTGCGCACCCTGAAACCTGGGCTATGTTTGCCGCTGTCGCCGGAAACCATATGGATGGGGGAAAACTATATTTCTACCTCACGGAAAAAGCATCGCACCATGCCTCTGACGGAATCACCCTGTCTATTCCGAGCGATGCATCCGATATCGATATATTAGGGGATCGATTTGTAAAGTGGTTCGAGAAATTGTATTTTCAGCCTCTGGATGCGGATCAGGATGCATGGCAGCCGCAGCGGTTGGAATACCAGTTTTCCGTATCCGCGCCCGATGGAGATAGCGAACTAGTTCTGTCCGCTGACGAGTATTACCATGGGCGTCTGGATTGGTACAACTTCGATATTGACCCGACACGACAAAGCTTAGAAGAACCAGCTTCGCCCGATCCCCAAGGAACCGAAACATGTACCTTTATTCCCGCACCACTTGTCTTTGATGGGATGCCAAATACACGCTGGTGGACCTTTGAGGATCGCCGTACCAATTTTGGTGATATCAAGCCCGATACCACTGACATTGCCAAGCTGATGCTCATGGAATTTGGGCTGGTCTACGCGAATGACTGGTTTTTGCTGCCTTTGGATCTGTTCGTCGGTTCGATTGTCCAAATCAAGGGGATGGCGGTTACCAATGTATTTGGCGAGCGCACCTGGATTGAAGCCGCCGGCAGCGGACCGGATGATGCGTGGCAGCGTTGGAGCATTTTTACGCTCAACACGAAGGGGAATCAGGGTGAAGCCGCCGATACACGCCTGCTGCTACTGCCGACTGTTCCCAAGATTCAGGAAGGCAAGCCGCTGGAAGAGATTATGTTAATCCGCGACGAAGTAGCAAATATGGTGTGGGGCGTTGAAAAACGAGTCCCCCTACCTACAGGTGATAACAGACCGGGAGCAGAAGTGGCTCGCGAATTTTTAGCTTTTATTCGCAAACCGTTGGATGAAGAAATTGCCCGACTGCTGGCACGCAAACAGACACTTGCATCTGAAGCTCCTGAGAATCTTAGCCCTGCGGAGCAGGCAGAATTGGATGATATCATCGCAACACTGGCGAAGGTGCTGCCACCAGAACCAGTAGCAGATATTCGCTATCAGGTGATGAACACGGTTCCTGAAGAATGGATTCCATTTATCCCGGTCCATGTTGAAAACGATATTCGGCAAATTCAACTCCAGCGGGCCGCCATGCCGCGCGTCCTAGCGGGGGAAGAGAAGCCGCAGCGCGTGCGCCCTCGCACTATTCTGCTGCGCGAGGGTCTGGATCAAAAACCACGTTCACCCTACTTTCTGCATGAAGAAGAGGTTCCCCGCGCCGGAATTGTGGTAAAGCAGTTGTTCCAGCGGACACGCTGGCTGGATGGTCGCGTATGGACCTGGCTCGGCGTACAAAAACAGATTGGGCGCGGCGAGGGTGCGAGCAGGCTGGCCTTCGACCAGATTATCGACACTACAAACAAATAGATGGGTATCATTTGCTGACAAAGGTATCGGTACTCCATCACAATCGAACGACATTATCAACAATCAGACACGGATCCGTGGTTCCCTAACATTCTGAAGCAGGCTCGCTTCGAGAGAGTCGCAACAACGATTCCGTGTCGGGGATTAAATATGCTGCGCAGTTGTACCGCGCCTAACATCAACCATTCTGGTTACCAGTCTGAACTTGAAAAATAAGCAGCGCAACTCGTCCTTAAACTAATTTGGTCAGCAGTTCGCGCGCAGCGACCAAATCGGGAGTATCCAGCCCTTCGGTGAACCAGTGATAAAGAGGATAGAGATGCGCTCGCGCTTCCTCACCGCGTCCTTGCTGCTGCAAAAGGCGGCATAGATGGATAGTAGCGCGAAGTTCGAATGATTTTGCCTGCTGCTGTTGTGCTATTTCAATGGCTTGAAGCAACCATATTTCAGCTTCTGTTTGATCACCCTGGAGTTCTAACAGACAGCCTTTTACACGATGAGCCTCCGCGTCACAATAACGCTCCTGAGTAGAAGCGATCAGGTCCAATGCTTCCTCAACTACCGCTAATCCTTGTTTCACATGGCCTGTTTGCTGGAGCGCTTCAGCAAAAACTACCAACATAACAGGTAGATAATTGAGGGTTCCCGCACTGCGACGTAAAGTAATCGCTTGCTGCATCTTAGCGATACCTTCTTCGACCAATCCCCCATAGAGAAGCATATATCCATTTAGGTAGCCAACCACAGGCAACCATGTCAGAAAATGATGTTCTTGTGCCAAATGTGACACAGGATCAATGTATTTAAGCACCATATCTCTGTCGCCAAGCAAAACATAAAAAGAGCAGGCGGCAAAAATGAGGGTAAATCCGAGCGTAAAGGGATGGTTCAGGGCTTGTGCTTCGTCTATTGCCCTCTGCGAACGCTTTTTCGCCTGATCAGGATAGCCAAGCACCCATAGCGTACAAACCGTGTGGGCAATACTAGTGATACCTGGATCAAGCCCGCTGTGCGATATCGCAGCAATGCGATGAACCTGAGGGCTATACCATTGCAAGATGTAATCCTGATGTTTCAGTGAAAGCGCAAATTCGCCCCGATAATGATACATACATGCCGCAGAAAAATGAATCGCTGCCGCCGCCGCCGGGTCCTGAACCTCGTCGATCAGGGGCAGTACCTGTTGACTCAGTTCATGCGAAAGCTGGAGTTCGCCCCGATATCCATAAACTGTGATTAAAAAATAGAGCGCCCAAATCAACTGTGGGGTAACTTCTTCGGCCCGCTGGCAGATATCTTTGACACGGGAGCAAGCGGCTTCAACATCCGGATCTCCCCATCCCTTCGAGACAGTCAAGACTGAACTTAGATGGAGCTGAACCGCAATCTCAAAATTAGTTTTGGCAGGCGACTCAGAAAGAGTGTCCAGCAGTTGGAGGATTTGGTGGCAAATGGTAGCTGATTCCTGATTCCAACCTTTCAGATTGTAGAAGACCGATAACATTGGGAAAATAGCTGCTAAAATCTCCCATCTTTTTTGTTCTAAAGCCCATGTTACCACCGCACGAAAATTATGAATCTCTGGTTCGAGTTCTTCTACAACAGTCGATACCATGTTCCCTTTGAGCAAGTTTTCACATCTTTGGAGAATGTCAGCATAGTACTGTGTGTGACGCTCAAAAACTTTGGTTTTCTCCGATTTGCGCTGATCTAACTTATCGATCATATATTCGCGTAGGAGTTGGTGGAGTTGGTAGCGGCCCGTCCGAAAGTTCATGCTGAGCAACGACTTATTGACCAGCGTTGCCAACAACGGCATCACGGCGTGGGCAACATGCTCAGCGGCTTCTCGTGTGAATCCACCCTGGAAGACGGCTAGTTTCATCAAGACATTCTGTTCCGCTTCCGGGAGCAGCTGCCATGTCTGCTCAAACAAAGCCTGCAAACTGCGGTGCCGTGTTTCAGATGGCGTGTAAAACGCTTCAAGTTCAATAATATGGTGGGCGATCTCATATGAAGATAGGACCCGCACCCAAGCGGCAGCTAATTCAATGCCGAGCGGCATCCCTTCTACTAACTGGCAGATTTTGATCACACCGTGCGGGTCATCCTGGAGTTTAAAAAGTCGATTAGCACGCCGTGCGCGTTCTACAAACAGACGAATCGAACTGAAATTCTCGAAATCCAGATCTTCTGTGCTTTGCGGTACAGACAAACCCTGTAACTCATACTGCCATTCCCAACTTAGATCAAGCGACTGGCGAGACGTGACTAACAATTTCACCTGACCGGTGGTCGACAAGATCGACTCAATAGGGCTGAGATCGGCAAGCAGATGTTCCACACTGTCCAGCACCAACAACATCGACTTCTTTGAGAGTATCTCCAGCAACTGTGACAGCAAATCCCCTTTTCCCGCATTCACATCGACCGCAAGTGCAGTCACAATCGCAGATAAAATGGCATCCCCGCTATTTACAGGTCTAAGAGGAATAAAGAAGACGCCATCGGTAAAGACCGTGTTGACTTGACGGGCCACCTCTAGCGCCAAACGCGTTTTGCCAATTCCACCCGATCCGATAATGGTAATCAGACGGCAGTTCGGATCATTCAGCCACTCAGCCAGTTCAGCGCATTCGGTTTCACGCCCCACAAAGGATGTGGATTGAACAGGTAGGTTAGAGGGCGTTTGGGGCGTTATTCGTTGAATAACTTCCGGAAAGTTACCAGCACGGATTTGCTGGAAGAGTTGGGTCATTTCACCGGAGGGGAATGCTCCAAGCTCATGCTTTATCATGCGACAGTAGGTTTCATACTGGGATAAGGCTGCATGCCGCTGACCGGAAACAGCCAGCAAACGCATAAGATGGCTGTGAGTTTTCTCGCGAAGCGAATCCATTTGCATCAGGCGAGATGCCCATTCAATGCCAGCCGCGTGATTTCCTTGTTGTGTGTGAAAATCGATCACCGTATCTATTGCTTCAATGACCAGCAACCGAAACCGCTCTCGTTCCAACAACACCCATTCTTCAAAGCGATGGCTATCGACATAGAAGCCAGCCAGAAAGTCGCCTTGATAGAGCTGAAGGGTCCGTTCTATTTGCGCAACCTCGCTCACAACAGTGAGGGTTTTGGCATAGCCTAACTGATCCACCAATTCGGCTGTATCCAGCCACCATTTACTTTCGGGATTCATGATGAGCGTGTCATGGGTAATGAGTACATACGGGCCAACGGTTTGCCGGAGACTGCTAATGGCAACCCGAAGATTGGCGAGTGATTGAGACTGGGTGCGCTCCTCCCAGAGCATTTCAGCCAGTACTTCGCGAGAATGCTCATGTTGTGTATAGGCGAGGTACAGCAGCAGCGCAACTACTTTGCGGGAATCAAACTTGGGGGCAGGTATCCCATTACATTGAATACGCAGCCCGCCGAAAGTTTTGATCTCTAGAAGCTCAGACATGATCCCCTCCCCTGTGGCTCAATCTGGCTATTTTTCTAGCTTATAAGGAAATAATTAAACAAGTCAATAGGGTGTGACTCTTTGATCGATGTTTTCGTTTTTTCGAACGATTTCCGAACGCTTTGTGAACGCCTAAACGTTATGCTAGCAATTGAAGATGATGTACCAAACAGCGGGCAACAGCAGATCGTTCTCACTACCTATTGACCGAGAGTCGGCGCTCGGTTATCCCCTGGTGAGAAACTGGATTCTAGCTCCTCCAAGAACCGCTGTGGGCAGAACTGGGTGGTACTCCTGTTGCCACCCAGTTTTTCTGAAAAGGAGGTGATAAGGCCCAAGACTGAATGTAATTCTGTGCCGAAAATTATATATAAGGGAGGAAAGAAGATGTCTGGAAAAATGCGCTATATGCTGCTGGTATGCGCTGTGATCGCCGCACTGTTCACAGCCATGATGCCAGCGCCAACGGTTCGCGCTGCCGATGTTGATATTCAACTGATCAGCGTGATGCGACAGGATGAGCCGGTCACCGCGTATCTCACCGACAATACTATGGTAGCTACCTTTGACCCGCAGCGCGCCGAGGATGTTGTGTCGATCAATGTGATTGAGCAACTTTTCCTGGGACTGACCAATTCAGACCCGCTTACTCCGGGGTCTATTGTTCCTGAACTTGCTACTTCTTGGACCACCGATGAGAGCGGAACCAAGTGGACTTTTACCATCCGTGATGATGTGCCCTGGGTGAAGTGGGATGCCGTTTCTGACACGGCTACCGAAATTCGTAAGGTGACAGCAGGCGATATTGCTTATGGCATCCAGCGTTCCTGCGATCCGCGCCTGGCTGCATATTACAGTACGATTTCGGCACAGGTGATTTTGGGTTGTAATGATCTGCTCACCAAGGCGCAGGAAGAAGTCACCGAGGCAGATTACAGTATGGTGCAGGTTGCCGCACTCGACGATACCACACTGGAAATTAATCTTGAATATCCTGCGGGTTTTTTCTTCAGCATGACGCCAATGTGGATGCTGCGCCCGGTTCCGCAGGAAGTGATAGCTGAATTTGGGGATGACTGGATCGAACCCGAAAACATGATTACCAACGGCCCTTATGTCATCGATGAATATGTGCGCGGTGTCCGCCGGGTTTACCTCCGCAATCCCCTGATCCCCAGTGATCTGGTTGGCCCTGGTAATGTAGAGCGCGTTATTTATACAACTGTGGAAGATGGGGGTACCGTCTTCGCGCTCTACCAGGATAACCAGATCGATATCAGTGGTGTACCTGCTGCCGAATTACAGGCTGTTCTGAATGATCCCGCTTATGAAGACCAGTTACAGCAGGGATCGGACCTGGCGGTCGCTTATTACGGCTTTGCCTATGATAAACCGCCGTTTGACAATGTTCACGCGCGCCGGGCATTTTCTGCCATTGTGGATCGTGAAACACTCATTCAGCAGGTGCGCCAGGGGCGCGGCGTACCCATGATTCACCTGACGCCGCCTGGCATGTTCGGTGCACCACCAATTAATGATGTAGGCGTGGGTTATAATCCTGAGTGGGCAAAAACGGAACTGGAAGCCGCCGGGTATCCAAACTGTGAGGGGATGCCACCGCTCCACATGGTCGTGGATACGGGCGCGGGTGATTATGGTGAATTCCTGGCAGCCAGCGCCGAGCGGGAATTGGGCTGTGATGCGAACATTTTTACCGTTGAGCAGATGGAGTTCACGGTGCGTCTCCAGACGACCAAGGCGTCCAATTCCACGGAAGATCGTCCTAATATCTGGCTGGCATTGTGGGGACCTGACTATCCCGACGCGAATAACTGGGTGGGCAGTGTGCTGTCGTGCGAGTTCAGCGACAACGACTTCAAGCGTCCTTGTAACGAAATTGATGACCTGATCGATCAGGCGGCACGGGAAATCGATCCTGATAAACGTATCGAATTGTATGCTCAAATTGAGGAAATGTTCTTTGGGACTGAGGGGGAGTATCCCATCGCCCCCATTTATATGCGACTGACTTACACCCTCTATAAACCCTGGTACACAGGGCCATTCGAGACCGATGGGCTATTCGGTGGTGCGCACCTGGATTGGCGCACAGTTGATCAAGAGGTACAGCAAGCTGCACGCAACGGCTAACACTTGCGGTCTTTAAGCTAACGCCGACTTTTGTCCAGCGATATCCAGTGGGTATCGCTGGTTTTTTAATGTTTTGCACCTATTTTTTTTGCGCCAGTTGAACGATCTCTCAACGTTTAATGTCTATGCTACGAATTAGATAAAGCATAGGGGGAACGGGGAGATGAAGCTCAAATATGCAAAGCTCAATTGGCTGCTTACCGCTTTCATTTTTATCGGAATAACTCTGTTACTGTCTAATTCAGTCGAGCTTCGGTCAGTTATGGGAGCAAGTGACGATCCTGTCACTCTTTTCCAAATGGCCGAATCGGGACAAGCTGAAGCCGCACTCGATATCGTAAGTGCTTCCGCCGCTCAGATCGGAGGTTGGGGGGCGGCACCCGGAGATGAGATTGTATTTGATCCAAGCTTAGCGCGCGGCATTCGGGCTTCTATTCTCGTGATCGATCTCCCACCTGGAGAATGCAGCCTACCCAAACTGGCACGCAATCGTCAGGAATGTGTAGACGACTACACAGCCAAACAAAATCAGATTCGTTTTGGTCGTTCCATGTTTTCAACAGCAGATGAACAAGGCAACCGCCAACCTCGCCCTGTTTTTGATGATCTACTTTCTACCTATATTGAGGAAATGGGACATTCCTGGCAAGAATATCTGTACGAAACTGAAGGGCGTGGTGTTGGCCCACGCAATATCCTTACAAGCTGGGAAGAAGGGAACTATTGGGCGCATGGTTGGGAGTATCAGGTAAAAATGTACGTATTGAGTCTTGATGGACGATGGCTCTTTCTATCCGTTGCAGAGCGAACTGAACTAAAGAGCAATATCTGTACCGGCTATGCAAACACGGAGCACTACTATATTCCTGCTTACAGTGCGCCCCCCGGTTGGCCGAATCCTGAAGGGTGGCCCACAACCAAACCATCGTCAGAAGCATTACAGGACTTTTGCGAATAGCCAAGGGGAAGAACGCCACTGACTTAAATCCTTGAGTCTTAGGCACTCAATCAAGTCGGCCAACAGCGGACAATAAAGTGTCCGTTGTTACATGCCAGACATCGTTCAGGCCATAGCGGAATGGAATCTGATTGTGGTCACCGGCTTATCGATCCATCCAGCGCAGCAGAAAACCAGCCAAAGACCGTTCGACTCGACCAGCCGGGTAAAAAACCAATTGGTCGCGCGTATCGAGTTCAAATCCCATACGGCGCTTGAATTCGTAGCCTTCGCTACCATAAAAAATCATTTTGGCACACCAGTCATCCATTGCATACCGGATATCTTCGTAACTCATCAAAAAATAGGCAAATTCGGTTTTATGATCGCTGGCGTAGAGAGTTGCATAGGCAATGCGGTTTACGTCGTCGAAAAGCAGCAGTTTGTAGGCAACCAGATCACCATTGCAGTGAGCCAGCGCCCACCGGCAGTTATTTTCGGGCAGTCGGGCGGTAGCGTTAACCGTGCGAGTGGTCCTGGCAGGGTTAAAGGGCTGGTGGTAGTGTTTCGCGTGAATTGCCTGAAGGCGGAGAATCTCATCAAGAGGTGGGGCCTCTCGCTGTAATGAGACGGTAATGCCCGCTTCCATGGCGCGGCGGGTGTTGTCCTTGATATTGCGATATGCTTTTTTGCCCTGCGCTTTTAGATCAGCCTTGTATGCTTCAAAAGACTCCCATTTGACCGTCAGATAAGTTCCTGCGTTCTGAAAGTGAAAGTCCTTCAGCACAAAAAAATCTCCCCAGGGATAATCCATTTCCACTGGAGATAAATAGTCCGCCACAAAAAATGAGCAGTGCTGCCGGTAGAGCAGATCACCTGCTGCTCGCCGGATTTCGGCCATTAGTTCAGCGCGACAATTTGGATCGGAGGGCATAAAGATCGCCGCATGCGTGGTATCCAGGGCCGTCCGGCAGGCAAGCAAAGGCCGCCACCGGAGATAGTGCGCCACCACATAGCGGGCCAGTGCATGCCAGGTAGGAATCATTTCGTCATCGATCACCCAAAAAATTGCGCCACCAACCGGCTGATCACCTTCCGTTGCCACCAGATAAAATCCAGGATGACCATGCGCTACTTCTCCAAAATGGCACCAATGCCAGCCAGCAAATGGATGATCGCGCGTCACCTGACCCCACAGCGCCGGATCAACAGTGGAAATACCTTCATAGAGGTTGCTCTGCATTGTCACCTCGTGCTGATAAACGTAATATTAAGACCTGCTCTTTTATCTAGCTGTCCAGAATGATTATTCCTTCAGAAGTTTTGGATATTCCCGTGTGGTGCTGCACCAGTTCGGACCAGGGACGGATGCTTGCTGGAGCCGATTGGCCCGTTTTACATGCCCAAACGAGATCAAATTTCTTCCACCAGGGGAGTATTTCGATCTGTTCAAATCCAGATGTGAGCAACAACTCCGTAAATTTTTCGCTGTTCACAACCTTATCGCCCCATCCCAGGGCTTCATTGCCATGCGAGGTGAGCAGCAGCCCACCCGGACGCAAGACGCGCGCCAGTTCGGCCAATGGGGCTTGCATGTTCGGCATCAGTTCCAATGCTTCGAGACAGCTTACCACATCAAAACTATTGTCGGGAAAGGGCAACGGCAGATCCGTATATTGGATTAGAGTCACACGGTCCCGAAAGGGAGTCAACTTGGCAGAAGCCTGGACCAGCATTGCGCGTGAAATATCCAGCGCGATAATCGTACCTGAAAAATTAGGCTCTCTTAATAAGATTACCGGCAGGCGGGCGGTCCCCGTAGCCAGATCCAGCATCAGCGCTGGCTGGTTTGGCCCCAACCGACTGATCATGGGAAGAGCCAGCATCTCCTGATCATTTTGCTGTGTCTCTTTTTTACCTTGATCATATTTGGCGGCCCACCGGTCATAGAGCCAGTGCTGGATGCGAGGACTCAGGTGGACCGCTTCGTAAAAATAAATTTCTCGGTCCAGAAGGTACAAAATAACGGCTATAACCAACACCCCCACAAACCAGGGGATCATCGCATCCTCTCACTTTCTTGTCACAATATTAAGTTTCCAGTATCCATTGTACCCGGCTTTATCCATTCATAAAATGAAGAAGCGGACGGGTTATAATCTGTTCCAAGCGCGCCGCTGGGTAAAAAACCAAATTATTGCGTAGATCATTTTCAAAGCCCATTCGGTGTTTAAACTCGTAACAGTGTGAACCATAGAAAATGATTTTGGCGCGGAAATCTTCGATGCAGCAACGGATGTCCTCATAACTTAGCAGGAAATAGGCATATTTCGTCTCCTGATCGCTGGCGTATAACGCAACCGTAGCCGCGCGGTTTACTTCATCAAACAGCAGGAGTTCACAAGCCACTAATCTGCCATCGCAATGAGCCATCATCCAGCGGTAGTTTATTTCCGGTAACCGGGATAATGCTTCAATGGTGCGGCTGATCTCGGTGGGGTTAAACGCCATCTGATAGTACTTCCGTTGAATGGCAATCAGGCGGAGGATTTGATCTGGTGAGGATATCTCATGCTGCGCCGAAATGGTGATCCCGCTGGTTTGGGCCAGCCGGGTATTGTTGCGGATATTTTTGAACGTTTTTTTGCTGATATTTTTCAATGAAGCCAAGTAATCGTCGAAGGTATCCCACTCAACATCCAGGTAGGTTCCATCCTTAAGAAAATCTTCCATCCGATAAAAGTTATCCCAGGGACAATCAATCTCTGCTGGAGAGAGAAAATCGGCCAAGAAAAACGATCCGTGCTGCTGGCGCACCAAATCGATAGCAGTGTGTCGAATTTCGGTCAACGCGCGCTCACGTTGAACCGGATTGGCGGGCAGGAAGAGTCCTGTATGATTAGTATGGAGAGCTGTCCGGCAGACAACCAGGGGTCTCGCGTGCAAATAGCGCGCGAGAAGACCCTGCACGATCCGGTTAGTGGAAGGAATCGGTTCATCGTTGATAACCCAGAAGATTGCACCACCTACCGGCTGATCACCTTCAAAGATGATCAGATAATGCCCACTGCGCCCCTGAACCTGCTCCCCATATTGGCACCACACCCATCCGGCAAAGGGGTAGCCGCGAGTAACCCGGTTCCAGATATCGGGATCGACTGTGTGAATACCTTCAAACGTCTTGAGTTCCATAAGACCTTTACGGATGGATCGAGAATTTCGCCCTCGACATAGCACACGTACAGATACAGGCAGGTGGCACATGCAGATGCAGCGGACAACCACGATGATCAACAGGACAATGCTTTTGTCTGCCACAATGCCTTTTAAGACTGGTCAGCAGCATGCTGAATCCGACCACTGTAATGAGCGTCAGTGAGGGCTGGAGTCCGGTTGTCGCGATTACCCAATCCTAATAAGGATACTTGCCATGGATATGGTGTTTGGGCTTCGCCAAACGCCCATCACGGCAATTCCTAAAACATTCCCATTGGGGACATAGGTATCTCCGCAGCAACAGGTGGGGGCGCTTCAGACAGAAGTGGCTGTGCCAGTGGATATATAAACTCTAAGAAGAAATTGAGCGCTGTAAAATAGGCCAACAGTCCTAATAAACCGGATATATAATGTCAGTCTATCTGCATATCGCGAACCATCGAAGTGTTTTGTATACCATTATTTTCAACTATCTGCTTGTGTCGGAGGATTGACTTCGCCCTGGAATCTGAATATTTCCGCGCCCGTTTCAGCAGTCAGGCGGGGCATGGTGATCTTTCGCGGCTGGCGGCATAAGGCCTCCGGCTCGTCCTCCTCGGCTTGTTTTAACCACTGGCTGACCGCTCCCGCGTGCCGCGGTAACATCTTTATTTTTGTTTTTCTCACCGGGCCTCGCGCCAATCTTTGATATGGTTTTTCGCGTGTTTGTCTATGTATGTGGCTTAAGTTTAGCTCACTTGACCTCGTTCGTTTACTTTTCTGCGCAAGAATCAGATACCTGGACAGTGGGCGAAGGCCACGATTGGGCAGCGGGGGATGAGCACCAAATCCGCGACATATGGCCTGCTGTAACCGCCTTTAGTCATGTCGAACCCTTGGTGATCCCAGAGCTTCGAACTATACCACGCTGGATCGTGTTCAGGAGTATATACCGCGTTTTTCTGATATTTAACTCAATTTTAAGGTAAATTTGAGCCGAAATTTAAACTACCTTCGAGCTTTTGTCCTATCCTTAAACTCAGTACCGTAAACACAAGGAGATGGACGCGATGGCCGCAGGATTGAACTCAACAAAACGATTTCTGGTGCGCCTGAGTTTGATTACCAGCAGTACGATAGCTACCATTGTAGGCGCACAAAGTTTGGCAGTAATGGATCGCCCGGCAGTACCTCAGCAAAATCTGGTTGTTTCCAACGACACCACAGTACCGCAGGCTCCGCCCAGCATTGTCATCCTGAGACATCCGGGGCAGACTGCGCTTAATAGTGCTCAATCGGTAACGCAGTCGGGTGCTGTGGTTCAACCTCCACAGCCTATTACCATTGCGCCACCGTCTCCCGTGATTGTGAGTGCTCCTGTTCAGGCTGTTACCCGGTCATCACGCTGATGTATCAGTTGTCGTTCCATGCCATGGGGTGCCAGATGCATGTCTGGCTTGATTCCACTGCTGACGGAATAGATTTGTTGCAGCAGGTGCCGGAATGGGTGGAAGAGATCGAACAGGCGTTATCACGCTTTCGCCCAGAGAGTGAACTATCCCGGCTCAATCATCAGATCGGATCTTGGGTTCGTGTATCGCCGCCCATGTTTGATGTGATTCTACAGGCTAAACATGCAGCCCGTTCGACTGGTGGCCTCTATACGCCCCTGATCCTTGGTGCGCTCATCGCTAGTGGATACGACAGAAGTTTTGATCTGATGGCAGGCTATGCGGCTGAAACAACCTCCGAGGACGCCTTAATCGCAAACTGGCACGATATGCAAATCGATATCCACAGCCGTCGGGTATGGCTACCGGGTGAGATTGATCTGGGCGGGATCGCGAAAGGCTGGACAGCCCAATGGATCGCAAACCGACTGAGCGATTACGGAGCCTGTATGGTAGATGCGGGGGGCGATATCGTCACTCGAGGCAAATATGAGTGGGATGTCATCATCGCAGACCCTTTTTCTTCAGAACCCATTGCATCGGTTCAGATCCGCGATGCGGCGGTGGCGACCAGCGGCACGGATTACCGCCGCTGGCTGCAAGGAGATCGCTTGCAGCATCATCTCATTGATCCCCGAACGGCACAGTCCGCCGTGACGGATGTGATATCAGCGACTGTTATTCATCCCGATGGGCCTACGGCTGAAGCTTATGCGAAGGCGCTCGTGGTATTGGGCGCGCAGCCAGGGCTTGAGTGGTTGCAGCACCAGTGGGACGGAACCGGGCTTGTCGTGCAGCAGGATAGAGCGGTTTTAATGACACCAACGATGGAAAACTATCTCAGGAGGATATGATGAAACGTACTCTCACAACATTTGCTCTCGTTGTCCTGGTTTTATCGGGTGGCGTTTGGCGGGCTCAGGCACAGGGTGGCAGCGACTTGATCACTCTGAACGATGCATCACCAGGAATTGACGTCGTGGTAAGTCCAGCACCGGGAACCAGCGGTGTAGTCGCGGTGCAGATCGAGTCCGCCAGTGTGCGGGTGATGGATGGCAGCGGCGCTCTCGTATTTCAATCGGCAGATGCGCGGGTACAGGGGCTTGAACTTCGTTTTGCCCCCGACTCCGGCACTCATACGGTCACGATTGAACGGCTGCCTGGTGTCAGCGAAGCCTATGTACGCGTGCTCGCGCAAGCCGATTTAACCGATAGGGGTTCTGGCACACTGGTCATGATCAACAGCCTAAGCGATCAGCAGCAGGTCGATATTCCGCTCACAAATGCGGTGCCAAGTTCAACCGTGAATGTCAGCGTTCCTGTCGGACTAACGGAGGCTGTCACGGCTTCATTTCCTGGGGCAACAGTGTCGGCTCAACTGGTTGATAGCAGCGGGGCGGTAGTTGCTTCTCTGTACAGCAGTCGCATTGATGGGGTAAGTTTTGTGGTGGAAAGTGGAGAATACGCACTCTCCTTATTAAATACCAGTCCAGCACAAAATACCGTTGCCAACGTTAGCGTACAGCCCGCATCGGACTTGCTTGATGAGTCGGCTGTTATGGTATCCGATCCCGCCCCAACGACGAACGCGGCTTCGACATCCAACTGCACGGCAACCATCCTGGTAAGTTCGGTGAATCTACGAACTGGGCCGGGGCCGGGGTACAGTGTCAGTGGCTATGGCTTCCGGGATGACGAACTGCTGGTTGGAGGTACGAATACAGATGGAAGCTGGCTCCTCGTCGGAACGGAGACCGGAGCAGCCTGGATGGTGGGTAACGCCGCGCAGTTAAACAGCCAATGCGCCAATCTCACCACCTATGATATTCCTTACCGGGATGCCCCAGCACCCCAAATCGTCGTGCAACAATCTGGCAGTTTCTTCGATGACGACGATGATGAACACGAGGACCATGACAATGATGAGCACGAGTACGAGGACGATTAACATCCGTAAAAACGTGGAAATAACCTCGCCTTTTTTCAGTGGAAAAGGCGAGATATTCAATACAAGGAGTTTCAACGGTGGTTAAATCATCTCCCTGGATGGATCGGCTGTCATTGATCAGCAGCCTCGTGATTGTATTCGGTGCCGTCGGGTGGCTGTGGCATACGCACGCCTTAAGTGTCTCGTTAGTGCAAGACAATACCCTGAGTTGGCACCTGGTGCGATCAGGAGGTATTACCGCTTATGCTTTGATGACGGCTTCAATGGTGTGGGGCTTGTTCATCAGCAGCAAAGTGGTCAAAGATTGGTCACCGGGCGTTGTGTCGATGCTGCTGCACGCGGCGCTGTCCTGGTTAGCGGTTGTTTTCGGAATAGGACACGGCATGCTGCTCCTAGCGGATAAGTATTATACCTACCAGTTATCCGATATTCTGATCCCGTTCACTGGGCCATATCGTCCGCTTGCCGTTGGTTTGGGTGTTGTGAGCTTCTGGATCACTCTAGTCGTGACTCTCAGTTTCTCGTCCCGTAAGCGTTTGGGAAATCATACCTGGAAAACGCTTCATCTCAGCAGTTATCTGGCGTTTGGGCTGGCAACCGTGCATGGGTTATTGGCAGGAACTGACGCTGATCGCTTAGGCTTCCGGCTGGTGATGGTGGTGAGTGTGATCAGTGTGGTGAGTTTGTTAGTATATCGAACTACGAAACAAACGACCCGACCCAAATCCCATCATCGGACGACTGCTCCAGCCGTTTCAGACTAAAACGGGTAGGGCGAGAGTGAATGCTGCGCCTAAACCGGGACCGTCGCTGGCTGCGGTGATGGTCCCACCGTAATGCTTCACAAGAGACCGTACAATCGCCAAGCCTAACCCCTGCCCTGGAATACTCCGCGCCTCATCGGTGCGAAAAAATCGTTCAAACAGCCGTTCTGCGTTTTCCGGGGCAAAACCTGCTCCGGTATCTTTGACTTCAAACCGGACACTCTGCGTTTCGGCAGTGACGCAAAAATAGATTTGCCCCCCAGGCGATGTGTATTTGACCGCATTGCTGAACAAATTATCGAGAATGATCCGTATATCACTCACGGCAATAGGGATATCGGGCAGAGATGCAGAGATTTCGGCGTCGAAATGAAGTGACGCCGCAGCCGCTCGAATTCGCCACTGCCGGGTCAAGTCATGGAGCAGGGCGACGAGATCGAAAGTTTCGGCTTCTGCTGGGTATCGGCCTTCGTCCAACCGGGCCAATGCCAAAAGCTGTGTGACTAACTGCGCCATATGCTCTATTTCTTGGGCGGCTTCGTTCAAATACATCTGTTGCTGCGTCGGTGACAGATCATGTTGTTGCAGGGCTTCGATCCGCAGCTTGAGAGTCATCAGTGGATTGCGCAGTTCGTGCGCGGCATTGCTGATAAAGCTGCGCTGCGCATTAATCAGGATATTCAAACGTTCGGCCATAAAGTTGAAGGCGCGGCCTAGTTCGCCAATTTCATCCCGTGTTTTGACATCAATGTGCTCGTTGAGTTCCCCTCCTGCTAAGCGTAAGACGGACGAACGAAGTTCCTGAATTGGGCGCGACAGAAGCTTGCCCAGCCACCAACTCGCTCCCAACGCGAGAACCAAAATCGGCATACTTGCCGCACCCAACTCCATCCAGGCGCGGCGGGCATCGGCATAGGCGGGAGCCATGGGAGCAGATACCAGTAAAATGCCATCAAGCTGCCCCTCATGGCTGAGGGGTGTCGCTGTGTATGCGGTATCTCCTTGCTCCCAGTGATGAGTCTGTCCGCGCAAGACACGCTCTATATGGGACGAATCGGGAAATTGTTCAAACAATTGATAACGGCCTGTAGTCGCCAGAACGCGGCGGTTGCGATCGAGAACGGTATATTCCCTGTCATCGGTTTGCGCACGTTGCAGCATCAACTGCAAGGTTTGGCTGCCATTATCTTCCTCTTCGTCACCGTATTCACTAATGACTTCCGACAGTCCGCTGCTCAGGGTAACCGCCTCGGTTTCCAGATCATGGCGATAGAATTCAAGCGTTGCGCGGGATAACTGTCGTCCGGCGGCAAGAAACAGTGCCAACCCACCCACGAGAATCACCAGGGTAAAGGTGAACATCAAACGGCGTCGGATTGTTATTTTCATAGTTTCTCGACAGGAATCGCAAATCGGTATCCAACGCCTCGTACTGTTTGTAAATAAACCGGATGCGCTGGATCATCTTCCAGTTTAGCTCGTAACCAGCTCATATGAACGTCGAGAGTACGTGTATCTCCTAACCAATCTGTTCCCCACACCCGGTCAAATAATTCATCCCGCGTAACCACGCGATCCGCATTGGTGATGAGCAGCACCAGAATGTCATATTCCTTTTGACGTAGGGAAACTTCCTGACCGCAGCGTGTTACCGTATAGGTTTCGAGACGAACTTCAATATCCCTGGCATGCAGAATTTTAGGCGGTTCTGCTCCTGCATCCAGTTGCACTCGGCGCAGCATGGCTTTGACATGCGCGTACAACTCCTGAAAACCGAAAGGTTTCACCAGATAGTCATCTGCTCCAAGTTCCAATCCTCGGATACGATCCGTCGTGTCATCCAGCGCAGTCAGCATAATAATGGGAACAGGACTCCGCTCTCGTATCGATTCGCACACCTGCCAGCCGCTTAGTCCAGGCATCATCACATCCAATACGACTACATCGGGATGTTCGACCAGGGCTTTGCTCAAACCTGTGTATCCATCCCCTGCCATAGACACCTGAAAGCCTGTGCGTTCAAACGCAGCTTTGAGCGGATTCGTGATTTTTGGATCATCATCAATAAGCAGAATATGAGGCATATAGTCACTCGACTTAGCTCAGGAGATTTGTTTAAGAATATACTCGGATTTGCCCCAAATCGTTAGCTGCTAGCCGGAGAACCCGCGACCCGCGGATATTCATTTATTGGAGAGCCTTGCTTATCACCGGCTGCGCGATGGCACTGAGTATTTCGACCGGCGCGATGAACAGCAGGTTCGGCGACACCTAGTGAAACGTCTGGAACATGGGGGTCACACTTCGACCAGGGCTATTTACTCGACAATTCAGGCGAAAATCAGGAGTAACCCCCACACCGTATTGGTACACTATAGCCCTGTGATCATTGGGACTTGTTTGCTTAATGAAACGTCGGTAGATTGTTATCGAATTCGGGTTCGCCAGGAATCGGATCAGTCCAGGTGTCGCCTGCGATATATGCATCCACATTGCGGATATTGACCACCGTGGACGGAGTAAGCAAAATCGGGGGGATCGCCTCACCATTCAGGTATTTATGCATCTGCTGAATCACCACACCGCCCATACGGCGGGGATATACGCCTAAGGTCGCCGTGATGGTACCTTCTCGGATGAGATCCAGCGTGATATCGTTGCCGTCAATGCCGACGACAAACACATCTTGGCCGACGGTGAGTCCCAACTGCTGTGCAGCCAGGGCAGCACCTATCGCCATTTCATCGCTGTTTCCAAAAAACACGTTAATATCCGGGTTTTGCTGCAAGGCCGAGGTTGCTACCTGCATGGCGCGTTCGCGCTCCCATTCTGCTGTTTGTTCGCCCACCACTTCAACGTTCGGACACTGGTTTGTCAGCCCAAACCGGAATCCGCCTGTGCGGCGATGCGCGTGAAAGCCAGGAATGCCCATTAAAATAAAAACCTTCCCGGTCGCCTGAGCCACCTCCACATGCTGATCCTTCGCCAACAGCAAACACACATACTGCGCAAGATTCGCCGCTCCGCCCCACTGATCGTAACCGATATACTCGGCAACTTCGCCTTCCGCCATCGGCGTGATAAGGTTTTGCATGAAAACCGGGATATTGGCGTTGTTCGCGGCACGCACACCGATGCTCATGGCATCCGCATTGATTGGGTTGACCGAAATCGCATCGACGCCCTGCTGTACGATTTGTTCGACAATTGTCACCTGCCCTTCCAAATCGGTTTCACGTTCTGGAGCCTGGGTGATGATATCCCAGCCATAATCCTGGGCCTGGTCTTTAGCGCCATCCGTAATGGCAACATGAAAAGGGCTGACCATCGCCGGGGGGATCATGGCGACGACCGTGGACGAATCGTCTGGGGGGGGCATCAAACCAGCACTAATGACAATCACCAATAGGATAAAAAGAATAATGTACAGCTTGTAGGGCATCGATCCTCCAAGCAAACGGGCCTCCTGAGTAACTATAACTCAGGAGGCCCGTTTTTGTTATTTTCTAACGGTTCGTATTAACGAATGCCCTGTTCGATCAGCGGCGCGATCACGGCAATATTTTCAGGGGTCACGGTGCCAACACCCGTATTGATGTGCAGACCGGGGATCAAGTAATTCTTGGTGAGCCAGATTTGCTGAATCGGCAGGTAACCCTGGAGATATAGCACTTGGTCGAAGCTCACACTGATATAACCGCTCTGGATACCTTCAATCGTCGCGGGCGAGAGATCAATACCACCAACGATGATATCACCGGGGGCCAGACCCTCCGCTTGCAGAACGCTCATCATATTCGCGGTAATATTGCCATGCTGCGTACCGAGGGCGCGCAGGTTGGGGTGTGATTCGATGTAGGCGGTCAGGACGGGGAATGCCAGCGACGCATCTGAGTCCACTTCATCGGAAACATCGAGTTTCTCAACGGTCAGACCCGC
This sequence comes from Aggregatilineaceae bacterium, assembly GCA_036260665.1. Lineage (GTDB taxonomy): Bacteria > Chloroflexota > Anaerolineae > Aggregatilineales > Aggregatilineaceae > DATAMF01. The sequence continues at coordinate 24,363 of DATAMF010000620.1, read as the reverse complement.
TTCGGTCAAAGCATCGTACATACCCTGACTGCTCACGCTGCGGCCTTCGTTGTGCCAGATGTCATAAATCACAGCTTCCTCGCCGGCTTCCAGGCCCGCCGCAACCATCGCCTTCCCGGTCAGATAACCACCCTGGTAGAGGTCCGCACCCGCATAACCAAAGCCGACACTCTGATACTTGGCTTCAATATTGGGCAGTGGGTTGTTGCCACTGGTGACGATGATGCCACGGCTGATCGCTTCATCCACTAATGGGCCAAGTGCATCTTCGCCGGGGTGACCCATGATCACGATTCCATCGGGATCGGCGGCCAGAGCTTCATTGAATTGGTCGATCATCACCTGGGGATCCCAGCCGGAATACTGCTCGTGGAGTTCGATACCGAGCGCTTCCGCCGCTGCCCGCGCGCCATTGGTCCGCGCCAGAGTCGAGGCATCACCTTCGGTGCCGCCCATCTGCATGTAAACCACGATCTGATCCTGCCGCGCCGCAGCAGGAGTATGACCCGCTGGCAACAGTGCCACAAGGGCCAACACAACAATCAACAGACTATAAAAGCGTTTCATTTATTTCTCCTTGTTGAACTATCTATTGGATGTAAATAAAGCAAGACGCGCGTGCTTAATTCCTAAAGCCTCCTTTCACGCTCACTCTGAATCTTCTTGAGGTAATCCCATGATGGGGGCGGATTCATAGCGCTGCGGAACGGTCCAACGCCGGATGAGATTCGAGAATCCAGCCACATGACCTTCCCCAATCACAATATTCAGCACCACAACAGCCGCCATGACAGCTCCTTCGACCAACTGCACCCAGAAGCCGTTGATACCGCTGGCGACAACGCCTGCTTCCAGAGAGCCGATGATATAAGCACCAAAAAACGTACCAACCAGAGAGGCTTTACCGCCCGCAATCGACGTACCGCCGATAAAAACTGCCGCCATTACGGGCAGCAGCATACCGCCGCCCTGTGTGGGAAAGAATACACGCACCTGGAATGTGAGGATCATCCCGGCAAAGGCACTGATCACACCCATCATGGTGAAAAGTTTGATCCGGGTCATTTCCACATTCACGCCCATGACCCGCGCTACATTTGGATTGTCGCCAATGAACATGATCGCCTCACCGAATTTGTGACGGTTCATGATAAACCAGAGGACGACCGCTAGCAGAAGTGCCCAAAAGGCTTGAGGCGGCACGCCAATATGGCCGCGCCCCTGATCGGGGATGATGCCATAGATGCGCCCTACGAAAATTTTATGGACGATGTTATCCGCAGGCCCTTTTTGGCCTGGCACATAATCATAGAACCCCTCCAATGTGCCGGAGAGTCCACCAGAGAGCAGAACCGTAACACCCGACCAGAAAAACTGAGTTGCCAGTGTCGCCATGATCGACGGTACCCCGATCCGCGCCACCATGATTCCGTTGATCACGCCCACCAGCGCGCCCGATCCCAGGCTGAGCAGCATACTCACCCAAGCGGCACCTGCTACCCCAAGTGGACCATCCAGCGTTTTGTAACCCCAGGCAAAAACAAAGCCGGAAAAAGCCACCACCGCCGGAAAGCTCAAATCCATCTCACCCGCTGTAATAACAAAGGTGAGGCCAAGCGCAAGAATGAGCGGTGGGGCAACCGTCTGCAAAAACGACATATAGATGCGGTACTTCAAAAAAACGTCAGGGGCGGTGAACATAAACGCAATATAGAGCGCTATCAGCACAAACGCGATGGGTAGGCCCTCGATGCGGCCTAATAATTTCAGAATCGAGCCTAACCGTTTCATTTCCGCCCCTTATCCTTAAGCCCGTGGGAATAGGCCAGTAAAAATTCCTGCAAATCTTTTAAGGTGATATCGGCTTTGAGAATACTGGCAACAACCTCCCCGCGATCCATGATGACAAAACGGTCGGATATCTCATACACATCGGCAAAGTCGTGAGAAATATAAATACAAGCTTTTCCGCCATCCTTGATCTTGTGGACAAAATTGAGGACTTTCCGGACTTCCTTGAGCGAGAGTGCAACCGTGGGTTCGTCCAAAATGATCAGTTCGGCATCAAAGTACATCGCTCGCCCAATCGCCACACCCTGACGTTCGCCGCCCGAAAGCTGGCTCACTTTCGAATCGACGGTGATACCCTTACCGCGAAATCCAATGGTATTCACCATAATGTCGTGGGCAATCTCTTTTTCCTTTTTGACATTAATGAAGCCAAACGGATAGGTGATCTGGCGTCCGATAAAGAAATTTCGCCACAAAACCTGCTTGTCACCGAGGGACTTATCCTGATATACTGTCTCAATGCCGTACTGGTGTGCGCGCTTGACGTTGTAGGATTTGAGATTCACTTTACGTCCAGCAACATAAAGCTCGCCGCTGGTGGGGCGAAAGACGCCCGTCAGGATTTTCACCATCGTGGATTTGCCCGCGCCATTATCACCAATCAGACCTATAATCTCGTTGCGGCCTACTTCCATATTGATATTTCGCAGTGCGCACACCTGACCAAAATATTTTTCAATATTGATCATCTGAAGCGCATAAGAGGATTCATTCACTACCCAAACTCCTTATCACAAATTAAAGCGTTTTTTTGCTTCAGCTTAGTATGAAGATGACAAGCAGATCAATCGATGCAGTGCAAGGTCAGTGCAAAACGGGCGCTGCGTTAGTGCAACGAGCGCAATTGGAGTGCAATGAGGGGAAAATCAGGACGATGAAACTTCGCGGTTCACGATCAGGTGGACCACAAACTCCAACGCATTCTTCAAATCATAAAAATACTGGCGGCGGCTGATGCCCAGCTTTTTGGTAATTTCTTCCACAGGTAAGTTGTTCACATAGGTTTCGTGCAACACCTGATAACGGCGTTTGGCATAGGCATAATCCCCACTCTTTTTTTCCTGGATCGCTTCGATCGCGTTTAGCAGCAGTTTTTGTACCGCCCGCCCGCGCACTGTGGGATGCATGGTGGCGATCTGCGGATCGTAATCACACAACCAATCGGACAACAGGCACTTGCTCAAATACACCTGATCCCACAAATGTCGGAAGGATTCGCGTGTATGGCGTAAAAACCAACCGCTGTCCAACAACCACGCATCTTCCATCGTCTGAGAGATCTGGTGCGCGATCTCCATTAGCCGAACGGCCACCGTTTCATCAAACATATTATTGTAGGGACTTTGCAGTTCCAGAACGCCAACCACGCGATCATGATAAATGACGGGCACTACCAGTGCTGATTGCAAATCGGGTTTGATGGGCTGAATCGAATCGTCTTCGTGGTTCAAATTGTTGATCCAGATAGGCTGCCGTGTGATTTCCACTCGTTTCGCCAGATGGCCCGGTTGGTCAATGATGACAAAATCGTTGCGGCTGGTATCCTGTTCGATCAGGTTTCCGGTGCCCCGATCCACCAGATACAGGCGGATATGGTCGCACGCCAACCGCTGACGGATGGTGGATCGTAAACTGACTACCAACTGTGACAGGTACGAATCACCCTGGCTTGGCTGTTCCATCCGCACAATAGGAACTGTTTCCTGCGCTTTGCGGCGTTCGACATCGGCCAACGCCGCCAGCAGGATCAAGGCGCCGATCACGCTCGAACTCCACAGAGATGAAATATTGAGCACGCTCAGCCCACTATCGACCAGAGTCAGCAGCAGCACCCCGGTTAGCGATCCCCACACACTGCCGCTCCCCCCACGCAGACTCGCTCCGCCGATGATGACCGCCGCCACCGAGATCAGGGCATAATTTTCACCGAGTGTATACACACCTGTTTCGATATGGGTCATCAACAAAATACCGGAGAGTCCTGCCAGAGAACTACTCAGGATATAGGCCTGTGTTTTGTAATAATCCACCCGTACGCCCGACATGCGGGCAACGGTTTCGTTACCGCCGATAGCAAAAATATATCGTCCAAGTTTGGTATTGCGCAGGATGTACGAGATCGCGCCAAAAACCACCAGCAGCACCAGCACGGGAACATAATAGGACGAGGGTTTTAAGCGCCAGACCCAGGTGAACAATCCATGCGGGATCGATATAGGTGCCCCCTTGCTGTAGACCAGCGCCAGTCCTTTGATCAGACTGAGGGAGCTAAACGTTACGATAAACGGCGATAAGCCTTTACGAGTGATGAGCCAACCGTGTACCCATCCGATCAAAAACGCGATCCCCAGGGCAACCACGACTGCTAATCCCGGTGGAAGTGTGATTCCATCCGTGCCCGTCATCAGCTTAGCAGCAACCACGCTGGTCAAAGCGGCAACTGATCCTACCGAGAGATCGATCCCACCTGTGATAATCACTAAGGTTTGTCCAGCGACCACAATGCCGAGAGGTGCCGTGCGCATCAGGATAAAAATTAAATTGTCAGGGTCCGCAAAATATTCTGAGACATACGAAAAAATAACGACCATCAACGCCAAAATAATAAGTAACAGATGGCGGCGTAGTAAGTTTTCTACATGGGGATAGCGGGCTTGAATGGGTTTGACAAACTTATTCACTGCCGCCTCCCATCGCATAGGCTAGAATAGAAGCTTCATCGGCCTCGTCTCGCTGCAAAATACGCGCAATGCGCCCGTTATATAGAATCAGGATGCGATCACACATGCCTCGAATTTCCGTCATGTCAGCGCTGGCCATCACAATGCCGATGCCAGCCTCCACCAGTTCATTCATGAGGCGATATATTTCCGTTTTGGCCCCAATATCCACCCCCTGAGTTGGCTCATCGCACAATAGGATATGAGGGCCGGTTGCCAACCATTTGGAGATCACAACCTTTTGTTGTGTGCCGCCTGAGAGATAGCGCGTTTTAAAGTCCATCTGGGGAATATTGATGCGCAGTTGTTTGACAAAATAATGGGTCAACTCCGCTTCGTGATCACGATCCAGCAGAAGCCCTGGCGGCTCATTTTCCAGCGATGCCAGCATAATATTTTCGCCCACACCCATTTCCAACACCAGTCCTTGCCGCTGGCGATCTTCCGTGAGCAGACCGATTCCACCGTCAATCGCATCCTGAGGGCTGCGGATTTGTACCAGCCGACGGTGCAGATAAAATTGCCCTTCATCGATGGGATCCATACCAAAAATCGCGCGCAGCAAGGCTGTCCGCCCGGATCCCACCATGCCCGTGACGCCCAGGATTTCCCCTCTGTGCAGCGTAAAATCAATATCCTCAAAAATACCGTAGCGCGTCAGTCCCTGCACACGCAGTAACTCCTGTCCTATCTGCCCCTGCCGATGGGGGAAACGTTCTGCGAGGCTGTGACCTAACATCAGCGTGGTCATTTTTTCCAAAGAGGTTTCAGCCACATTCAGAGTGTCAACCACACAACCATCGCGCAAAATGGTCACCCTGTCGCAAATCTGTTTGATCTCTTCCAGGCGGTGGCTGATAAAAATAATCGCGACACCTTCCTGTTTTAATGCTTGAATGACTTGAAACAGATCGCGTGCTTCGTGTTCGGTCAGACGCGCGGTAGGCTCATCCATGACGATCAAGCGAGCTTGATGGTGCAGCGCCTTCACGACCTGGACCATCTGCTGCTGCGCAGCGGAGAGCGCGCTCACTTTCGTTTCGGGAGGAAATGTCATACCAATCCGCCGGAGCAGATCCACCGTCTGACGCAGCATTTCTTTCCAATCGATAACGGGTAATCCATACTGCTGGGGTTCGCTGCCCAGGAAAATATTCTCCGCCGCACTGAGATCGGGCAGCAGGTTGAGGTCCTGGTATAGAATTCCGATTCCGGCTTTTTGGGCATCATGAGGAGAGGCGAAACGCTGCAATTCCCCAAACAGCACCAGATCGCCTTTGGTGGGTGGATACACCCCGCCGACAATTTTCGTCAGGGTTGACTTTCCAGCCCCATTTTCGCCCAGGAGCGCATGAACTTCACCAGGGAACACACTCAAACTCACATCTTGCAAAGCTAAGACACCCGAAAACTGCTTGCTGATATGTTTCAGTTCAAGGGCTGTGATCACACAAATGCTCCTGGGAATCAAGGGTTAGAATTCATTCAGTCTAAACAAACTTTGCCAATCCTGCCATTATTGGGCACCTTTGAGGGGCAGAAGAATCTTCACTTGAAATAAACTCCTAGTAACCAAGAGTGCAAGTCCTAAAGAAAACTCGGCAATGCTGAGTTTGAAAGCGTGTTCGAGATGGAATTGAGGATAAAAGGCCAATCAGAGCATTGCAGCGGTATAGGTCAAACGGGCTGCCAGATCGGCAGACATATGATGGAATAGCTTCTTGGCTAGATGATAATGAGCAAGGAAAATCTGGTTTCAATCGGCTGCTTTCGGCGTCCGCGCATGATTCTTTCCTCAAGCAGCCCACTGGTAGTCATGATGCAAGCCACCCAGAATCGGAATGCGCCGGAAACGAGACAAGAGAGTCGTAACTGCAGGCGGTGCATCGGATGTCTTGATGAGGACGTGCGCGGTTGAAGTACTGGACATAAGTCGTGACCTTGCGATGCAAATGCCCATCACTGAGGATCAAGCTATGGTCCAGCAGTTCACGCCTGACGCTGCCAATGAAACGCTCGCAGTGCGCGTTAGTTTTGGGCGCTTCAATTAGCGTATGAATCACATCAATGCCAGTGCTTTCGGCAACGCGTTTGAACTGGTCGCCAAACTTGCCATCGTTGTCGCAGGTGAGAAAGCGTGGTCCTTCGCCCAACAGGGTGGCTTCGCGTAGTTGCTAGGTCCCCCAAGTCTCATTCGGTGAGCGCGTGATGCCAAAGTGAACCACACGACGCGATCCCATCCATTGTTTGCCTGGGTTCCAGAGTTGACGCCAGTTCATCGGAGGTGTCCTTTTCATGAACTGTGTGCCTTCTGATTAGTTCAGTGAGCTATGGTCAAAAGAGTCCGATGTGTAACTTCCATCCCCTTCCGAACATGTCACCTGAAATGTTCGTGCCTGAAAATCAACATCCAATTCCGCCCATTCTGACCCCGCCGACCAACGAATGCATAATGTCGTATCGGCAGAAGAATCCAGGATGCGGAATTCACCATTAAACGCCGGATGAGAATTCCGAAACCGGATCAGATGGCATAATCCTTTTACCACAGGGAGCTGCATTTGCCGGAGAATTTCCTCCTCGGAAAATGCATGACGATTGATGTCACGCCCCACACCGGTCTTTTCCAACAGGGAAACATCGTTATGACCCGCCAGCAGGCCGACGTAATACACTTGCGGTATTCCTGGGGCAAAGAATTGCAGTGCACGTGCCAGCAAATAGTCACCGTCTTGTCTCCCCAGCGCATCATAAAAGGTGCAGTTGACCTGATACAAATCCAGGTTGCTGGCTGCGCTCCCGGTTGCCCTGAGGCTTTCACCCCGACTCCGCTGGTGAATGGTGTTCACCAATTCGTCGATTTCATTCTCAGGAAGGATGCCATCGGTATAGATGCCATTCACGATGCCCGGCCCGACATCAATTACGCCGATGCCATCATGAGTATCCAGCACAGTGACCGCGTTTCGAGGGCTGACTTCGAGCCAGCGCTTCAAATACCGGGCTGTACCTCGGTAGATCGCGTGTAACAGCAAAGGCGGCAAGGCGAAATCATAAACACGGTCCACCTGTGTCGCTATATCAATCTGACTTTGGTAGTGTGAGTGAATTTCCACCAACACTTCCATTCCTCGTGCCTTTGCCTCGCGAGAAAGTTTTTGAATAAACTGATATGTCTCCGGTATCATGAAGCAGTTCGTGCCTTGCTTTTTGCAGGCATACCCTACCGCATCTAATCGCACCGTTCGCACGTTATGCTTCGCGAATGTATCCATGATGGATTGCAGATATTGCCATCCCGCCCCGGAATTCACATTGACATCTACCTGCTCACTGGTAAACGTTGTCCACAACATGCGGGGTTGTCCGTTAATCAGGTATTTCGTGAAAGGCAAACCCGGACGTGGCCGATAGATGCTGACTAAATCCTGTTCGGTCCCGCCTTGCGGGAACACGTCGCTGTATGTCAGAAATATTTCCCTGTCTGGCGCGAATTCCCCCTGTTGAAGAAAATTCTTGAATTGTGGGGAATGGATGGAAATATGATTTACGATCAAATCGGCAGTAACATCGATCTGTTCTCCCAAGTCTTGAATATCCTGCCAGGTACCCACAGCCGGATCGACCAGTTTATGATCGATTGGATCAAAACCTGCATCTGCCCCGTTGACGGGCAGGAAAAACGGCAGAATATGCACACCAGCAAACAATCCTTCAAAGGGACCAGCCAGGGTCTTACACAGATCATTCAGGGTGGAACCACCCAGGTGATTCGAGTATGTGATCAAATGGACTTGGTTTTTCATCGGCATACCACGACTCTAACCCTTGACGGATCCCTGGAGCAGCGCCGTAATCATCTGGCGTTGGAACAGCACAAATAACACCAGAGTCGGCAGCACAATCAGAATTGTTCCAGCGCACAACAAAGGGACATCAGTCGCATAGTGGCCCTGGAACGCGCCCAGTGAACCGGCCATCGTTCGCTGTGTCGGGTCTTCAACCAGCACGAGCGCGATCAGAAACTGGTTCCATGTCCAGACGGACATCAGGATTCCGAGCGATGCCATTGGTGCGCGTGCAAGCGGAAGATGGATGCGCCAGAAGACGCCCCATGTGCTTGCGCCATCAACACGTGCCGCTTCCGTGATTTCGGCAGGCATGTTGACAAAGTGTGCGCGCATCCAGAACACCGCGAACGGCATGTATAAGCCGATCAACGGCAGCACGATTGCGAACCGGGTGTTGTAGATCCCCAAATCACGCTCAAGGTAGTAGAGGGGAACGATGATTCCCGTAAAAGGAAGGGTCAACCCGAATACAAACAGAAACAGGAGGAGACGCGAGCCGGGGATCCGCAGGTGTCCAATAGCAAAACCCGCCATTGTCGAGATCGCAAGGGAGATAGGCACAACGGCCAGAACGATATATGTGCTTGAAACGAGGAGCTTGGGCATATCGGCAACCCTGAAGGCTTCCGCAAAATTGCCCCATTGCGGATCATCGGGCCATTCGAGGCCGCCGGGGACTGTGCCCGACGGATGCAGCGCAGTCATGAAGATACTAATGAAAGGCAGAATCGTGATCGTCATCAGCCCAATGAGAAGCGTCCGGCCTGCCCAGAGTTCACCGCGACTAATCTTCATTACTTGTTCTCCCGGCTTAGACGTTGGATGGGTATGACAACGATCAAGACCAACGCCATCAGCATCACAGCCAGTGCAGATGCCAGGCCAATCCGTTGCTGAGTGAACGCAAGGATATAGATCTGGATTCCGGGAACCGCCGTCGAGTTGCCGGGGCCGCCAGCCGTCGAAACGTAGACGATATCGAAGGCCGCCAGTGCGGCGATGACTGTGACGGTGAGGCACACGCCGATCTCTTGCCTGAGAAGTGGGACAGTAATCTTGATAAACTCTGTGAACCAACCGGCACCATCGATCCGCGCGGACTCATAGAGGGCTGGGTCGAGTTTTGTCATGCCGGTCCATAGCAGAACGGTGCAGAATCCCAACAGAACCCAAATGCCGATGAAACCGACAGATGGAAGCGCCCAATCAAAATCACCGAGCCAGGCACGTGTGTATTCGCCGAAGCCAATAAACTTGAGGATTTGATTGAGCAAGCCAGGGAGAGCCAACAGCCAGCCCCAAATGATCCCGGCTGCAACGAGCGGAATGACCTGGGGCAGGAATAGCACAGTTCGGGCTACTTCTCCAAACCATCCAGTTGCCACGCGGTGCATGATGCTCGCGACAACAAGCCCAAGCGACACCGGAATGAAGCTGAAATATACGACCAGATTAAATGCATTGGAGATCGTCCCCACCAGATTGGGAACATCCATCACGATTTCATAATTATCAAGCCCTACCCATTTCATAGGGCCGATGCCGTTCCAGCGATAGAACGAGTACCGGATACTTAACGCAAAAGGATACAACACAAATATCGCATACATCGCCAGCGCGGGCAGAACGAACAACCAGCCGATAATGGTCTCCCGGCGGACCACTTTGCTAAAGAAAGTGGCGCGGGAAAGCGCGAGAGACGCGGAGCGGTTATCAGATTTCATCATCATTGTCACCGTCGATTTGTCAGGCGCAGGAGGTAGCCCCTGCGCCTGACACAACTACTAATAAGAGAGTTCCATCTCGTATTCTGACTGCACAGCTTCGAGCAAACCGGCGGCATCCTGCCGCCCACCGACCATCTTCTGGAGTTCGGGCGTCCATCCCTGAGCGAAGATCGCGCTCGTCGCATTGGCGATGAAGTCCATCGATGTACCAGCCTCGCCAACAACCACACCCGCAGCAAGCGTCTCTTCAGTGACTGAGCCTTCAGCGACTGACGGCATCTCAAGACCCGACGGACCGCCGGGATTGGACCCGCCGATATCGACATTGATCTGGCGTGCCACTTCGTTGGTCGCAACCCAGTTGAAGAAAAATGCCGCGCAGTCCGCGTGTTTAGCCTTGGCCGCGATGCCGTATGTCAGCGGAGCGGACATGGCAGCAGGCGATCCACCGGCCTCAGCGGGCGGCATCAGGAAGAATCCGATGTTTCCCGGCATATCTTTATCGTATGCCGGATTCTGCCAGTCCCCGTTGAAGATGAAGACACCCTCACCCTGGGTGAAGCGGGCATTCGCATCGGTGTACTCGATCGCGTTGATGTCTTCGGGGAAGTAACCGTTTTTGATCCACTGCTCCAGGTGCTGAGCAGCGACTAAATTTGACTCAGTGTCGATCGTGGCATCAGGTTTCTGGAAAATCCAGTCATTGATCGGCCCGACTGGGCCGACGGACGCCATGAGCGCCTGAAGCGGGAAGGCAAGTCCCATACCACTCTTGGCACTGCCCCACTGCATGATCGGGAGCAGTCCGGCATCCTTCGCCTTGGCGAGCAGGTCTTCGAACTCGGCCAGCGTCGCGGGTGGTTCGGTCATCCCGATCTGGGCCGCCAACTCCTTGTTGTAGAAGATGCCGGTCAGGCTGTAGTTGAGGCCCATAGCAAAAAGTTCGCCGGAGCCACGAGTGCCATCTTCCGCGACACGGTTCTGATTAAGCTGAGGCACAGGCCACTCATTCCAGCCGAAAGCAGCAGCATAATCGTCAAGGTTCATGAGCAATCCCTGCTCGGCAAACGAAACCATTGTTGGCAGCCGAATGAGGTCTGGGGGATTGTCGCCAGAGAGCAGGCGCGGTGTTGAGTTGATGAGATTTGTGAACTGGTCCTGCTTGATATCCCAGGTCACATTGGGGTACTGATTGGTGAACTCTTCGGCAAGTTTGAATGGGATGTCAAATCCGGTCTCGAAGTAGGCGTTGAGCGTTATCGGGTCGGTCCCGCAATCGGGGACGGACTGGGCCAAAGCAACCGTTGGTGCCGGCGCGGTCATGAAAGCATTCGGTATTTGCACGGCAATCAAAAGAACCGTCAGCATGGTGATTGTAGAAAAGAACGTACGTTTTTTAAACATCATCATCCTCCATCGGAAGGAAACCATAAGAATTGGCTGGTTTCTACGCCTGTCAAAAAGAAAGAGTAGCCGCAAAAACGAGTACAGCCTATCTGGAATATGTCAGTATGGATGATATAATGCTCCCAGATAGTGACCGGACGGGATGTAACGGCACTATTTATGGGTAGTCATGCCTGCCAACATGACTACCCAACTTGCTGGCTATTCATTCATAGCACCTCCTTTTTGCTCTTTTCTCATGATGTATACCCATTTTTTACACAGATCGACGGACAATTAGTGGACACTCGATAATGTGTTGGATAGGTGGCTCGCGCTGAGCGATCTCTCCCCCCGCTAATAACATCCGAATAGCGAGTTGCCCCATCTCGAACAGGGGGAGTTCAATGGTCGTGAGCGGCGGATGGATTTGAGCAGCAAGCATTTCCACATTGTCGAAACCAACCATAGCAACATCTTCAGGAATCCGCAGATTGGATTTACGGATCGCGTCGTAAGCACCCAAGGCCATCAGATCGTTGAAACAGAAGATGCCGGTCGGCGGATCACTCATTTGCAGGAGAGACAATACGCAGTCATATGTGCTGGTGGCAAGACCTTCAAATGGTTCCTCGATGAAACATACGAGTGCATCATCGAAGGGGATGCCGTAATTGGACAGGGCCTGCTGGTAGCCCACCAAACGTCCCAGCGGGGCGGGTTCTTTAGCCGCGACATTGACAAATCCAATACGCTGGTGCCCATTCTTCAGCAGCGTTTCGGTAGCCAGTCGTCCGCCACCAATCTCGTCCGGCACAATCGAGGGTAATGAACGATCATCTGCAAAGCAGTTGACCAATATCGTTGGAATATCCTCTGGGAATTGTGAGCGTTTGATCTCGCGATGATACAGCGTCGCATAAATGATGCCTTCGACCTGGTGATCGCGCATCATGTTGATGGCGCGCATCTCAACTTGCGGATCATTCCCTGTGTTAAGTAGAAACAGGAGCTTTTCTTGTTCCCAGGCGGCTTGCTGTGCGCCAATAATCATGTCATAGCTGAAAACATTCTGCGCAACCTCATCCGTGAGAAAGCCGATCAGTCCTGATTGGCCGGTACGCATGTAGCGGGCCGCAGCATTGGGGCGAAAATTGAGTTCTTCGATGACACTGAGCACGCGTTCCCGCGTTACATTGGTCACGTGGGGATGATCATTGAGGACTCGAGAGACTGTCCGTATGGAAACGCCGGCGCGCTGTGCTACTTCTTTGATGGTTGCCATGGACCAAAAGCCTCAAAAAAATATTATTTGCCATCGTTGGCAATTAGATGATACCAATTTTTGCCATCGTTGGCAAGAGTTTCAATTCACTGAGAATGTATCCCCCCTATCATGTAGAAATCAGCCTGAGTAAGAAGCCAGCGCCGTAGTTCACATCTCGACATCCTCATGTCTGGCACTGTAGATAGGTATTGAGCAGAAGCGAGGGTGAAGTTATCACGATCGTGCATGTGACTTCACTGCGTTGCACAAATCCTGATTTCGACATTTGGTGTTATACTTATGGAAGTGCTTTCACGCGGCTTTCATCCAGGATCAAATGGTATGCCATCAACTAAAACCCCTCCTACTATTTATGACGTTGCCGAAAAGGCGGGTGTCAGTATCACCACTGTGTCTCGAATGCTCAACATGCCTGATAAAGTCAGCCCTGAAACCCGTGATCGTATTCTGACCGCAATTGACCAGCTCGGATTTGTGCCCAAAGCTGAAGCGCGTGCTCGTGCCCTGCGCCACACCGGGCGCATTGGTGTCATCACGCCATTTTTTACTGCGCCCGCTTTTGTACAACGGCTCCGTGGGATTGCAACTGCCCTGAGCAAAGTAAGCTACGAATTGGTTATCTACCCTGTGGAATCGTCCGGACAATTAGAAAGTTATTTCGGATCAATTCCGCTTACCGGGGGTCTAGATGGATTGATTGTTGTGTCCCTGCCGATCAGTGACATCATTGCCCGCCGCCTGAATTCGTTCAACATTCCAACTGTGCTGATTGAATTCTCGCACCCAGCTCTGAACTGCGTCGAAATTGACGACTCCGAGGGTGGGCAAATAGCGGCAGAATATCTCATTTGTAAGGGGCACAAGCATGTTGCTTTTCTCGCAAACTCCGATATACCCGAATATGCCGTTGCCACGTTAACGCAGCGCTTCACAGGTTTTCGCCAAACTCTGGCCGATGCCGGGATCGAATTACCGGAGAATTATGTGTGCCAGGCCCCCAACAACCAGGAACAGATTTCCCAGATAACTGCGAATTTGCTACGTTTGCCATTTCCGCCAACAGCCATCTTTGCCGCCCTGGATTCCCATGCTATAAGTGTGCTTAAGGCAGCCCGCCGACTTGGTATCCATGTCCCTGATCAACTCGCCATCATCGGCTTCGACGACCTCGACATTGCCGAATATGCTGATCTGACGACCATCCGCCAATATCTGGATGAATCGGGCCGGTTAGCGGTAGAGATATTGCTATCTCACATTGCCGATCCCTCGCGCCCCGTCCAACACGCCAAATTGCCCCTCACTCTGATCGAACGTTTAACAGCGTAAGACCAAACAGAGTGTATTTGGATTGACAGTTTATGTCATTCCTGTAAATACCCCTTTCGGTTGGGGCATTTCAGTTTACTTCCCCAACCCATTCTCTGACATCAAATTTCGTAAAATGTGCGCGAACGCACAGCCTATATTGACTTTGAAAAATTTTCACGCTATCATGAAAGTACTTTCATGAAAACTACTTTCAGAGAATTAAACTCGCGAATAGATTTTACGAACGTCAAATTCGATCCAAATATTCACTCCAAGAAAGGAAGAAAAATTTGCTATGAAACACATTACCTGGACCCTACTATCATTCTTGGTTATAGCCAGTCTGTTGCTGGCAGCTTGCGGCGACTCCTCCAAAGATGACAATGAATCCAATGGAACCGTCGAAATCCATCTTGCCTATTTGACCTTCAACCGTATTTCTGAGGATCTTGGATCAGTTGAGAGCGCGATTAATGCGATCACCGTACCCAAGATTAATGTCAAAGTAAAACTTCACCCGTACTCTATCGCCGATTACACCCAACAAATTAACCTCGCGTTGCAAAGCGGCGAGGATTTAGATGTCTTTCATACCCTGGGTGATCTTCCCCAAAGTGTGTCTCAGAACAAGGTGATGGATATCACTAATCTGATTGACCAGTATGCCCCTGATGCGAAGGCCATTGTCGGCGATTTCTACAAGGCCGCAATGATCAATGGAAAACTATATGGCATTCCCACCTATAAAGGAGCGGCGCTTGCTCCCAACCTGGTCTACCGCGCCGACATCATGGCGGAAATAGGGATCGATCCGACCACGATTACGTCGGTCAATGATCTCACGGCTGTGTTTGCCAAAGTCAAAGAGATGCACCCCGAAATGGTCCCGGTGACACCCGATAGCGCAGGTGACCTGGGCCTGATTCGGAGCCTGTATGGGATCGACTTCCTGGGAGATGATCCGGTCAGACTCAATAATGTGGGCGCATTGGTTGGCGACAGCATGACGGTTGTTGATTTCTTTGAGTCCGAGGAATTCATAAACACCGTGACGCTTGCCAGAAGCTGGTACACCGAGGGGTATGTCTTGAAGGATGCAGCAACGACCACCAGCAATTGCCTCGAACAATTGACCGGCGGCAAAGCATTCTCATGTATTGCCAGCTACAGCGGACAAGAGGCTTATGTCCAGATTGCGGCTCAAACGGGGCGTGACATCAAGATGGTACGTCTGGGGCAGCCCTACTTGACCACATCCGCCGTCAATGCGCTGACCTGGTCCGTCGCCAGCACAAGCAAACATCCCGAGGCCGCCCTGAAGTTCATGAATCTGATCTTTAGCGACAAAGACGTGATCAACCTCATCATCTACGGGCTTGAAGGCCGCGATTATGTGAAGGTTGACGCCGAACATGTCAGATACCCCGATGGTAAAGACGCCAACACCGTGCCCTATACGGCGCAGCTTAGCTGTGGCATTGTGGGTAATCAGTTTATCCAGTATGCAATGGAGGGCACGAATATGGAAGATCTAAAGTTGTGGGACTATGAAAACAAGAACTCCGCATTTTCCCCTGCTTTTGGATTTACGTTTGACAACAGTAGTGTGTCCAATGAGATATCGGCAGTCCAAAATGTCATCAATGAATATCTGCCAGGGTTGGGCACTGGCAGCACGGATCCCGACAAGGAATTGCCCAAATTCATTGATAAGCTAAAAGACGCTGGCATGGACAAGATCATTGCTGCCAAACAGAAGCAACTGGATGCCTGGGCGAGCCAGCAGTAGTCAGACTATCTGATAAAGAGTGACTAAAAAACTCCCGATGGAACTTGCATACCCATCGGGAGTAGAAACCAACACACAAACAACAAAGTTATGCCAGTAATTTGACGAATAAACAATGGGCGTGGTTCGAACCGTTGATCTCTGTTGGAGGATGACCTCACCCATTGACAATGTGCAGTGTGGTGAAGGTATCCTATGCACTCTTAAAAAGGCAACCGAATGAATTTTCCCAAACATATTAAGTGGGTGAAGCTCAAAAAATCTTTTCCCTTGTTGCTGATGACTCTACCAGGGTTGATCTACCTGATCATCAATAATTATATTCCGATGTTCGGAATCATTATTGCCTTCAAGAAAATGGATTACGCAAAAGGCGTCCTGCGCAGTGATTGGGTTGGCTTCGATAATTTTGAGTTTCTCTTCAGCACACCCGACGCCTGGATCATGACCCGGAATACGCTCCTCTATAACTTTGCCTTCATCGTGATCGGTACAGTCTGCGCTTTGACCTTGGCGCTCTGCATGAATGAAATCAAGGAGCGTTTTTTTGCGAAGTACTTTCAGGGCGCTTTCCTGCTCCCCAATCTGATCTCGATGGTGGTGGTCTCCTATGTCGTGTTTGCTTTTCTCAATACGGATACGGGCCTCTTCAATCGGACCGTGCTGCCCGCTTTGGGCGTATCGGAAACTAACTACTATACCAGACCCCAGGATTGGCCGTATATCCTGTTGATCATCTACCTGTGGAAGAATATGGGTTATGCATCGATCATTTACCTGTCTAGTATTGCCAGCATCGATCCGGTTATGTATGAGGCGGCCCGTATTGACGGGGCGGGAAAGTGGCAGCAGATTCGCTCGATCACACTGCCTCAGTTGACGCCTACCATTGTCATCCTGACTTTGTTGGCTGTCGGGCGAATCATGTTCTCTGATTTCGGGTTGTTCTATCAGGTTCCCATGAATTCCGGTCCGTTGTACTCCACCACTCAAACGATTGATACCTATGTTTATCGTGGGCTGATGCAGTTGGGGAATATCGGCATGTCGTCGGCGGCAGGCCTCTATCAGTCGCTGGTCGGATTTGTGTTAGTGCTGGCGGCCAATTATCTGGTCAGAAAAATCAGCCCGGAAAACGCGATGTTTTAGGGGGAACATGATGAAGAATTTGTATTCCAGGGAAGAAAGAGTCTTTGCAACCGGGGCCGTGATACTGCTGGCGATCTTGACGGGTGTTGCCGTCCTGCCCTTCCTGCTGATCACCATCGCCTCGATCACGTCCGAAAAATCCCTGATTTCCAATGGGTATTCGTTTGCCCCTGATGCGCTCAGCCTTGATGCTTATCAATACATGCTAGCCCAGTCCAAAATTGTGTTGCGTGCCTATAGTGTCTCAATACGCGTCACTGTAACAGGCACTATTGCCAGCCTGCTCTTGGTTTCGACCCTAGCATACCCGCTTTCTCGCCCAGAATTCCCGTTTCGGCGCGCCATAACTTTTTTCGTGGTCTTCACTCTGCTATTTAATGGCGGCGTGGTACCGTCATATATCATGTGGACGCGGGTGTTCCATTTGAAAAATACGATCTGGGCTTTGATCGTTCCCAATTACCTGATGAGCGGGTTTAGTGTTCTCCTGGTTAAGAATTACTTCGAGAAGGCTATTCCCAAGGATTTGATCGAGGCGGCACAGATCGACGGCGCATCCGAATTAACCATCTTCTTCAGGATTATGCTACCGCTGTCTGTGCCGGTGCTGGCGACTGTGGGAATGCTCACTGCCCTTGCCTACTGGAACGACTGGATCAACGGTCTGTACTACATTAACGATCCCCGCCTGTACGGAATCCAGCAACTTCTGATCCGGATTTTGGACAATATCCAATTTCTCAAATCCGGCACAGCCGCAGGTGCATTGGGCAGTGTCCCCGTCGATCTGCCAAGCACTGCGGTGCGAATGGCCCTGGCCGTGATCGGCATTCTGCCGATTCTGCTAGTTTTCCCCTTGCTTCAGAAATACTTTATCAAGGGTATGGTCGTTGGTGCGATCAAAGGGTAATTGAGCGCAACCACTTTTTATTTAAAATAAGGACCTGTGAATGAATGTAAGAGAAGTTGTTGATCGTATTATCGTCGCCTGTAATGTGCCGCCGTTGGAAAAAACCTGTGATCAGCTTATGGCTGGCAGTTGGGATAATGAGGTTACGGGCATTGTCACCACATTCATGGCGACGGTTGAGGTCATTCACAATGCTATCGCCAAAGGTGCCAATCTGATTATCACGCACGAGCCGACCTACTACACCGGGGCGGATCAGACTGACTGGCTGCTCGAAGACGAAGTCTATTTACGCAAGCAACAATTACTTGATAAACACCAGATCAATATCTGGCGGTATCACGACCGGATGCACCTGACCAGGCCGGATCAGATTTACTCCGGGATCAACAAAGAACTGCACTGGGAGCAGTACATGCTGCCGGACAAAATTTGCTATGTGCTACCGAGCACGACTGTTGAGGTGGTAGCAGTGTACCTCAAAGAAAAGCTCAAGGTAAACGCCGTGCAGATCGTCGGCAACCGGGAAGCGAAGGTTGAACGGGTGGGCATCCTGGTGGGCGGCAGCAGCCTGGGATTTAATTCTGAACAAATGCCCATGGAATTGATGCGAGACAAAAATCTGGACGTCCTGGTATGCGGCGAAATACTAGAATGGACCTTGTGTGCCTATGTGCGAGATGCCGCGCAGTTAGGGCTGAACAAAGCCATGATCATCCTGGGGCACAATCGAACTGAAGAAGTTGGTATGAAACACCTGACAGAGTGGCTCGTGCCGCTGCTGCCCGGTGTTCCTGTGCAGTTTTCCGAAGCAGGAGAGCCATTTACCTATGTCTGATCAAGAACTAGCCACAATACACTTGCCAGCCGATGAGATCATGCGCTTGCACGTCCAAATCGCCGCGCCGAAAGTTGTCGGCCCGACGGGGCTAGGCCTACTTCAGGTCATCCCAATCATAGGCGGAACCTTTACGGGACAAGGACTGAGCGGCACTATCGTGCCGGGTGGTGCCGACTGGAACACGACGCGTGAGGCTGGCGTTTCTCACGTGTTTGCCAAGTATCTCTTGCAAACCGATGACGGAGAATACATCGCCATTGAAAACGAAGGCGTGATCGAATGGAATTCGGAGGCCACGATCAAAACACGGCCCACCTTTGCCGCTAACGTAACCGGGAAATATCGCAATCTCAACTGCGGGGTTTATGTTGGCGAACTCTCGGTCACACCCGACGAAAAAGACAGCGTTGATATTGTCATCTACAAACTGCGCTGAATAACCCGTATTTTGCTTTTGACATGAAAGAAAACCCACAATGACGACGATTGTGATCGAAAAAAACATTATGGTGCCGATGCGCGATGGCGTGCGCCTTGCCACAGATATTATCCGCCTCGACGGGGCCGGTCCGCAGCCAGTCCTGATGGCACGCACGCCCTATAACAAAGAGCTTTGGCAGATTGACAACCTCCCCGTCTTCGACATATTCCGGGCGGCCCAGGCCGGCTATACGGTGGTCGTTCAGGATACGCGGGGACGCTTCGCCTCTGAGGGGGAATTCACGCCCATGTTTCAAGAGCGCGATGATGGTGCGGACGCGATCCAATGGGCGGCTGCGCAGCCATGGTCGAGTGGAGCCGTCGGACTGTTCGGCGGTTCTTATGTGGGCACGACTCAATGGTTGCCCGCGCAAGAGCATCCCGAAGCGCTGCAAGCCATCGCACCTATGGTGACTTTTTCCGATCTTTATGAGGGGATGCAGTATCAGGGTGGTGCCAAGCTGTTGCACGGGCTGGAATGGTCTGTGATAATGGCCTTCGAGACTCTGCAACGGCGCGTCGCGAAGGGTGAAGTATCGCTGCCGGATTTAGCCAGTCTCGATATGAACGACGTGGTGACGCACTTGCCTCTCGCCAATCAGCCCTTCCTGCATGATCTCGCGCCTCACTATTACGATTGGCTGCGGCATCCCCTGCCGGGTGACTACTGGCAGGCAGGCTCCCCGAATTCAGCATATGAGCAGATCACTGTGCCCGCGCTCAACATCGGCGGCTGGTATGATGTTTTCCTCTGGGGCACACTGCAAAATTACACCGGTATGCGGCAGCGGGGGGGGGAGTGCATCAGCCCGCCAACACCAACGTCTCATCGTCGGCCCCTGGAGCCATATGAACAACTTCGGCAGCTACCCCGAACGCGAGTTTGGCATGGCAGCCAGCATTCGTGCCATCGATCTGACCGGCATTCACCTGCGCTGGTTTGATCGTTGGCTCAAAGGGATCGAAAACGGCATCAACCATGAAGGCACAGTCACCCTCTTTGTGATGGGTATCGACCAATGGCGCACGGAGGATGACTGGCCGTTGCTCGACACGCAGTACCGCCATTACTACCTGCACAGCGAGGGACGGGCCAATACGCAGCAGGGTGACGGGGAGTTATCTCTTGAGCCGCCCGCCGACGAGCCGCCGGATACGTACCTCTATAACCCGCTCCGGCCTGTCCCTACCATTGGCGGGCAAGTGCTCATGCCCGGTGCCAACGGCACGGGACCGCGTGATCAACGCCGGGTTGAGGAACGCGAGGATGTTCTGGTTTACAGCACGCCAGTGCTTGAGCAGCCAATTGAAGTGACTGGCCCGGTTTATCTGGAACTGTTTATCACCTCATCCGCGCGTGATACCGACTTCACCGGTAAACTGGTCGATGTCTATCCCGATGGGCGAGCGCTGATCCTGACCGAGGGTATCTTCCGGGCGCGCTATTACAAGTCGATGACCAGGCCGGAACTCCTGGAGCCAGATACTGTCTACGCGCTGCGGATCGACTTATGGGCGACTTCGAACGTTTTTTTTGCCCAGCCATCGCATCCGGCTTGAGGTATCCAGCAGCAATTTTCCGCGCTTCGCGCGCAACACCAACACCGGCGGCGACATCGCCAACGAAGGAGCGGATCAGTGCATCCCCGCAGTTAATCGCATCTTCCACGATTCCGCGCATCCCTCGCATCTCATCCTGCCCATTATCGAACGCTAAAGCGGAAGCAGGGGAGAGAGCTAAAAAATCGATCTGCAATCTACGAAGTGTGTTTTCGATCTTCGATCTGTGACGCATTTGATCAAGTTATTTTTCAGAAAGCCGCCATTCATTTCAAGGTTCAGCCTCAGAAAACAAACTATCTTATGGTCAAATAAATTCAAAACCGTAGAATGCGTCAGGTAGGTACTGACTAATCCAATCGAATTGAAACCAAGTAGTCTCCAAATGGGATTGGAAAGCCTGGCATAAGGCCTGTGTCGTCTCCCTTGAGAATAAGCTTAAGCAACCGATACCAGCGGCGCGATAGTAAGCTGTTCGAGCCGTTTGACCAAACGGCGTTGGACAGGCTCAGTATTGCGTTGGTCAAAATAGCGCGTTCCTTGGGCGATGATAGGATAAACGATTTCCACAATGGAACGGGCTACCGCCCCCGCCGCGCAGACAGGCGATGATAGCGAGCCGACAGATAATGGTCGCGTTCGCGTCCGGCAGCAGGGGCAGCTTCAACCAGGGCTTGACGCAGATAGCGATTGGCTTTGGGCGTGCGTGACGAGTGATTGCGGCCTGCGCTTTCGTTTTTGCCAGGCGCTAAGCCCACCCACGAGGCGAGGTGAGCGGCAGTGGAGAAACGCTTGACCTCTGGGCCGATTTCGGCCATGATGACCTGGGCCACTTTACGCCCCACGCCTGGGATGGTCTGCAAGCGGGCCAACAAGTCATCGTGGTCAAAAGGGCGCAGCAGCTTATCAATCTCCTCTTCCAAACGTCGCAGCTTGGCGTTCAGCTTATCGACATGTTCCAGGTGCAGGCTGAGTAACAAGCGATGGCTGTCTTTGATACGCCCAAGGCCCGCTCTAGCTCGAGATCTTGGGACGCATCCGGGCTTTGGCTAACTGAGCCAGGGCTGCGGGGTCATCTTTGCCGGGGATAATCGCGGCCAGCATTTCCCGCCCCGAAACACCCATGATGTCCGTTGCCACCGAACTCAATTTGAGGTTAGCGTCTTCCAGAGTCTTATGCACCCGGTTGACCTCTCGGGTCCGTTCCTGGGTCAAATGGGTCCGGTAGCGCACCAACTCGCGTAACTCCCGCCGGAGCACTTCAAATTCGCCCTCCAGTAGGTTGAACACAGGCTTCCAATAGACCCCCGTGCTCTCCATCGCCACATGCATCACTTGTCCGGCGCGCAGCCAGTCGGCTAGAGCCAGCCAGTAAATCGGCGGTCATAGTCCCGAACGTGCGAATTTCCATCTCCCACCCGTTCACCTCATTGGGCACCATTCGACATGCTACCACAGTCTTCTTATGTACATCCAGCCCAACACACCGCTCGTAGAAACCCTGCATGGCAGCCAGTATTCGTGCCATCGATCTGACCGGCATTCACCTGCGCTGGTTTGATCGTTGGCTCAAAGGGATCGAAAACGGCATCAACCATGAAGGCACAGTCACCCTCTTTGTGATGGGTATCTCCTGTACGTGCTCTTCCCTGGGGGGAGGCGACATCTTTTGGTACTCCTAAGGTTCTGGGTCCAACTCCCCTGCGGACTCGCAATACCAGAGCGCGACCGACCTCTACAACTTCAGCTCTACCAGCTTACCTTATTTTCATTCCTTTGTGGCGGCGTGCTCACCATGAGCAGCTCCCCTCAAAATCCGAACGGATGTGTGGTGTGGCCGACACAGGCCCTCACAGCTCTAAACTGCAAGGCCTACCTCGATGACCGCCACAATGCGATCCACATCGTAGATGCAGCCATTCCAGACGCCGCCGCCCACTTGCTGCAGGGCAGCCCACAAGCGCGAATCGTCAGGCAGTTGTGCATGAGCGTGCAGATCTGGGTGTGGTGTTCGCTGGCTCAGCAGATGGTCGGCTTCTGGCGGCGCAAGTTCACGCCCATCCGCCGCGACTAGATTGATGCGTCCTTCCAGGTTATTGCGGTCGATCACGATGTCTATCTCGTCGCCATCGCGCGTTTTGCGCACGACCTGATTACGCTGAATTATGTCGCCGAGCGTCTGCCCGGAAACCGTCAGAACATCCAGATGCAGCAGACCCATTGCGCGGAGGTGAAGCATTACTTCGGGCACAGCACCCGCGAAGAAGACCTGCACCGTCGGGTGAGTGCGGGGGCCATTCGGGAGAGCATCTACTAGGCGCGGTACACTGCGGTTAACGGCCTGCCAATCCGCGACAGTGGGCAAGTTCAGGCCGGCTGCGTGTGCGATAGCGGGCACATGCAGCAGCAGATTTGTACTGCCCCCGACCGCTGCGTGAACGAGCATAGCGTTTTCTAGCGCATGCTGCGTCAGAATATCGCGCAAGCGGATGTTGGCGGCCTTCAGGTGGAGCAGCGCCAGCGCGGAGCGGTGCGCCATATCCAGCCAGACCGGTTCGCCTGATGGGGCCAGCGCACTGTGTGGCAACGCCATACCCAACGCCTCAGCGATCACTTGGGACGTGGCCGCAGTGCCCAGAAACTGGCAGCCCCCCCCCTGAAGAGCCGCATGCCCGGCAGCCCATTTCGGCGGCATAATTCAGCGTAATCAGGTCGTGCGCAAAACGCGCGCCAATCGTCTGAACGATGGCGGTATCCTCGGCCTCAGGATCGGGCAACGTCACCCCACCAGGGACCACGATCCCTGGCAGATCGGCCGTACTGGCAAGCGCCATCATGATCGCTGGCAACCCCTTGTCGCAGGTGCCGATTCCCATTACGCCCTGGCGTGTAGGCAAAGATCGGATGAGGCGACGCATCGTTATCGCGGCGTCATTGCGGTAGGGCAGGCTGTCGAACATACCCGCCGTGCCCTGACTACGCCCATCGCATGGATCCGAGCAGTAGACGGCAAAGGGAATGCTATTGTTGGCACGCAGCGTCGCGGCGGCACGCTCGACGAGAAGGAAAACTTCCCAGTGTCCGGTATGGTAACCCAACGCCAACGGCGAACCGTCTTCGGCGCGCAAGCCACCGTGCGTGCTGACGATGCAGTAATGGTCACGTCCGACTTCCTCCGGATGCCAGCCCATCGCCACATTCTGTGTCATGCCAAACAAATTGCCACTTGGTTCTTCGCGCAGCGCGTCGGCGGTGAGGGGCAGACGTCCCTGCGGACCTTTCCCAAACAGCCTCGTCTCCCGCGCAGTGGTTTCGCTGCCAAGGATATCGTCTATGATCGTCATCAAACAACCTTTACTATGTTGAACAGTGCATCCACATCATCAATGGCGATATATACCGTGTCGCCTTAGTGCGGTGTGAACTCATTGGGCGGCACGATGCTCGTTCCGGTCAGCAAGACCACTCCGTGCGGGAACATGATATGGTAGAGTAGGTGC
>DATAMF010000612.1:0-3399 GCA_036260665.1 Aggregatilineaceae bacterium | reverse complement strand
CCATCGGCCATGGTATCGCGATGATTGTCGATGAAAACGAAGGCAGTGGAGGGGCCAGGATCGTGCATGGCCGAATGCTTGCGAAACCACAGTCCGTCATTAGGAATATACGTTTGGTTAGTCGCGTCGCCACTCGGGTTCATGTAGATGGACATTGAGTAGTGACGGGTCCGCGGCAGTTTGCTCTGATTTCTGACCGTCGACTTATCTGCCGGGCAACGGTAGATCTTCGCACTACCGGCATAGTTGAAGAGCACACCACGCGCGATGTTCGTGGTGTCAGGATCGATGAAAGCGTTGCCGGTCACCCATGAAGGCGGATCGCTCCGCCAGCCGGACTGCCCGCCACCATCGAAATTCCCGGCATTCGGTGGCAGGTAGTCATCATTGTCCGTCACATACGTCAACCACGCGAGGCCCAATTGTTTAAGACTGTTGATGCATCCAGCCCGTTGAGCCATTGCCCTGGCTTTGCTCAATGCTGGCAGTAGCATGCCAGCCAGGATGACAATAACTGCGAGGACCACCAGCAATTCGATGAGCGTGAACGCTCGCCTTCTTTGATGATGTCCGCGGGTGTTCCTCTTGGAACCCACCGTCACAAGCAAAATGTCTTCATGTTCCTCGTTGAGTTGATCGCGGTCAGGAGCGTCTGATCAGATGGTCCGGCGCTTATCTTTCCATCCTCTTACAGAAGGAACGCCAGCCAAACCTTACACACGCCGGAGGAGGTGGATGCACTGCTTGTCGTGTGGCAGCGCTGCGGGGGGCTATTCCGGGAAGCCCACCTTTTTGACCAGTGCCTGGAAACGGGGATCACTACGCATGGAATCAAAGGGCCAGTCGATTTTGATCCAGGTGATCGCCGGTGACGGACTGTGGTTTCGCAAGCATTCGGCCATGCACGATCCTGGCCCCTCCACTGCCTTCGTTTTCATCGACAATCATCGCGATACCATGGCCGATGGTTTGTTCGCCCTATCCCAACCTTTCACGCCCTATCAGTGGTCCTGGGCCCACTTTCCTGATGCCCGCCATCAGAATGGCGCCAATTTGAGCTTCGCAGATGGTCGCGTGGAATATTGGCGCTGGCTGGAGCCCAACTCGCTCAAACTCGCCCGCAAATGCGGTTGGGGTTGGAAACCGACCGTTCCGGGGGACCGGGACCTTTCCAAGCTCCAGGCCTGTGTACCAAGCGCAAGGAAGCGATAGGCTTGTGTAAGCTTTCGCTGTCTTTCTTTCTAAATACGGTAGAACAACCGCCGGGCTGCACGACGGCCTGTCCACCGGGACCCGCGTGTTGCTCGAAGCATCATCTCAGAACAAACAACAAACAAAGAACACTAAGCTAACATGAACAGCACAAGACCTTGTCCAATTGGATCCCGGCGCTCCTGCAAAACAACGAAACCAAAACTCATATTTATGAAAAATACGCACCACTTCGCCAAAGTCGCCTTGGCTCTCAGTCTCTGGATTTCCGCAGCCGCCTTGCACGCCGAACCGTTCCTCTACGTCTCTGCCAGCGCCGGCAGCCGCCTGCTCAAGGTGGACCTCGGGGCCGGCGTCGTAACGGATCTCGGGCCCTTCAACCAACCGGGCTGCTTTGCAGTCGCCATTAACCCGCAAGGCGGCATTTACACAGCCACCCAAGGCTCGCCGGCAGGTAGTCCACATCCACAGTTGGCCCGCGTGGATGCGACCACAGGGGGCGCCGCTCCGTTCGGCGTCAACCTGAGCCCGGAGATCTTCATGGGCATCGGATTCACCCCGGACGGTGAGCTCTACGGAGTAAACGCTACCAGTGGCACGCCCGATGACGGGAGTCTCTTCCAGTTTGACCCTGCGACCGGCACGGCCGCCAAGGTGAAAGTGACCGGAAGTTGCGGCCGAATCATGGACCTGGCCGTGCATCCCGACGGAACCCTCTACGGGGTGGATGACTGGTCGCTCTTCCGCATCAACCCCAACACAGGCGAAGCGACGCTGGTTGTCACCACTGCCCATACCAGAATCATGGGGCTGGCGATTGACGACGACGGCAACTTCTACGTCAGCGAGATCAAGCCGACTACACCGCTGTTGAAGCTGGACCCGGTCACGGGCGCCACCACCTCGGTGCCGGGTGTGATCCTGGACAGGCCGCACGGGCTCGAATTCATTCCCACGCCGCGCTCGGGCATCCTGGAGATCGCCTTTGCCAAGTCGCCGGTGACAGCGGAGGACTGGATGGGCAGCGTCGACACCGACCTCGACGGTTCGCCGGACGGTAATCTGGCATATCACACCACCACGGCGCGGGCGGAGGGCAAGACCGTGCATATGCACGGCGAATACACGGTCGAAACGGACTTCTACAAATTCACGGCTGATATGAGTCTGGAACTTAACCAGACCACTGGCTCGATTCGCGGGAGCGGCCTCATCACCGACGGGTGGCTGGACGGCGCTCGAGTTCACCTCGAGGCGGAATTGGTCCCTGGCGGGAGCGCTGGAATATTGCGCCTTATGCCGGGCAGCGCTGACTGACCTGCAGCCGCAAACATCTCGGCCGATGGACGACCATTTGATGGCTGCCCTGACCTTTCCCACGGCGGCTGGCTGAAGCGCCAGCCGTTTACCACCTCACGGTTGAAGGCGATCACGGTATCGTTGACATGGTCCACGGGTGGTGTTCGCTATTGGACGTTCAGAACCATCAACTCCGTTTTCGAAATATGAACGTATCAACAGATTGTGTCTTCTTCGCAATTGGTTTGTTCCTTTCGCTTGCGTGCGGCCAGGAAAAGGTGCTGGGCGGCGGACCCCGTCCCATTCCAGGGGGCGAATCGCACTACGCCAAACTGACCACGAACAAGGTTCATTACGTTACAGTTGGTCAAGGTGCCCACACGCTGGTCTTCGTGCACGGCTGGGCTGGCAACACCACGTTTTGGTTCGAACAAGTTCTAGCTCTGAAAGAAAAGGCGCGCCTGATCCTGATCGACCTGCCTGGACACGGTCAGAGCGACAAGCCCGACGTGGATTATACGATGGACTATTTCGCCCGCGGGGTCCTCGCTGCGATGCGCGATGCTGGATCGGCAAAAGTCACGCTCATCGGCCACAGCATGGGAGTGCCGGTCATCTGCCGGGTCTACGCTCAAGCGCCGGAAAATGTCTCCGGGTTGGTTGCGGTTGATGGTTTCCTCCGCCGTCCTGACTTCAACTCCCCGACGAGGGATCAGTTCCTTGCAGGTTTCCGGACACCGGAATACCGTGAGCACGTCAGTCGATTCATTGGCTCCATGTTTCGTGATCCTGCCACCAGTGAGCTTCGGGACGGTGTTGTGGCTGAGGTGTTGAAAACGCCGCAGCACGTCTTGAGCAGCTCCCTGCAGAATATTTTCGATCCTAAAC
>DATAMF010000609.1:0-1945 GCA_036260665.1 Aggregatilineaceae bacterium | reverse complement strand
CGCAAAACCGCTCATAAACTGCTTTTGCAGGGCCAGAAAAAAGAGCAGCGGCGGAATCGACGAGATCACACCCGCCGCCATCAGCAGGCCAAAATCGGTTTTGGTGCCGACGATCACCGCGTTGCGGACGCCCTGCTGGATCAGCCGTTCGTCACCCTTCAGTCCCAGGAAGATCGGCCAGGCGTACTGGTGCCAGGTGGAAATGAACTGGATCACGGCGAACGCGCCGATCACATTCCACGACATCGGCAGCAGCACGCTGAACATAAAGCGGATCGATCCGGCCCCGTCCAACTGCGCGGCTTCGACCAGTTCGCGCGGGATGTTGCTGAAATGCTGGCGGAAGAGGAACGCGCCCAACGCGCTCGCCAGAAAGGGCACGCTCAGCGCGAGGCGGGTATTGCCCTGCTTGATCCATTCGAGGTCCGCGACGAGATTCGAGAGCGGCACAAGGATCAATTCGGTGGGCATCAGCAGCGTGAGCAGAATCACAAAAAACAGGATCCATTTGCCGGGAAACTGGAAATAGACAAAGGCGAGTCCGGCCAGCATCGCAAAAAAGGTTTTGCCGATGACGACGGCGATGGCGACGGTCAAGGTGTTGATCATCAGGCGGTCAAACCGGCGGGCTGAATTGAACAACTCGCTGATGTTGCTGCCGAGATCGCTGGACGGGGGGAATAATTTCGGCGGGAAATCGTTCGATTCTTCCAGTGTCAGGGTGGCGACCTGGATCGCGTAGAGGGCGGGGCACGCCAGCAGCAGCGTGACCAGAATCAGCATCAAATGGGTACCATAACGCGGGCGGTGGCGGGTCATAGTTCTAGGCCTCATACGTGACACGGCGCTCGATAAAACGGAACTGCAAAATCGTGAAGGCGGCGACCATCAAAAACAGCATGACAGCCTGGGCCGCGCCGATCCCAGCCTGGGTGCCGGTGTTAAACGAGTCGTTGTAGAGCTTGAAGATCAGCACGTTCGTCGCGCCGCTCTGACCGCCTGCGGTTGCCAGGCGCGGGCCGCCGCTGGGCATGAGCGTGTCCACCACGCCGTAAATGCCATAGAACGAATAGGTGATATTCGTTACCAGCAGGAAGAACGTGAACGGCGAGAGCAGCGGAAACGTGATGCGCCAGAAACGGGTAAACTGGTTTGCGCCGTCGAGAGACGCGGCTTCGAGCAAATCTTCGGGGATGTTTTGCAGGCCCGCGATATAAAACAGGATGTTGAAACCCAGCAGATTCCAGACGGCGGACGCGACGATCACCCAGGGGGCGAGGCTGGCATCCTTGAACCAGTGCGGTTCCGGCCAGCCGGGGATCAGATCGGCCATGCTCGAATTGATCGGGTTGGCGATGCCATTGGGCAGCAGATCCATGAAGCCTTTGATGGCCCAGTTCAGCACGCCGATCCCGCCTTCCTGGAACATCGAGAGGAAGATCACGCCGGTGACGACGGGGGAGATCGCGTAGGGCCAGATCAGCAGGGTGCGGTAGATGGACGCGCCTTTGACTTTCTGCGAGGCCAGCACCGCAATCGCCAGCGCGACGATCAGGCTGAAGATCACGATCAGGCCCGTGATTTGCAGCGTGCTCATGAAGCTGTCGCGATAAACCTGATCGTCCTTGAGCGAAACATAATTCGCCATGCAGGAGAATTTCGCCTGGGGCAGCGGAAAAATTTTGCGCTGCAAAGACGTGAGCATGATCTGGACGGCGGGATAATAGAGGAACAGGATCAGAATGATCAGCGTGGGCAGCAGGAAGAGATAGGGCAGGGCGATGTTGTGAAAATGGCCGGATCGATCCGGGGTGCGCGGGCCGGATCGGGTGCGGAGCAGCGTCCACAAGGGGACGAGCAGCAGCAGCGCACTGAGCGCCGTAACCACCAGCCCCATGCGATATTCGGCGCGTTCCAGGCCGGGGGCATAGGTGCAGTGTTTGAC
>DATAMF010000608.1:0-2797 GCA_036260665.1 Aggregatilineaceae bacterium | reverse complement strand
GATCAACGCCATTTCCGCCAAATATGCGGGCGACGTCACCCGTCTTTATGCGGCCAATCCCAAACCGCCGATCCTGTGGGTACGCGGCAGCGACGATCAGATCATCTCGGATCAATCCTTGTTCGATTTTGGCACGCTGGGCATGTTGGGCGCGGTTCCCAGTTGGCCCGGCATGGATGTCTACCCGCCGCAGCCGATGGTCTCCCAGACTCGCGCCGTGCTGGAGCAGTACGTGGCAGCGGGCGGCAGTTTCCACGAATTGGTGATCGAGGGCACTGGCCATTTTCCCTACATCGAAAAGCCGGGCGAATTTAACGCGATTTTTCATCCGCATCTGCAAAAGGTTACTGGGTAATGCGTTACGCTCAAATCACGGGCACCGGGCGTTATGTCCCCGCCCACATCCGCACCAATGCTGAACTCGACGCCTTGTTAGGCGAACCGGTGAATCAGTGGCTGCTTGATAATGTCGGCATCCGCGAACGCCGTTTGATGGCCCCCGACGAAGTGACATCCGATCTCGCCGTCTACGCCGCGCGTGAAGCGCTGGATCGTGCCGGACTCGCGCCTACTGACATCGATCTGATTATCCTCGCCACCGATACGCCCGACTACGTTTCCCCCGGCACCGCATCGGTGGTGCAGTACAAACTCGGCGCGGTCAATGCAGGCACCTACGATGTGAACAGCGCCTGTGCCGCGTGGGTGATTGGCCTCGATATTGCGGGTAAGTACATCGCTACCGACCCCGGCTACCAGCATATTCTGGTGATCGGAGCCTACGGCATGACCCGCTATGTCAACTGGACCGATAAGCGCACCTGCACGCTGTTTGGCGATGGCGGCGGCGCGGTCGTGGTCAGCGCGGGCGACAAACCCGGTTTTCTGGGCGGCAACATCCGCTCCGATGGGTCTTTCCACGACTATATGGGTGTTTTTATCGGCGGGACGGTTGAACCCACCGGGGGCGACAACACCCGCCGCCAGATTCTCGAAATCCGCAAACGGTTTCCGCCCGACACCAACAACAAAGGCTGGCCGCCGCTGGTCCGCGATCTGATGCACAAAATCGGGCGTGACGTGCCGGACATCGCCCGAATTTATTTCACGCAGCTTAACCTGCGCACGATTGAATATGTCATGAACGATCTCGGCCTCCCGCGCGAGATAACCCATACCATCATGGATAAATGGGGCTACACCGGGTCCGCCTGTATGCCGATGGCGCTGGATGATGCCGTCGTCAGCGGCATCGGACCCCAACCCGGCGACCTCGTGGTTTTTTGCGGTAGCGGTGCCGGTTCGACAATGGCCGCCGTTGCCCTCGAATGGACGCTGGAATAGGAGAGCAGCATGTATATCGGTGATACGCTGGCGCGCCGTTCCATCTACACCCCCGATCATCTGGCTGTGGTTGATACGGGTAAAACGCCGCGCCTGGAACTGACCTACTGCCAGATGAACGAACGGGCCAACCGTTTTGCGAATTGGCTGCGCGATGTGGTCGGCGTGCAACAAGGGGATCGGATTGGGATCATCGCCCTCGATGGCGTGGAATTTCTTGATGCGTTTTTTGCGTGCAGCAAACTCGGCGCGATTCTGGCCTGCTACAATTGGCGCATGCACTGGCGCGAACTCTTGCAGGTTATCCACGACACCACGCCCAAAGCGCTGATCTTCTCGGACGAGTTCAAAGACAATGTGCGCCAGTTGCTCCCCGAAGCCGCCAGCGTAACCCATATCCTGCACATCGAAGGTTCCGGCCTGCCTGAAAGCCAGCACTTTGAAACCGTGCTGCAATCCAGCCCTGCCGATCCGGTTATCACCGAATCCGTCGAAGCGGAAGATACCGTCGCCTTGATTTTTACTGGCGGCACCACCGGCATCCCGAAAGGTGCCCAGATCAGCCACCGGATGATCGTCTGGAATACATTGAACACCGTGATTCACGACATTCTCCCTGGCGATACCACCGTGAATGTCTTCCCGATGTTCCACACCGGCGGCCTGCTGGTCTACACCATGCCCTTGATGATTGTCGGCGGCACAACGGTCCTGGTCCGCCGCTTCGATCCCGCCACCGTCCTCAGTCTGATTGAGGAATACCGCGCGGACTTTTTCGCGGGCGTGCCCACCATGTACCAGATGCTCACCCAGGCCCCCAACTGGGCCGAGGTGGATTTAAGCAGTTTGCGTTTCTGCACCAGCGGCGGCGCGCCCCTGCCCGTGACTCTGGTCGAAAAGTTCGCCGCCGAAAAAGGGGTTCGTTTTAAACAGGGCTTCGGCATGACCGAATTTGGCCCTGGCATTTTTGCCCTTGCGCCCGAAGACGCCATCCGCAAAGCGGGCAGCATTGGCCGTCCGAACTTTTTTGTTGATGCCCGTGTGGTAGACGACCAGAACCGCCCGTTAGGACCCAACGAGGTGGGCGAACTTGTTTTGAAGGGCCTGTCGTTCTGTTCCGGCTATTTCAACCTGCCCGACGCGATGGATGAAGTCGTTGATGCCGAAGGTTGGTTCCATACCGGCGACATGGCCCGCCACGACGAAGAATGGTATTTCTACATCGTGGATCGCAAAAAGGATATGTTCATCTCTGGCGGTGAAAATGTCTATCCCGTCGAGATCGAACAGGCCCTTTACCGTCACGCGGCGGTGCATCAATGCGCGGTGGTCGGCGTGCCCGATCCGAAGTGGGGCGAAATCGGCGTCGCCTGTGTCGTTCTCCAACCGGGAGCCGCCGTCACTGCCGATCAATTACTCGCCCATCTACGGGCGAATCTGGCGAGTTATAAAG
>DATAMF010000607.1:0-2944 GCA_036260665.1 Aggregatilineaceae bacterium | reverse complement strand
AAAAATGCGCAAACGGTGATCGCGATTGAACTGCTGTGCGCCTACCAAGCGCTCGAACTGCGGGCTAAGTCGGATCCGACACTCAAATGGGGACGCGGTACACAAATGGTGATGGATTATCTGCGCAGCGTTGAGATTGCGCCGGGACAGCGGATCGCGCCGCTGACGCGGGATGTCGCTATGCAGCCGTATCTCGACGCGATGGTTACGATTATCCGCGAGGGCAAACTGCTCGATGCCCTGCATATGACGCGGTAATTCAGGCGGGTACTATGCCGGATTCGCCTTTGACTGCCAACCGTTTTGCCTGGAACGCGGCTGCACCGAAGTTTTATGGCCGTTGTGTTTTGCCCGCGTGGGGCGTGTTCGGGGAAGGGCAGGCGCGCCCTGATCTGATCGGCGAGATCGCGGGCAAAACCCTGGTTGAGATCGGGTGTGGCAGCGGACACAGTATTCAATATCTCCTCGCACATGGCGCGGCGAAAGTCTATGGAATCGACTTTGCGCGCGCTCAGATCGATTTTGCCCGCGAAACAAACCGGGACGCTATCGAAGCGGGGCAGGTGGAACTGTTCGAAGCGCCGATGGAAGAACGGCTGGCGATTGGCCCGGTAGACACGGTGTTTTCGATTTTCGCGCTCGGCTGGACGGTAGACCTGGATCGCACCCTGGCGAATGTCCGGCACTACCTGAAACCGGGCGGGCGATTCGTATTCAGTTGGGAACATCCGCTGTTTGCGCATGTCGGGCTGGAAACGGATGCGAATACGGCTGCGGTCACGGTTCAAAGTTCATATCATGACGAGAAGGTGAGCGAGTTCACGGCCTGGAATGGCGAGCAGCCGGTTTATTTGTGCAACCGGAAAATCTCAACATGGTTCCAGGCGCTGCGCCGCCATCAGTTCGAGATTCTGGAATTTTTGGAACCAGAGCCGGAAGACGTGCCGGAAAAATATCGGAATCCGGCGCGGTACTATGCGATCCAGAAAGCCCGCCAGGTGCCCTGTTTGTTGATCATGGTGTGCCAGTTATCTACCCCCGCCCCCCCTTTGATGATGGTCTGAGGGAAGAAATGTCGGAAAAGGGGGGAGATCATGGCAGGAAGTCCTACTTTCTGGCGTAAAGTCCTGAGTTTTGGGTTTTTACCCCCGCCCCCCCTTGACGACGTCTCAAGGGGAAAAAGAGGGCAACTCACGACGCGCCACGCGAAAAGACGAACCGCACCACGAAAACACGTTGTTAAAGATCGTGCAAAGGGCACAATCTTATTGTAGTACGGATGTTCGGAATTGTCATCACCATCGGATGGCTAACTTCAATGACTAACTTCGATAGTGATACTCGAAACGCGCTCGTCCAGCGTATCCCAGGGACGGCATGGAATCACCGGGCAAACGCATTTTTCGGCCTCCGATTGGAGCCAGTTGCCAAACAGCCATGCTCCATGCGCAAAATTAACTTGCTGCTGCGTGGTGAACTCATCAAAACCGCGCCCGCGCTGGCGCATATTGTCCAGCAAAACGGACTCGTCCGGTTCGTGAAGAAAGATTGAACGCACCAAATCTGGTGAGTCGAGCTTTGTCCAGACGAACTGATTCTGAACGGCGAGATTTGGCAAAATGCCGTCCCCCTCAATAATGACCGATCCCACACCGGATACGACCAGATGATGCGCAATGACCATTTCCAGCGCGGTAGAGACTTGGCGGGCTACGGTGATCCACCCCTCACGCAATGTCGCGGCGGGTTGATCCCAGATGTTGGGGTAGGTGAGGAAAAAGTGCAGGTCCGGGAACTGTTCCGGCGTACTGATGTGCTGGATCGCCAGCCGGATGTCATCCGCAAGGAGCACCGAAATACCTAATTTTTGTCCTAAGCGCTGCGCCAAGCCTGTTTTACCCGTGCCCGACGCGCCGCCAATTAATAATACTTGCCACATTGTCCGAACTCCTTTTTTTGACAAAGTTCTATACCGAGTGGTATAGTGATGGTCAGGAGAAAAAATGGATAACCGGGCTGTTATTTTAGCACGCGCGCTGGATTTGTTCGCGGCGCGGGGATACGATGCGGTGGGCGTGCAGGAAATTGTGGAAGCGGCGGGCGTGACCAAACCGACGCTGTACCATTATTTCGGCAGCAAGCGCGGTCTGCTGGATGTGCTGCTGCAAGCGCATTTTGAGCGGTTGATTGAGCAGGTTGAAAAAGCGGCCATCTACCAGGGCGATCTCACGCTCACGCTGGAAAAGGTGATGAAAGCGTACAGCGCCTTCGCTAAAACGGACGGTGATTTTTACCGAATGCAGCTTGGCATGTATTTCGCGCCGCCGGAGAGCGAATCGTTTAAGGCGGTGTATCACTACCACGAGCAGCAGTACGCGATCATGGAGCGGGTGTTTGTGCAGGCGGTGGTAAATCACGGCAATATGCGCGGGCGGCAGCAGCGGTACGCGATCAGTTTTCTGGGGATGATCAACAATTATCTGAGTCTCTGGTTAAACGGGTATCTGGAGATGAGCGACAAGCTGATCTATGACGCGCTGCACCAGTTTATGCATGGGATTTTTTCGTGACAAGGGGGCAATTCATGAATTGCCCCTACGGACCTCACCCCACTGGCGTAGAGAAAGAACCCTACCCCCGGCCCCTTCCCGCAAGCAGGAAGGGGAGAAATGCTCGGACCTCACCCCTGACCCCTCTCCAAAATCGTTGGAGAGGGGAAAAAAACGGGCGCGGCAGGCAGCAAGCGGCGGGGGGAAAAATGGGGGTGGTGCATTCCTCCTACGCCGTATCGTACCCGTGCGCTGTCGCTTCGAACACCGGACCCAAATAGATCGCGTTTGCGCCCAACCCCTGAATATGATCCAACCACTCCCCCACCCGATCCAGCCGTTCGACAGGCGGAGCCGTAAAATCATTCTGCTCCGGTGCGCCGCAGAACCCCAGC
>DATAMF010000605.1:0-8662 GCA_036260665.1 Aggregatilineaceae bacterium | reverse complement strand
TGGTCGATGGGCGGGAAGCGATTGTTCACCGTAAGGGCGCAACTCCGGCGGGCCAGGATGTGCTGGGGGTGATTCCGGGCAGCATGAGCGCGCCGGGCTTCGTCGTGCGCGGGCTGGGCAATGTCGAGTCACTGGCGAGTGCGGCACATGGGGCCGGACGCCGGATGAGTCGCAAGGCGGCGCTTGAAAAATTCGATTGGGAGGTCGTCAAGCGCAAGCTCAAAGAGGAAGGCGTCGAACTGCTCTCGGCGGGACTGGACGAGGCTCCTGGCGCGTATAAGGATATTCGTCAGGTGATGGCCGACCAATCCGATCTCGTGGTGGCGCTGGCGGAGTTCCAGCCAAAGTTGGTCAAGATGGACTCGGGCGACAAACCGAGCTGGGATAAAAAAGGTGGGGGGAAGAAAAAGGGCAAAGGCCGCCGCTAGCGGTAAAATAGCGGACAAGTTGGCGGCAAACACAAGGACTTGTTATGGCGGATGACCTCTTAACTCAGGCGGCGGAATGGCTCGATGCAGGCGACCCGGTAGCAATGGCGACTATCGTGCGCGTTTTCGGATCGTCCAGCCAGCCGCTGGGCGCGCGAATGATCATGACCACCGCTAACCGCTTTGTGGGAGCGGTCAGCGGCGGGTGTGTCGAAACGGATGTGTACGAAACCGCGCAGGAAGTCCTGCGCAGCGGCAATCCGTTGATGCTGCATTACAAACACGTCGAAAATCCGCTGGTCGAAATCGGCCTGAACTGCGAAGGCAAGATCGATGTGCTGGTCGAGCGGCTGGACCGCGATCTGTTGGACACGCTCATGCAGCCGCCCGGACGCCATGTGAATGTGACGCTCTGTTCGCCCGCCCAGCCCACCGCGCCTGACGTGTTTCATCTGCAAATCAGCAGAAACGGCGCGCCCGACATCGCCTCTACCATCCTGCGGGATGCGCGCGTGGCGATGAAAGACGACAAACCGCTCAGCGTCACCTATGCGGGCGGACAGGTCGCTTTGTTCGAACCCATGATGCTCCCGCCCACGCTGCTGATCTTCGGCGCGGAACAGATCGCTGTGCCGCTGGTCAGGCTGGCGAAAGTGCTCGGTTTTCGCACCATCGTGACCGATGCCCGCCCCGCCTTTGCCACCCCCGAACGCCATCCCGACGCGGATCAGGTGCTGGCCGCATGGCCGGATCAGATCGTGGAACAGATCGGCGTAGATGATCGCACTTATATCATCTCGCTCAACCACGAGCCGCGTTTTGAGGATGCCATGCTGCGGGCGCTGGCCCACAGTCCCCGCGTGCGGTATGTCGGCGCGATTGGTAAACCTGTCCGCGTCCAGGAACGCGCCGAACGGGCGGCCCAGGCCGGGTTCGACCTGAGCCAACTGCCGGAGATTCACACCCCTATCGGCCTGGACATCGGCGGCAAGTCACCCGAAGAAATCGCCCTCAGCATTCTGGCAGAAATCGTCGCGTTCAAAAATGGCCGCGCCGGGGGCATGTTGTCCGCGCGCTAAAGTTCGATCACCTCGCCATCGGCGGGGATACGCAGTTTCGCGGGGCTGATCCCGGCTTGAACGGCGGCAGTACGCAGATCGGCCCGCGAGACGGTGCCGTGATCCAGTGATTCCATATGGACAGCGATCACGGTGCTGGGGTCGGCAAGCTGGCAGACCTGCACCGTTTGGGCCGCATCCATCACGATCAAAACGCGTTCGCCGCTGCTGACCGGCCACGTAGCACCCGACGCATGCACGATCACCATATCGGGCTGAACTGTCGTGATCGTGGCGCGCACCTCGTCACACAGCACTGTATCCCCCGCCCAGTAAATGGTAGGTTCGCCGGACGCCTGGAACACAAACCCCGACACCGTGCCCATACTTTCTTCCACTTCGCCCAGGCCGTGATGCCCGTTGACGCGGCGGATCGTGATGCCGTTCCAGTCGCACCGATCCACGATGGGGATGACCTGTTGGAAGCCGTATTCCTGAATAACCGGCGCGTTGTCCGGTTGGCAGAACAGCGGCAGATGTTTCGGCACCACCGCCTGCGCTGCCGGATCAAAATGATCGGAATGCAGGTGCGACACGACTACCGCTTCCACGTCCCGCAGAATTTCATCCACCGCCAGCGGCAAATCGACCAGCGGATTAGGCGATTTGCCCGTATAGGATGGGCGCGCAAACTTGTCAGCTAAATAAGGATCCAGCAACAGGCGATGGTGGTGATAATCCAGAATCATCGTCGCATTACGAATCGACTGCAAACGCATCCCAGGTTCTCCTTTTGATGATTGTGCTAATCCGCATATTATACCGGTTGGGCGCGCTGACGGGAGAAGTTGTATAATCCGCGTAAAGCAGAATGGGGCAAATCGTATGAAGTTGAGCCGGTTCAGACCGCACCTCGTGATCCTTCTGTTGAGCATAGCCGCGCTGGCCTGCTTTCAACAGTCGCGCTCTGAAATGAATAACGGCAAGGGGGCGCGGGATAATCCCGTGTCGCCGCGCAAATATGCGGTTACATCCGATTTCAGCATTGCCGCCCTGAGTGTGGTCCGCCGCCCCATCACCGCCAGTGAAATATCCGAAGCCACGCAGGAAGCCAGCCCTGACGATCTGCAATTTGAATATCTGAAGGTACAGTTCCAGGTCAAGTGTAATCTGGCCGATGAAAAGATCTGCGATCTGAGCGAGATCGGTACCCATGTTCAATTGGTGAGTGATACCGGCATTTTGATCAATCCCACCGATATGGAGAACAGTGATTCCCCCTTGGCAGGCGAAATTCTGGGGGACGCCGAAAAAACGGGCTGGCTGATTTTTAAGGTGCCGATTGGCATGGTGGTCACGACGGCAGTGGTGCGTTATGACGATGGTGAAATGCTGTTTTTCGCCCTGCCCTAAATGTTACCCTGGAAATGAACGGGGGTTTGCGGTATCATAGCGCCCGGCAATAATAGAACGTCAAGGAAGGCCCACGATGAAGGTTATTCTCAAGGAATACGTCTACAAACACGGCGTAGCGGGCGATGTGGTGACAGTGGCCGATGGTTTTGCTCGGAACTACCTGATCCCCCGTGGTTTAGCAGTCAAAGCGACCCCCGGTGCCCTGCGCGATAATCAGCATTTGCTGCAACACGTCGCTATTCGCCGTGAAGAATTAAAGGAAAAAGAACACGAAGCCGCGCGCCGGATTGATGGCGTCGAACTGGTGTTTGGTGTCAAGGCGGGTAAGAACAATAAGCTTTATGGTTCGATTACCACCGATGACATTGCCAAAGCGCTGCAAGAAAAAACAGGTCTCGACATCAACCGCCGCCGCATCAGTGAACGTCCGCTGCGCGAACTGGGTATTCACAACGTCCCGGTCCGTCTGGGATCGGAAACCGCGCCGGTACTGCGCGTCGTGATTATTCGTGATGAAGAAATCAACGATTATCTGGCGGGCAAAAGCGTAGCCACGCTGAAAAACGCGCCAGCCGTAATCGAAGAAGTTGTAGTAGAAGAACCCGCCGCCGAAAACGGTGAGGTTGAGACGGTAGAGGAAGCAGCGACCGAGTAAGTCCGCTTACTGGCGGGGTACCGGTCCACCTGAATGTCAATCGAATACAGCGGGACGGGTGAGCTAGTGGCTTACGTGCTCCGCCATATGACCTGCCCCTATTGTGGTGCGTCGTATGAGTCGGACAACGTGCGGGTGGCTCAGCGCCATGAAGT
Source organism: Aggregatilineaceae bacterium (assembly GCA_036260665.1). Lineage (GTDB taxonomy): Bacteria > Chloroflexota > Anaerolineae > Aggregatilineales > Aggregatilineaceae > DATAMF01. The sequence goes on along the minus strand of DATAMF010000605.1, from coordinate 4,950 downwards.
CGAATGGACGTTAGCTGCCACCTGTGTATTCTGCCACGCCGAACACACAATCGCAGCCTATGACAGCCCTCCCTATGCTCAGCTTCAGGCTGCTTCCCCAACACCACCGTCGGTGGTCACCAAGGAAGTAGTCGATGGATGGGCGACATTCCTGGCGGCATTCAATGGTGACGTGTACGATTTGTTCGCAAACCTCGAATAACAGCGCGCAACCAGATTGGCGGGTAGTCAAAATACCCGCTTTTGGTTAATATCCCCCGTGCAAACAGGAGCGAGCGCATATGACCGATCCCAAAACGCTGGGGCAGCGTTTGCGCACTGCCCGTGAAGCCAAAGATCTGACCCTGGAAGAAGCCGAACGTGGCACGCGTATCCGCGCCCGGTTTATTGATTTATTGGAGCGCGGCGATTATTCCGGCATGACGCCTGTCCAGGCGCAGGGCTTTTTACGCAATTACGCGCGCTTCCTGGGGGTGGACTTTGATCTGTTGCTGCAAGAATTGGAATCTTCGCAGGAACCCAAACGCTGGCGGCGCAAACGCGAAGCAGAACCCGAACCCACGCCCGCACCGACCCCCACAACCGTCCGCCGTCCCTATACGCCGCCTTCCGTGCCGCGTGTGCCTGCCCAATCTGCGGTACGCCGCTGGCGGGCGCGGCTGGGCGGCATCGGGGTGCTGCTGGTGGTGCTGCTGCTCGGTGCGATTGTCGTCGCGCTGGCTTATGCGGGCATCCAATTGATGAATAATCAGGACAGCGCGGACGATACGCCCACGCAGACCGCCGGAACTGGGCAAACCCCCGCGCCGGATGCCCTGACGCCGGGCAGCACGGCCACTTCTGCCGACTCCCTACCGGGCAGCCCGACACCCGCCCTGAGTTATACCCCGCCGACGCTGACTGGCACTGAAGTAACCGTCGAAATCCAGGTTTCGCGCCGCACGTACATTTATGTGATGGCCGACGGTGGCGATCTCAAGTATGACAATTACGCCGAAGCGGGTGAGATTCTGCGCTACACCGCCGCCCAGACGCTGTACGTCAAAATTATGGATGCCAGCGCGGTCACGCTCACCGTGAACAATATCCCGCAGACCAATCTGGGAGAACGCGGCGCGTCCTTCGAACAGCTCTTTACACTGGCCGGGGCTGCACCGCCCGCCCCTACGCCGACCACCGATGCCGCCGGGGTGAGCGCCTTGCCCACCCTGGATGATGGCACCGGGGGAAATTCGCCGCCCAGCTCGACAGCGTCGCCCACCGTGGCGACGTTACTATTTACTCCGCCCGATGTGCGTGCCACCGAAACTCCGACTCTGGCAACCATCCCGGCGGAATCCATCAGTCAGCCGGTGGCGACTCCGACATTGACGCTCACCCTGACACTGACCGACATGCCAACCGATGCCCCCACGCTGACCTTCACGCCAACAGTCACGCCGTCGCTGACCGCCTCGCCCACCAGCACCTTGACCGCCACCCCAACGCTCAGCCCTACCCCGATCACCTTGACGCCAACCCAGACGCTGACCGCCACCACCAGCCCGACCTACACCCTGACGCCGACACAGCCCACCGCAACCCATACCGCCACGGCGACTCAAACGGCATCCCGGACTCCATCGCGCACACCCAGCCGGACGCCCTCCCGCACCCCGACGCGAACACCGAGCGCTTCCCCGACGATCTCCGCCACTCCGACTCTTACCCCCACTACAACGCCCTTTTTGCCGCCGCGTTTCACGCGTACACCATCCCCACCGCCGAAATAAGATCACACCCGGCGCTACCAGCCCGCACAGCCTGCTTTATCCGGGCTGTGTAATAGTGCTTTTATCCTAAAGCTGAATCGGTTATACTGAAATACAGAGTAGGATCGATGAGGTGGAGGGCGGGGCATATGAAGCGGCTCCTGTGGATCGGTCTGATTATACTATCGCTTGGATGCGCACGGCTCGCGGACGCGCAAGACGACGAGCCGTGGACCTGTGATGGCGGGCCAAACGATATTTTGCAGGCGGCCAAAACTGCCTATGAAGCGGATGATCTCGATCTCGCTTACCAACTCATCAGTGAGGGGGAAGCCTTGTGTGTTGAAGATGTCCCGCGCACGATGGGCGCAATGGCGCTGCTGACGGACATCGAAAACCGCCGGTTGGGTGCCGTCCCTACGCCGGGGAAAATCCGCCCGACCTTTGATGGTGTCGCGTATCTCCCCGATGCACGGCCTGATCAGGTACTCGATATTTTTATCAAAGGCACCCCGGCGGCACCACAGCCCGCCGTGATCCTGTTCCGGGGCTACAGCATCAGCCACGAGGATATAGGCCGCAAGGCGATCACGTTTGCCGGGGCGGGTTATACCGCTGTGATCGTCGAATACCGCGAACCGCTGCTGCACGGCTATTGGTCGGCCTTGGAAGATGGCTTCTGCGCTGTCGCCTGGATTCATGCGAACGCCGCGGAATATAGCATTGATCCCAACCGGATTCTGCTGCTGGGCTTCTCCCAGGGCGGCATGCTGGCCTCGACCATTGGCGCGGCAGACGATCCGGCCCTCTTTATGCAGAACTGCCCCTCTCCGGTTCCCGCTGAGGGATTCGCCAGCGCGGTAGCCGTGTGGGGCGCGTCGATTCTGGCCCCGGTGGCGGATGACAATCTGCGCCTGACCGTTGATTTGACCCTGGGCTACCAGATCGAGGAGTCCGACACCCTCGCCCTGATCAACGATCTCGCCGCGACTCCATCGCAGGGCTGGCGCGATCAAACCACCTGGTCCGCCGAAACGGAACACATCGCCCAAACGATGCCGCTCTACTGGATCGATGGCTCCGAGCCGCCCTTTTTGATCATTCACAGTCCGGCGGATGAGGTCGTTCCGTTGGCCGAAGCCGAAACACTCGCGGCAGCGCTGCAAAATGCCGGGGTCGCGGTGGACTTTGAGCAGCCCGCCAATCTCACACACAAAGACCTGTTTTACGACATGGCGACGATCAAAACGACGATTGCCTATGCCAATCAGATTTTTGGAATGGAGTAGAAATCGCACGATCTGCCGGGAGAAGTTATGATCGTGGGTTGCAGCCGATCTTCAGAGTCGCACCAGCACGCTCTGGTTGTTCTTCGGCGTCTACTTTGAGTGAGTCTTAGCCCTCTGGGATCGAGGAGGCCTATGTGCATCAATGGCGCGGTCTTTTTCGCACCAGCTTTCCTTTCCATCGTGTTGATTATCTGGGGAATTTCGAGCAAGGTGCTCGACTGGCGCGATCTGAAAGATCGAAAAATCATTATCCCTGAGATCGGTATCGGCTTACTGGCGCTCTCATGTGTGTGGATGTTCAATCAGGTTTTTTACTACGAGGAAATAAATTATCTCCATCTGTTTGCCCCGGCGCTCATCGCATTAGGGATCACCAGCCTGGGCGTCTACCGCATGAGAAACGACATTAATTTCACAGGAGCCGACTACGCATATATGGGAATTATCCTGTTTTTCGGATCATTATTCTGGATTTATTGGGTATTCGAAGCATTTACTTAACTTACCCCAACGTCGCTCAGAGGTATAACGTCAGCTACGAAGCGACCACAATTCCCGGCTGGCCGTCCGCCGCCTGCACCTCACCCACAGCGAAACCCACCACGCCGCGTTCTGCCAGTTCGCGCAGCAGATCATCGCGCCGCGCCGCGCCCACTGTGATCAGCAAGCCGCCGGAAGTTTGCGGATCGAATAGCAGATCGCGCGTCACATTGTCCACCTGATCATCGAAAGCTACCCACCTGCTGTAATACGCGCGATTGCGCCGCTGTCCGCCGGGGAAAATGTCTTTTTCGCCATACTCCCGCGCGCCGGGCAGCCAGTCCAGCGCCGCGCTGTGAAACCGGAAGATCGTGCCGCTCAGCCGCGCCATCTCGTAGGAATGTCCGATCAGCCCATACCCGGTAATATCCGTCAGCCCGTGCGCCTCGACCACCTGCGCCGCCTGTGCTGCCGCCTTGTTCAGCGTCGCCATGACCTGCATCGCCGTTTCCACGTGCGCGGGCTGCGCCTGATCGCGTTTGAGCGCGGTAGTAATCACGCCCGTTCCGAGCGGTTTGGTCAGCACCAGCGCATCCCCCACCTGTGCGCCGCCCTTCGCTTTGATGCGCTGGGGATGAATCAACCCCGTGACGGCTAACCCGTATTTTGGCTCGTTATCGGTGACGGTATGCCCACCCGCCAGTACCGCGCCCGCTTCTTTCACTTTTTCCGCCCCGCCCCGCAAAATCTCCGCCAGAATGCGCATATCGAGCGAGGTCGGGAACGCGACCAGATTCAACGCCATCAGCACCTCGCCGCCCATCGCATACACATCACTCAGCGCATTGGCGGCGGCAATCGCCCCAAACCAATAGGGATGATCCACCACGGGCGGGAAAAAGTCCGTCGTGCTGATGATTGCCTGCTCATCGCTCAACCGGATCACAGCCGCGTCATCCGGTTCGGCCAGTCCTACCAGCAGATTAGGATGGTCGGCAGCAGGAAATATGCGATTGAGCGGGTACGCCAGCTCAGAGAGGTCGCCCGGACCTAACTTCGCCGCTCAACCCGCCGCCCCGGCCAGTGCCGTGAGCTTGACGCTGTTGAAATCAAACGAGTCCATAGGGAATCCTATAGTTTACGATGGTGCGTTGACTTTACCTCAAAAACGCGCCGTGTGCCGCTAATGATGCAGGTAGTCGAAGACCTTTTCCGGCAGGCTGGTGATCGCCTCGCGCTGCAAGCGGTAGGTGATCGTGCGGTTATCGTGCGACTCCTCGGTGATCAGACCCGCGTCCTTCAACTGCGCCAGATGCCGTGATACCGCCGACGCCGACAGATTCAGCTTGGCGGCAATCGTCTTGCCGTGCATCCCGCTTTCATCGCGTGCGATCAGCCGCAGAATATCCAGCCGCGAATTGTCACCCAGC